>CAZEFQ010000044.1:0-17083 GCA_964511505.1 uncultured Rhizobium sp.
GCGCCATCAATGGTGGCAGATCGGGCTTCGCAACGAGAAGGCGATGGCGGAGATCGAGGGCCTGCGTCAGCAGTATGACGACAGCAAGCAGCGGCTCGACAAGCGCTTCGCCGACAAGGTGGAGAAGCTGCGGCGCGGCGATGAACTGGCGCCGGGTGTGATGAAAATGGTCCGCGTCTTCGTGGCGGTGAAGCGCAAGCTGCAGCCCGGCGACAAGATGGCCGGCCGTCACGGCAACAAGGGCGTGATCTCGCGCATCACGCCGATCGAAGACATGCCCTATCTCGAGGACGGTACGCAGGTGGACGTCGTGCTCAATCCTTTGGGCGTGCCGAGCCGCATGAATGTGGGCCAGATCCTGGAAACCCATCTGGGATGGGCCTGTTCGGGATTGGGGCGGCAGATCGGCGACATGCTCGACAAGGTCAAGCGCGACGGCAAATACGAGCCGCTGCGCCGCCACCTGAAGCATATCTATGCCAACGACGAACGCCTCAGCCAGATCGAGGACAACGGGTTGATGGAGCTGGCGGAGAATCTCCGCATCGGCATCCCCATCGCCACCCCGGTGTTCGACGGTGCCAAGGAGCATGACATTGTCGACATGCTGGGCCAGGCGGGGTTGTCGGAAACCGGCCAGGTGACGTTGTTCGACGGCCGCACCGGCGAGTCCTTCACCCGTCCGGTCACGGTTGGCTACATCTATATGCTGAAGCTGAACCATCTGGTGGACGACAAGATCCATGCCCGCTCCATCGGTCCCTATTCGCTGGTCACCCAGCAGCCCTTGGGCGGCAAGGCGCAGTTCGGCGGGCAACGGTTCGGCGAAATGGAAGTCTGGGCGCTCGAGGCTTACGGCGCGGCCTACACGCTGCAGGAAATCCTCACCGTCAAGTCGGACGACGTGGCCGGCCGCACCAAGGTCTATGAGGCGATCGTGCGTGGCGAAGACACGTTCGAGGCCGGCATCCCGGAAAGCTTCAACGTGCTGGTCAAGGAAATGCGTTCGCTTTCGCTGAATGTGGAGCTGGTCAACGGTCCGGCCCCGTAATCCTGCCTGTCATGCCCGCGGGAAAGCGGGCATCCAGGCTTTTGAATGAATGATCCGGATTGGCGCATGCCCCAAAGGCAGAAGTCAACCGAGTGAAGTTGAAAGGACGTTCGTATGAATCAAGAACTGATGAATGTCTTCGGCGCGCCCAAGGAAATCCCTTCCTTCGATCGCATCAAAATCTCGCTGGCCTCGCCGGACCAGATCCTGCGCTGGAGCCATGGCGAGATCAAGAAACCGGAGACCATCAATTACCGCACCTTCAAGCCGGAGCGTGATGGCCTGTTCTGCGCCCGCATCTTCGGCCCGGTGAAGGATTACGAATGCTTGTGCGGCAAATACAAGCGCATGAAGTACAAGGGCATTGTCTGCGAGAAATGCGGCGTGGAAGTCACGGTGCAAAAGGTGCGGCGTGACCGCATGGGCCATATCGAGCTCGCCAGCCCCGTCGCCCATATCTGGTTCCTGAAGTCGCTGCCCTCGCGCATCGGCCTGATGCTGGACATGACGCTGAAGGACCTGGAGCGCGTTCTCTATTTCGAGAATTACATCATCATCGAGCCCGGCCTCACGCCCTTGAAGGAAGGCCAGCTCCTCACCGAAGACGAGTATTACAAGGCCCAGGACGAATACGGCAATGACAGCTTCACCGCCGAGATCGGCGCCGAAGCCATTCGCAAGCTGCTGGCCGCGATCGATCTGATCAAGCTGCGCGACCAGTTGCGCGCCGAGATTGCCGACTCTAGCGGTGGCGAGAAGCAGAAGAAGCTGGTCAAGCGTCTCAAGGTGGTGGATGCCTTCATCGATTCCGGCAATCGCCCGGAATGGATGATCCTGACCCAGGTGCCGGTGATCCCGCCCGAGCTGCGCCCGCTGGTGCCGCTGGATGGCGGCCGCTTTGCCACCTCCGACTTGAACGATCTCTATCGCCGCGTCATCAACCGCAACAACCGCCTCAAGCGGCTGATCGAGCTCAAGGCGCCGGACATCATCGTGCGCAACGAAAAGCGCATGCTGCAGGAATCGGTGGACGCGCTGTTCGACAATGGCCGCCGCGGCCGCGTCATCACCGGCGCCAACAAGCGTCCGCTGAAGTCGCTGGCCGACATGCTGAAAGGCAAGCAAGGCCGCTTCCGCCAGAATCTCCTGGGCAAGCGGGTGGACTATTCCGGCCGTTCGGTGATCGTGGTCGGTCCCGAGCTCAAGCTGCACCAGTGCGGGTTGCCCAAGAAGATGGCGCTCGAGCTGTTCAAGCCCTTCATCTATTCGCGGCTTGAGGCCAAGGGCTTCAGCCAGACCGTGAAACAGTCCAAGAAGCTGGTGGAGAAGGAGAAGCCGGAAGTCTGGGACATCCTGGAAGAAGTGATCCGCGAGCATCCGGTGCTCTTGAACCGCGCGCCCACCCTGCACCGCCTCGGCATCCAGGCCTTCGAGCCGGTGCTGATCGAGGGCAAGGCGATCCAGCTTCACCCGCTGGTCTGCACCGCCTTCAATGCCGATTTCGACGGCGACCAGATGGCGGTGCATGTGCCGCTGAGCCTTGAGGCGCAGCTGGAAGCGCGCGTCTTGATGATGTCCACCAACAACATCCTTTCGCCCGCCAACGGCAAACCCATCATCGTCCCCACCCAGGACATCGTGCTGGGCCTTTACTATCTGAGCCAGGAGCGGGTGGGCGAACCGGGCGAATACAGGGAAGACCCCAAGACCAAACGTCCGCTGCAGGGCTTCTATTCCGACATGGCGGAGATCGAGCAGGCCCTGTTTGCCGGCACCGTGACCCTGCATGCCCGGATCAAGGCGCGCTACGCCACGGTGGATGCGGACGGAAAGCCGGTGGTGCGGCGGGTGAATTCCACCCCGGGCCGTATGATGATCGCGGAAATCCTGCCGCGGCATCCCAAGATTCCGTTCGAGCTGGTCAACCGCCTTTTGCGCAAGCAGGAGATCAGCCAGCTGATCGACGAGGTCTACCGCCATTGCGGCCAGAAGGAGACGGTGCTGTTCGCCGACGCCATGATGGCGCTCGGCTTCCGCGAAGCCTGCAAGGCCGGTATTTCCTTCGGCAAGGACGACATGGTGGTGCCCGCCACCAAGCAGAAGCTGATCGACGAGACCCGTCACCGGGTGCGCGAATACGAGCAGCAATACCAGGACGGTCTCACCACCGATAAGGAGAAGTACAATCTGGTGGTGGACATCTGGTCGAAATGCACCGACCAGGTGGCGGCGGAAATGATGAAGGAGATCGCCGCCGAGAAGATCGACCCGGAATCGGGCCGCATCGCCGAGATGAACTCCATCTACATGATGAGCCATTCCGGCGCCCGCGGCAGCCCGCAGCAGATGAAGCAGCTGGCCGGCATGCGCGGCTTGATGGCGCGCCCCGACGGCTCGATCATCGAGACGCCGATCCTTTCCAACTTCAAGGAAGGCCTCACCGTGCTGGAGTACTTCAACTCCACCCACGGCGCCCGCAAGGGCCTGGCCGATACGGCGCTCAAGACGGCGAATTCGGGCTATCTCACCCGCCGCCTTGTCGACGTCGCCAATGACTGCATCATCACGGCCGAGGATTGCGGCACCAAGCGCGGTGTCACCGTCCAGGCCGAGATCGACGGCGGCCAGGTGGTGGCTTCGCTGACCGAGCGCATCCTGGGCCGCACCACGGCGGAGGATGTCAAGCATCCGGAAACCGGCGATGTGATCGCACGGCGCGGCCGGGAAGTGACCGAGGATCTGGCTGAGAAGATCGAAACCGCCCATATCCAGAAGGTGCGGGTGCGTTCGGTGCTCACCTGCGAGCTCAATGAGGGCGTCTGCGGCAAATGCTATGGCCGCGACTTGGCGCGCGGCACGCCGGTCAATATCGGCGAAGCGGTGGGCGTGATCGCCGCCCAGTCGATCGGCGAACCGGGCACCCAGCTCACCATGCGCACCTTCCATATCGGCGGCGCGGCGCAGGTGGCGGGCCAGTCCAAGATCGAGGCCAGCTATGACGGCAAGGTCAAGATCGTGAACCGCAACATCGTCAAGAACTCCGACGGTGAGCTGATCGCGATGGGCCGCAACATGCAGGTAGTGATCACCGACAATAAGGGCCTGGAGCGGGCAAGCTACCGCATCACCTATGGCGCACGCCTCAAACTGGATGAGGGCGCAAGCGTCAAGCGCGGCGACCGCATCGCGGAATGGAACCCCAACGCGCTGCCGGTGCTGACCGATGTCGAAGGCACGGTGAAATACGAAGATTTGATCTTCGGCGTCACCGTGCGCGAAGTGTCGGATGAAAAGACCGGCGTCTCCAACAAGGTGGTGATGGACAGCCGCGGCACGGGCAGCAAGAACGCGCCCGACCTGCGTCCCAGCATCTCCATCGTGGACAAGAAGGGCAAGCCGATCCTGCTGCCGGGCGGCGGCGAGGCGCGCTACGCCATCTCCGCCGACGCCATTCTGTCGGTGGAAGACGGTTCCGACGTCCGGGCCGGCGACGTGCTCGCCCGCATCCCGACCGAGGGCGCCAAGACCCGCGACATCACCGGCGGCCTGCCGCGCGTGGCCGAGCTGTTCGAGGCGCGCAAGCCCAAGGAAGCGGCGGTGCTGGCCGAGACCGACGGCTTTGTCGAGTTTGGCAAGGACTATAAGAACAAGCGCCGCGTGATCGTGAAGCCCAAGTCCGACAAGCTGGAGCCGACCGAGTATCTGATCCCCAAGGGCAAGCACATCAGCGTGCGCGAAGGCGATTATGTCGAGAAGGGCGACTATATCGTGGAAGGCAACCCCAGCCCCCACGATATCCTGCGCATCAAGGGCATGGAGGAGCTGGCGATCTACCTGGTCAAGGAGATCCAGGACGTCTATCGCCTGCAAGGCGTCAAGATCAACGACAAGCATATCGAAGTGATCTGCCGCCAGATGATGCAGAAGCTCGAGGTCACCGAGGGCGGCGAAACCACCCTGATCGCGGGCGAGCATGTCGACCAGTCCGAACTCGACCAGGCCAATGCCAAGGCGGTTGCCGATGGATTGAAGCCGGCGGAAGGCCGCGCCATCCTGCTCGGAATCACCAAGGCGTCGCTCCAGACCCGTTCGGTCTTCTCGGCCGCTTCCTTCCAGGAAACCACCCGCGTCCTCACCGACGCGGCGGTCAACGGCAAGGTGGACATGCTGGAAGGCCTCAAGGAAAACGTCATTGTCGGCCGGCTCATTCCGGCCGGCACCGGCGGGGCGATCGCGCGTCTGCGCCATATCGCCACCGAGCGCGACAAGGCGATCCAGGCGGAACACGCGGCCCAGCAGCCCGTGGCCGCCTTGGAGGCTCCGGCGCCTGCCGCCGAATAGCGGCGTTTTCCAGTACAAAATGATAGGCCGTCGGATTGTATCCGGCGGCCTTTTCTTTTCCCCCTCCGATCCTGCCTTCGCAACCAAAAGGTTGCTCGGCGTTCGGTTGGCTTGGTCGCCAACCTCACCCTTCGCATCGCAAGCGCGTCCATAGCCGCCGCTATGGACTGGGCACCTCCCCCCGAGCGCTTCGCGCGCGGGGAAGGGTGGGTCTGTGCTGGCCGCAAGTGATGGCGCCTTTTTCTTTGGCCGTGCTACTCTTCAAAGACGCGGGGGAGTGGCTCCATGGGCAAGATCACGATGGGCGCGGCGATGGCAATGCTCCTGGCCGGAACGGCTTGGGCGCAAACCACCCTCAACTACAGTCCTGACGGCAAAATGCTGCGACCGGAGAACTACCGGAGCTGGGTCTTCCTCTCCTCCGGCTTCGACATGTCCTACACCGACAGCGGCGAGGCCAAGGCTCATGTCTTTAATAACGTCTTCGTCAACCGCGAATCCTATGAGGCCTTCCAGAAAAGCGGCCAATGGCCGGACAAGACCGTGTTGGTGCTGGAAACGCGGGCCGGCAGCAATGACGATCCGGTCTTGAAGCGCGGCCAGTTCCAGGCGGGCATGCCCAACCGAATCGAAACCCATGTGAAGGATGCGGCCAAGGGCGGCTGGGGTTTCTATATCTTTGCCAACGGGGCGAGTTCCGCCGCGGTCCAGCCCCAGACTGCCACCTGCTATGGCTGCCACGCGGACAATGCCCGCACCGACACCACCTTCACCCAGTTCTATCCGGAGCTTGCTGCCCGGCTATCCAAATAGGTCTAACAGCCAACGGTGAAAATAGGAGGCGAAGCGGGCAGGGCGTACCTATGTTAGCCCCCATGACATTGCCCAAGCCTTTTTCCTGGACCCGCGAAGACGCAAGAAACGGCAAGTTCGACGGCAAGTTCCTGATCGGTGTCCGCACCACGGGAATCTACTGCCTTCCCTCCTGTCCCACCCATCCGCCCAAGGCAGAGAACGTCACCCTCTACCGCACCGAGGCCGAGTGCCAGAAGGCAGGTCTGCGCGCCTGCAAGCGCTGCCGCCCCGATCTTTATTACCGGGGCGAGGACGAGAATGTTTCCCTGTTTGAAGGCCTGGCGGCACGGGTGCGCAAGACACCGGAAGACTTCCCCGATGCTTCCGCGCTGGCAAAAGCCGGCGGCGTCAGTCTTACCAAGCTGGCCGGCCTCTTCCGCGACCATGCCCATCTCGCGCCCGCCCAGTGGCTCCGGCGTGAGCGGGTGCGCGCCGCGGCGCGCGCTCTGCTTTCGGGCGATGACAAGGTGGTGGATGTGGGCTTTGCCGCCGGCTTTGAATCGGAATCCGTCTTCCATCGCCAGTTTCTGGCCCATACCAGGATGACCCCCGGCGCGTATCGCGCGCTGCGGGGCGGCTCGGTTTTCCTGATCCAGCTGCCGGCCTTTTACCGCGCCAAGGAAATCCTCAGCTATCATGCCCGCGATCCGGAAGGCCTCACCGAAAGAAGCGAAGGCCAGAAGATCTGGAAGGCGCTTTCCACCGAAGACGGACCGGTGATCCTGGAACTCAGCTTCGAAAAAGAAGGTGTCTGGGCCAGGCTGGAAGCGGACAGGAAGCTCTCGCCCGCCAGCATGGCCTTTGTTCATGACGTCGCCCTGCGCATGTTGGGTCTCAACAACGAGGTCACGCCTTTTGAGACCCGCCATGCCAAATTCGTCGCGCCCCGCCGCGGCTTGCGGCTGCCTAACCTGCCCACCGGCTTCGACTCGCTCACCTGGGCCATCATCGGCCAGCAGATCAACATCAAGTTCGCCGGCTCATTGCGTCGTGACCTGATCGAGATGGCGGGAGAGCCCATCGGACATATGCGCGCCCATCCCACCGCGGAGCGGGTGGCCGGTCTCAGCGTGGCAAAATTGAACGCCCGCCGCTTCTCCCGTTCCAAAGCGAGCTATCTGATCGACGCCGCAGCGGCGGTGGCGAAAGGTGCGCTCCCTGTCGAGAGCCTGACCCAGGGCTCCGCTGTCGCGGCGGAAAAGCGGTTGACCGCCCAACGCGGTATCGGCACCTGGACGGCGCGCTATGTGATGATGCGCATGGGCTTCGCCGACGCGGCGCCGGTGGGCGACAGTGCGCTCGCCGCCGCTTTGCAGAAACTGCACAAGCTCCAGGAGCGGCCCGATCACGAAGAGGCCGCAAAACTGATGGCGCAATTCGCGCCGCACAGAAGCCTCGCCACCATGCATCTTTGGACCTATCTGCGGGAAGCCGCGTAAGGAAGAATGACGATGAAACACTATTGGGACATGATTGAATCGCCTTTCGGCACCACCTTCGCCGCCTGGGTGGACGAAGACGGGAAGTTGCTGCGCTTTCATCTGCGCGCCACGGGTGCTGCCAAGGCCGATCCTGAGGCCGAGCGCGACAGCAAGGCGCTCGCCGAAGTTCGCCGCCAGGTGAACGAATATGCCAAAGGCAAGCGCCAGGCTTTTGATTTGGAGCTGGACGCCGAAGGCCCGGATTTCAACAAGCGGGTCTGGGATGCCTTGCTCGACATTCCCTTCGGCACCACCACCTCTTATGGCGCCATCGCCAAGGCCATCGGCTTTCCCAATGCCGCCCGCGCCGTGGGCGCCGCCAATGGCGCCAATCCCATCGCCCTGATCGTGCCCTGCCATCGGGTGATCGGCAGCGACGGCAGCCTCACCGGTTATGGCGGCGGCTTGCCGCTCAAGCGCCGCCTTTTGGAACACGAAGCGCGCGTGGCGGGGACGCGCTTCGACCTGTTTTCCTGATTTCGCCCGTAACATATTGATCTAAAACGGCCCATTCCCCTCATTAGTCCTCACTTGCAATTGCTGTTGCAAATCACTTGCAAATAGACGGTTCCCGTGCTTTGAGAAGCAGGCAAGTGAGGGAGACGGTGCTTGGCCGCCACGGAGACAAAGCTTGAGCCGCCGAAAGCCGGCCGGGGTCAACCGGCCCGGATCGAGGCGGCACAGCTCTTCGGGGGACACCGCGAGGTGATCCTTGAACATGACGGCCAGGAATATCGCCTCCGCCTCACCAGCAACGGCAAGCTGATTCTGACCAAGTGAAATAGATCAGCCGCCGTTTCATCAGCCAGCCCCTCCGCGGTCCCCGCGGCAGGAAGCCAGCCACCAACGTGATGCTGCCTTCTGGAGGGGTTTCCCCATGTTTTCTTTTTCACACCGATTACGCGGCTTGAAATTGCTGGGCGGGGTTTCCCTCGGCGTCCTGATGCTGGCCGCGCCGGTTCGCGCCCAGGAAGACACGCAGGACAGCGGCCCGGTTCAGCTCGGCCCCGTCACCGTCAATGACAATGCCGACAGGAACGCGCTCAACCACGCCCCGCCGGTTTCCACCATGCCGTCCGAAAGCATCCAGGACACGCCCCAGGCGGTGAGCGTGGTCGATGCCGCCACCATGCAGGCCCAAGCCACCACCAGCCTGGGCGAGGCGCTGCGCAACGTGCCGGGCATCACCATCGCCATCGGCGAGGGCGGCACGCTCGCCGGCGACCAGTTCAAGCTGCGCGGCTTCGACGCCAAGGACGATGTCTACCTCGACGGCTTGCGCGATTTCGGAGTCTATACCCGCGACAGTTTCGATTATGAAGAAGTGCAGGTGCTGAAAGGACCTTCGGGTCTGATGTTTGGGCGTGGCACCACCGGCGGCGCCATCAACACCGTCACCAAATCGCCCTTCCTCACCGAAAGCGAAAGCGCCCATCTGGAAGGCGGCAATGGCGATCATGCCCGCGCCACCATCGACTTCAATTATCCGCTCTCCGACAGCGCAGCGGTGCGCCTCAATGCCATGCTGATGGATTCCGGGGTGGTGGACCGCGACCTGGTGCACAATCACCGCTGGGGCATCGCCCCCTCCATTGCGCTGGGCCTGGGCACCGATACGGTCTTTACCGCGTCTTATCTTCACCAGCACACCAATTCCCGCCCGGACTATGGCCTGGTGGTGGCGCAGCCCATCGGCAGCATCTATGCCGAACCGGTCAGCGAGTTCGGCATCCCGCGCAACACCTTTCTCGGCTTCAGGAACGACAGGGACCGCAACGACGCCGATATCGTCACCGCCAGGCTCAGCCATGCGGCGAGTGACTGGCTGAGCCTTTCCAACGATGCCCGCGTCGGCGTCTATTCCCGCTATTTCCAATATTCCTCGGTGGACCGCTGCGACCAGACGGCTGCGACCAATTTCTGCTCCAACGCGGTCTTCACCAGTCCTGCGACCGCGATGGCGGGCATGGGCGGCGGCGGCCCCTATCGGCAGAACAGCTGGGGCATGCAGGATATCGCCAGCGCCAGCGCCAATTTCCGTATCGGCGGTTTGCGCAACACCCTGATCGCGGGAATCGATGTGTCTTACCAAAATGCCGACCGCACGATCTACGCCTATAGCTTGCCCACCCTGGCGCAATACGGCTATCCGCTCAACGACCACACACGCGCGCGCGCCAATATCGGCCGACCGCTGCTCGACACCCCACATGATTATCCGCGGGGCTATGATGTGATCCTGGCCACGCCGGCCAACGTCGCCAACACCAGCGTCACCGCGGCGACGGTGGAATATTCCACCGCCCGCGCCAGCGACCTGGCGCTCTTTGCCACCGACCGCTTGTGGTTCGACCAAGCCTGGTCGCTGATCGCAGGCGTGCGCGTGGACAATTACAAGGCCGTTTTCAACACCACCACGGTCGCGGGCGTTGCCGCACAGTTCAAGGCGCCTTCCGGCCTGGTCAATCCGCGCGCCAGCCTGGTGTTCGAGCCGGATCGCAACCAGACCTACTATCTGTCCTACGGCAAATCCTCGGTGCCGATCGGCACGTCGGTGGTGGGCTCGCCAACGCCTTTATCCGGCACCAATTCCTCGCTGGACCCCGAGGTCAGCGAAAGTTTTGAGCTTGGCGCCAAGGCCGCGGTCCGGGGCGGGCTTGGGCTGACCGGGTCGGTCTTCCAGGTCGGCAAATCCAATGCCGTTCTGGTCGATCCGGTCTCAGGGGATATCACCCTGCAGTCCGGCCAGAAGCAGCGCGTGCGCGGGTTGGAAGCCTCGGTTGCCGGTGAGGTTGCGCAACATTTCAGTCTTACCGCCGCCTATACCTATCTCGATCCCGTTGTGACCCGGGACTTGTTTTGCGGCGCCATTACGCCATCCGGAGGCGGCGCCACCCATGCCGGCTGCGCGGTCAACCCCTACACCACCGGCACGCAGATCACCTTTGTTCCCAAGCATGCCGCGTCGCTCTGGGCGGACTATAAGGCCGACGACTTCCTGCCGGGCCTGTCGCTGGGCGGCGGCATGGTTTATCAGTCGCGTCTTCACAACGCCTATTCCACCGCCACCACGACAATGGGCGTGCCGGCGGGAACGCCTTCGCCCATGCCGACCGGCTATACGCGCATTGTGCTGATCCCGGAGACGGTCGAACTCGACGCTGTCGCCGCCTATGAAATCGAAAAGCTGCGCTTTCAGTTCAATATCAACAACATCACCGACCGGCTGAACTATTCCCAATCCTTCGGCAATCGCGGCACTCCGGCGCCGGGACGCAGCTTCATCTTCTCGGTTGAGGCGAAACTCTAGCCATGCTGGTGCGCGTCCCCACTCTCCTCGGCCGGGTGGAACTGGAGCAGGTTCGCGGCCTGCTTGAAGCCGCGGATTGGGCGGACGGGCGCATCACCGCCGGCGCGCAATCCGGCCAGGCGAAAAACAATCTTCAGGTGCCGGAAAACTCGCCCGGCCACCGCGAGGCGGGGGAGATCATTCTCTCCGCGCTGGGCCGCAACGCGCTCTTCACCTCGGCCGCGCTGGCGCAAAAGGTCTTTCCGCCCCTGTTCAACCGCTATGACGCCGGCATGGGTTTCGGCATGCATATCGACAATGCCATCCGCTTTGTGCGAAGCGCGGGGCCGCCCTTGCGCCTCCGCACCGACCTGTCGGCCACGCTCTTCCTCACCGAGCCTGAAGACTATGATGGCGGCGAGCTGGTGATCGCGGACACATTTGGCGATCACAGCGTCAGGCTCTCCGCCGGCGACCTGATCCTTTATTCGGCCACCAGCCGTCATCGCGTCACCCCGGTGACGCGCGGCAGCCGCGTCTCCTCCTTCTTCTGGATCCAGAGCATGGTGCGCGACGATGCGGCGCGAAGCATGCTGTTCCAACTCGACGGCGCCATCCAGGCCTTGCGCAAAAGCGTGGGCGACAATGCCGAGATCGTGAGCCTGACCGGGCTTTATCATAATCTTCTCCGCCGCTGGGCGGATGCCTGAAGGAGCTATCCAAATGCGCTTTACCCAGCTGCGCCGGCTTCTGTTCCAGCTCCATATGTGGATCGGCTTGCTGCTGGGCCTGTTCCTGGCGGCGCTGGGCCTTTCCGGCAGCGCCATCGTCTACGACCAGGAGATCGCCGCCTTCCTCAATCCGCCGCCTGCCGTGGTGGCGCATGGCGATCTGCTTTCCCTCGATACGCTTGCCCAGGCGGCGCGCAAGGCCATGGGCAGCCAAGGCCAGGTGCAGATCACCTTGCCGGTCACCGCGGAAACGCCGGTGGTGGCGCGGGTCAGTGCGCCGCCGCGTGACAATGCGGTGCGAGACGGGACAAGAGGTCCTGGTCAGGGTTCGCAGCTTTATCTCGATCCGGTCAGCGGAGCGGTGCTTGACCGGCGCAGCTCACCCTTGCCAGCCATATTGGCCTTCGCGCATCAGCTGCACGGCAATTTCCTGATGGGACGCGACGGACGCACCCAGGTGGTGGGCTGGCTGGGTGTCGCCATGTGCATCCTGGGCCTGAGCGGTTTGGTTCTATGGTGGCCCCGCCGCGGCCAATGGAAATACGCCTTTGGCGTGCGCCGCACCGCCAAAGGCCTGCGCTTCCACCGCGAGCTGCATGCCGCGGTGGGCATCTGGGTCTTCGCCGTGTTCATGGCGGTGAGTTTCTCGGGGGTGGTGCTGGCCTGGCCGCAGCTGTTCGGCATGCCGGGTCCGGGACAACAGGCGGGTGGTACACCGCCTGCTGTGGCAGCCTCGGGACAACGCGTGAGTGCGGATGCCGCGCTCAAGCTCGCGCTTGACGCCGTGCCGGGCGCGATCCCGCGCAGCATCAGTTTGCCTGCGCGCGCCGGCCAGCCCGTCAGCGTGGCGCTGTTCAGCCATGGCGCGGTGGCCGCCACCGTGCTGGTTGATCCCTACAAGGCGCAAGTCATCTCGGTGCGCGATCCCTTCGCGAATTGGGCCGCCTGGCAGCGGCCGGTGCATCAAGGGTTGTTGGGTCCGGTGTGGCGCTTCCTGTTGTTCCTGTCCGGGTTGGTCCCGGCTCTTTTTGTCACCACCGGCGTCGTCATGTGGTGGAAGAAATATCGTGTGCACATCCCCATGACTGTGCCTCTGGCAGAGGAGGCCGCCTCATGACCATGGCGCCCACCCGAGACGAATTCCGTTTGCTGAAACGCCCCGACCACCTGGTTTGCAGCCAGGGCGCGGGCAGGGGCGGGCGCGGCGGGGCACTGGCTTTCACCATCGCCTTGCATGTTGTGGTGGTTCTGGCGCTGATCGCGGGTCTGCATGCCGCGCATACCCTGCCGGTGCAGGAGATTGTGGCCAGGATTGAGATGGTGAAGAAAAAGGCCGAGGTCCTGCCGCCCCCGCCGCCGCAATTGCTCCACCCGCCGGAAGCTGTCATCGCGGTGCCGCCACCGGTGGTGATCCAGACCATACCGCCGCCGCACATGGAGGCCCCGCCGGCCGTGATCGCTTTGTCCACCCCCCTTCAAGCCACCATAGTGGGGGAGGGACGTGATGCTTTTCTCGGCCGGTTGCTTTCCCAGTTGAACCGCTTCAAGCGCTATCCGCCCGAAGCCCGCCGGGCGCATATCGAGGGGATGGTGATGCTTCACTTCATCATGGATGCGGGAGGCAATCTGCTTTCCGTGGAAATCGCCAAGAGCTCAGGCCGTCCCGTCCTGGATGCCGAGGCCCTGGCCCTGATCCGGCGGGCTGAACCTCTGCCCGCGCTCCCGGCCGGTTTTCCCGCTAAAACATTGGATGCCGTGGTGCCGGTCGAATTTTCTTTACGCGAATAAGACTTAACTGCATTTAGACCCCGAAAATGCGGGCGAAGCCTTTGAAATATCCTTACTTTACGCGCTTGACCCTGCCACCCCCCAAAGATATATAGCGCCACCTTCCAGAGCAGGCTGTCTGCGGGAAACCCGCAAAAACGCTGCTGGGAAGCCAGTTTACGAGTTTGTCACGCGCGACTCAGAGGTTCGAATCTCTCAGTCCTCCGCAAGTTCGGACCGGGGATCTCGCCCCGCGTTCGGTTTTTGGTTTCGCGCATCCGTCGGATGCAAAAAGGAAAGTGGAATGCCGACAGTCAATCAGCTGATTCGCAAGCCGCGCGGCTTCAAGCCCAAGCGCAACAAGGTTCCGGCCCTGCAGCAATGCCCGCAAAAGCGCGCCGTCTGCACCCGCGTCTACACCACGACGCCGAAAAAGCCGAACTCCGCGCTGCGCAAGGTCGCCAAGGTGCGCCTCACCAACGGCTTCGAAGCGCTGACTTACATTCCGGGCGAGGGCCATAATCTTCAGGAACACAGCGTCGTTTTGATCCGCGGCGGCCGCGTCAAAGATCTTCCCGGTGTCCGCTATCACATCATCCGCGGCGTGCTCGATACCCAGGGCGTGAAGGACCGCAAGAAGCGCCGTTCGCTCTACGGCGCCAAGCGTCCGAAGTAAGGAGAAAGAGATGTCCCGCCGCCACCGCGCCGAGCGCCGCGAAATCACCCCGGACGCCAAGTTCGGCGACCTGATCCTCGCCAAATTCATGAACAGCTTGATGTATGACGGCAAGAAATCCGCCGCCGAAAGCATCGTCTATGGCGCTTTCGACACCATCGCCGCCAAGACCAGGCAGGATCCCCTGGTGGTTTTCCATGAGGCGCTGCGCAATGTCTCGCCGGCGCTGGAGGTGCGTTCCCGCCGCGTCGGCGGCGCCACCTATCAGGTGCCGGTGGAAGTGCGTACCGACCGTTCGCGTGCGCTTGCCATACGCTGGCTGATCACCGCTGCGCGCGGGCGCAATGAGCCGACCATGACCGGAAGGCTGTCGGGCGAATTGATGGATGCCGCCAACAATCGCGGCTCCGCGGTCAAAAAGCGCGAAGACACCCACAAGATGGCGGACGCCAACCGCGCCTTCTCTCACTATCGCTGGTAACCGGAACAGATATGGCTCGCACCACGCCGCTCAATCAGTATCGCAATATCGGCATTGCCGCGCATATCGATGCCGGCAAGACGACGACGACCGAGCGCATCCTTTATTACACCGGCAAGAGCCACAAGATCGGCGAAGTGCATGATGGCGCTGCCACCATGGATTTCATGGAGCAGGAGCAGGAGCGCGGCATCACCATCACCTCCGCCGCCACCACCTGCTTCTGGCGCGACCACCGCATCAACATCATCGATACCCCGGGCCATGTCGATTTCACCATCGAAGTCGAGCGGTCGATGCGCGTGCTGGACGGCGCGGTTGCGGTGTTCGACGCCGTCGCCGGCGTGGAGCCCCAGTCCGAAACTGTGTGGCGCCAAGCCGATAAATATCATGTGCCGCGCATCTGTTTCGTCAACAAAATGGATCGCACCGGCGCGGACTTTCAGCGCTGCATCGACATGATGATCGACCGGCTGGGCACCCGCCCCATGGTCATCACTTGGCCGGTCGGGACCGAGTCCGACTTCAAAGGCATCATCGATATCGTCAAGATGAAGGCCCTGATCTGGCATGACGAGCAGTTGGGCGCCAAGTTCGACGAAGTCGACATTCCCGCTGAATACAAGGACAAGGCCGCCGAGCTGCGCTCTCACCTGGTCGAGATGGCGGTCGAGTTGGATGACGCATTGCTGGAAGCTTATCTGGAGCATGGCAAGGAGCCGTCGCTCGAAGATTTGAAGCGTTGCATCCGCCAGGGCGCCATCGGATTCAAATTCGTGCCGGTGATGTGCGGTTCGGCCTTCAAGAACAAGGGCGTGCAGCCGCTGCTGGACGCCGTGGTCGATTACCTGCCGTCGCCGCTCGACATTCCGCCGGTCAAGGGCACCGATCTCAAGGGCAATGAAATCAGCCGCCCGGCCGACGACAAGGCGCCGTTCGCGGGCCTGGCCTTCAAGATCATGGACGACCCTTTTGTCGGCTCGATCACTTTCGTGCGCGTCTATTCCGGCACCGTGACCTCGGGCACCGGCGTGCTCAATTCGGTCAAGGACAAGCAGGAGCGGGTCGGCCGCATGCTTCTGATGCACGCCAATTCGCGCGAGGACATCAAGGAAGCCAATGCCGGCGACATCGTGGCTTTCGCCGGCCTGAAGCTCACCACCACGGGCGAGACGCTGTGCGATCCCAACAATCCGGTGATCCTGGAGCGGATGGAATTCCCCGACCCGGTGATCGAAGTGGCGATCGAGCCCAAGACCAAGGGCGACCAGGAAAAGATGGGTATGGCGCTGGTGCGCTTGGCGCAAGAAGACCCGTCTTTCCGTGTTTCCACCGACCAGGAATCCGGCCAGACCATCTTGAAGGGGATGGGCGAGCTTCATCTGGAGATCAAGGTCGATATCCTGAAGCGCACTTATAAAGTGGATGCCAATGTCGGCGCGCCGCAGGTGGCGTATCGCGAGACTCTCTCTCGTCCGACCACGGTCAAATACACTCACAAGAAGCAGACCGGCGGTTCGGGCCAATTCGCCGAAGTGACCATCGAGTTCGAGCCGCTGCCGCCCGGCTCCGGCTTTGTCTTCGAGAACGAAGTGGTGGGTGGTGCCATCCCGAAGGAATTCATTCCGTCCGTGGAAAAGGGCCTCAAGGCACAGAAGGAGTCTGGCCTGCTCGCCGGATTCCCGGTGATCGACTTCCAGGCCAAGCTCGTCGACGGCAAGTACCACGAAGTGGACTCCAACGCGCTGACCTTCGATATCGCGGCGCGCGCGGCGTTCCGCGAACTTGCTTCCAAGGGTGTGGTCAAGCTGCTGGAACCGATCATGAAGGTGGAAGTGGTGACCCCGGAGGATTTCCTGGGCGGGGTGATCGGCGATCTCAATTCCCGTCGCGGTCAGGTGCAGGGCACCGACAGCCGCGGCAATGCCCAGGTGGTGACCGCCATGGTGCCGCTCGCCAACATGTTCGGCTACATCAATACGCTGCGCTCCATGTCCCAGGGCCGGGCGCAATATTCGATGCAGTTCGATCATTATGAGCAGGTGCCGCAGGCGATCGCGGACGAAGTCAAAGCGAAATACGCATAGGCCTCATATAACGAAGCGATAGGCCATCGGAAAAAGTCGACGGAGAACAAAATGGCGAAAGCGAAGTTTGAACGGACGAAGCCGCACTGCAATATTGGGACGATCGGCCATGTTGATCATGGCAAGACGTCGTTGACGGCGGCGATCACGAAGGTGCTGGCGGAGACGGGCGGGGCGACGTTCACGGCCTATGACCAGATCGACAAGGCGCCGGAAGAGAAGGCGCGGGGTATCACCATCTCGACGGCGCATGTGGAGTATGAGACCAAGAAGCGGCACTACGCCCATGTCGACTGCCCCGGCCATGCCGACTATGTGAAGAAC
>CAZEFQ010000045.1:0-43780 GCA_964511505.1 uncultured Rhizobium sp.
TTCCCACCAGGAAGCCCACCGCGAAGCCCGACAGGATGTAAAGCGGGTTCAGGGCATGGAACATGGAATGTGATTTTCAATACGGTCAGGGGGAAGGGGAATGGCCCAATCTCACATAAAGACCGTCGGCGGACAATCGCCGGGTGCCTGGAAAAAGGGCCGCCGCAGCCTGAGAAATAGACAGCGCCAATTTGGGGGCGATACCGCCGGAACCTCCCGGCCGTGTATTCCACTTTTTGTAGGATCAAGCCCCGGTTTTGCAACCGCAATTTCCGCCGGGCGCGGGACCAGGGTCAACACGCTATTTATGTTTTTCCTGTACCCAGACGGTTTCCTGGTGGAAGCGATGTCGCTGGCTGGACTGTCATTGCCGGACAAGCCCACGGACATGGCCGTGTCCGGAGGCAAAACACGCCCGGACCATCTTTCCAAATGTCTCGCCATTTTTGTGTTGGGTCTGGCGATCGGGCTGGGATTCGCCAATGGGCTGGAGCGCGAATTTCTTGCCGGCATGGTCATCCTGGCGGTGCTGGCACTGGTCCTGGCGCTGATCAACCGCGTCCATGAAAACCAGCGCAAGCGCGTCACTGGGGGCGAAGCGGGTTACCGCGCATTCTTCGAGCATGCCGTGGAAGGCATTTTCCGCACCACGCCGGACGGACACTATCTGGCGGTCAACCCGGCGCTGGCGGAGATTTACGGTTATTCCTCTCCCGGCGAGATGATGGCGCGGCTCACCGACATCGGATCGCAACTCTATGTCGAAAACGGACGGCGCGAAGAATTCCGCGCGCTGATGCAGGCACACGACCTTGTCACCGATTTTGTCTCGGAAATTCATCACCGGTCGGGAAAACGCATCTGGATTTCCGAGAATGCCAGGGCGGTGCGCGACTGGTCCGGCGTTCTCATTTGCTATGAAGGTTCGGTCGAGGACGTTACCCACAAAATCGAGGCGGAGCGCGCGCTCAGGGCCGCGCTGCGCCAGGCGGAGCTCGCCAACCGGGCCAAGGCCGCTTTCCTGGCGGCGATGAGCCACGAACTCAAGACGCCGCTCAACGCGGTGCTGGGTTTCTCCGAAATCATCCGCGACGAGCTTCTGGGGCCCGTCGGCCAGCGCCCGTACCGCGACTATGCCGCCGACATACACGCCTCGGGCAAGCGCCTGCTTGCGGTGATCAATGACGTGCTCGACGTTTCGCGCCTGGAAGGAGGGCAGCTCACCATCGACATGCGCTCTGCTTCGGTGAGCGAAATCATCGACCAGGCCGTTTCGATGGCGCGCGCCACCGCCGGCGGTGGGCGCATGATCGCCATTGAGATGCCCGCTTCCCTGCCGGGGTTGCAGGTGGATCCGCGGCGCATTGCCCAGGCGATTGCCAACCTTCTTTCCAATGCCATCAAATTCACGCCGGCAGGCGGCCGGATCGCCGTTTCGGTCAGGCGCCGTGCCGATGACGGGATCGATTTCATCGTCACCGATAGCGGCATCGGCATGGCGCCTGAGACCATCGCTGCCGCGATGGAGCCTTTCCGACAGTTGGACGGCTCGCTTGCCCGCAGGTTCGAAGGCACCGGGCTGGGCCTTTCCATCGCCCGCGCCCTCACGGAATTGCATGGAGGCACGCTCGTCATTGAAAGCGAGGTGGGGAGCGGCACCAGCGTCGGCATCAGCCTGCCCGCCAGCCGCAGCGAAACGCTGCCGCTGAGCGCCTAGAGCATTTTCGCGCTTCTTGAATCACGAAAATGCTCCAGGTCCTTGTTCTGTCGCGGTTCCGGACGGAGTTGCCTGGCGGCAGCGTAGCGGCAACCGCTACAGACTTCCCTGAGAACCGTTCCGGAAAGAAATAGCTCGCTCCGCCGCGGCCTATTGCTCTAAAGAGCAGGCCATGAGCCAAACCAAGGCGCTGGTGCTGTTTTCCGGCGGGCAGGATTCCACCATCTGCCTGGCCTGGGCGCTTTCCCGGTTTGACGGGGTCGAGACCGTCGGTTTCGACTATGGCCAGCGTCATAGGAGCGAACTGGCTGCCCGTCCGCGCCTGCTGCACGGATTGCGCCGCCTCTTTCCGCACTGGTCGGAGAAGCTGGGCGAGGACCATCTGCTTCCGCTTGACACCCTTAAAGCCATTGGCGGCAGCGCGCTCACCCAAACCATGGCGATGGAAATGGGTGCGAACGGCCTGCCCAACACCTTTGTGCCGGGCCGCAATGTGATGTTCCTCACCGCCGCGGCGGCTTTGGGTTATCGCCGCGGCATCGGCGATCTGGTCGGCGGCATGTGCGAGACGGATTTTTCCGGCTATCCCGATTGCCGCAACGACACGATCCAGGCCACCGCCAGGGCGCTGTCCCTGGGCCTGGCGCGGGAGGTCCATATCCACACGCCTTTGATGTGGATCGACAAGGCCGCGACCTGGGCGCTGGCGGACGAATTGGGCGGACCCGGATTGGTGGACCTGGTGCTGGAAGAAAGCGTGACCTGCTATGAAGGCGACCGCAGCCAGCATCATGCCTGGGGTTATGGCTGCGGCCGATGCCCGGCCTGCAAATTGCGCGCCGAGGGATATTTCAAGTTCAAAACCGTGGAGCGGCGGCAGGGAAAAGTGTAAAGCGTTTTTCAACGGCGCCGGAGGCGCTTAAACACTCGGGCACATTCCGCGCCCGGTTCGCGCGACCATGGCATATTCGGTCAAAGAGATATTCTATACTTTGCAGGGCGAGGGCGCGCGCACCGGCCGCCCCGCCGTGTTTCTGCGCTTTGCCGGCTGCAATCTGTGGAGCGGGCTGGAAGAAGATCGCGCCGGGGCGGTCTGCAAATTCTGCGATACCGACTTCACCGGCACGGACGGCACCGGCGGGGGAAAGTTCGCCGACGCCGCCGGCCTGGCGCATGCGGTCAGGGCGACGTGGCCCCATGCCAGTGAAGGTGGCAGACCTTACGTCGTCTGCACCGGCGGCGAACCGCTGCTGCAACTGGATGCGCCGTTGATCGATGCCCTGCATGACCAGGGTTTCGAGATCGCCATCGAGACCAACGGGACCATGGAACCGCCGGCCGGAATCGACTGGGTATGTGTCAGCCCCAAAGCGAACGCGGAGCAGGTTCTCAAAGGTGGCGACGAGCTGAAACTGATCTATCCCCAAAAGGGAGGGGAGCCGGAAAAATATGCGGGCCAGGATTTCCGCTATTTCTTCCTGCAGCCGATGGACAGTACGGAACGGGACGCCAACACCAGGGCAGCGACGGACTATTGCCTCCGACATCCTCAATGGCGGTTATCCCTCCAGACTCATAAGCTGATCGGCATCCGTTGATCGGTCAGCTATGCGGCTGAGGCATGGCCGCCTCGCCCGTTCCCGGATGGAATAACCGCGCCCGAGACGCCATGTCCCCAAGGCGGCGAATTGAGGGTTTCCATGGAGTCCTGGTATCTTTCCACCGTCCCCGCCGCCCTGGCGCTGTCGGTGATCGCGTATAGCTTTTGGATTGCTTACGCCTGATTTCTCAAAAGTAGCTGACGATCTTGGCCATCTCGGGCCGTGGCCGTTCTTCCAAAGGTTCCGCCGCCTTGCCGATGTAAATGAAGCCGGCGACGCGCTCGCCGGATTTCAGCCCAAGCCGTTCCTTCACCTTGGGATGGTAGGCGTACCATTCGGTGATCCAGTTGGCGACAAAGCCCAGGGCATGGGCGGCGGTCAGGATGTTCTGGCAGACAGCGCCCGCCGACAATTCCTGTTCCCAGACCGGTATCTTGTGCATTTCCCGCGCGGCGGAGATCACGCCGATCACCACGGGCGCACGCAGGAAGCGTCCGCGTTCTTCCTCGATCTGCTTGGGCCGTTCGCCTTCCGCCTCCACGATCTCGGCTAGGATATCCCCCATCCTTTCGCGGCCCGCGCCTTCGAAGACGATGAAACGCCAGGGGAACAATTTTCCGTGATCGGGTGTGCGACCGCCCGCCGCGAGGATCATGTCCAGCTGTTCTTGTGAGGGACCCGGCCCTGTCATCGCCTTCGCCGAGCCGGAGCGGCGGCTGAGCAAAAGACGTATGGTATCGGGGGCCGGGTGGTTGAAAGAGCCGTGCTGTTTTTCGAGGCTATCGGACATCAGGATACCATGTGGGTTGAAGAGCCGGGTTGGAGCGCCATCTCTGAGAGGGAGATTGAAGGCTTTTTGCCGGGATTTTGAAGTTTCACAAAATTTCGTGGTAAAAACCGCCCCCGCTGCCGGCTGGTTGGCCGGCCGGAGACCGACTGGAAAGACTGATAACATGGCCGTCACACGCGAAAAACTGGCGAGTTGCGATCCCGTTTGGGCCCGGCTCAAGGCCGAAGCCGAGGCGATGGCGGAGCGCGAACCGGCCTTGGCCGGCTTCATCCAGGCCACGGTCTTGAGCCATGACCGGCTGGAGCACGCGCTCACCTATCACATGGCGCGCAAGCTGGGCGGCGAGGATTTGAGCCCGCTTTTGGTGCGCGAGACCTTCGAGGAAGCGATTGCTGCCGATCCGGACATCGGCATTGCGCTCCGGGCCGATCTCGCCGCCGTGCTCGACCGCGATCCTGCCTGCCATTCCTTTGTCGAAGCTTTTCTCTATTACAAAGGTTTCCACGCTTTGGAGTCTTACCGCATCGCCCACTGGCTGTGGACCCGGGGCCGCAGCGCCATGGCGCTGTTCTTCCAAAGCCGCATCTCCCAATTGTTTGCGGTGGATATCCATCCTGCCGCCCGGATGGGACGCGGCATCATGATCGACCACGCTACCGGCGTGGTGATCGGCGAGACGGCGGTGGTGGATGACGATGTTTCCATCATGCAGGATGTCACCTTGGGCGGCACCGGCAAGGAAAGCGGCGACCGCCATCCCAAAGTGAGGCGTGGCGTCCTGATCTCGCTGGGTGCGAAAATCCTCGGCAATATCGAGATCGGCGAGAATGCCCGTATCGGCGCGGGCAGCGTGGTGCTCACGTCGGTGCCTGCCGGCTGCACCGCGGTCGGCGTTCCCGCCAAGCTGGTGAATTGCAAGGGCAGCGAACGGCCTTCCCACGAGATGGATCACTTTATCGACGACAAGAGCGGCTGATTTCCCGGTTCAGGCTGCTGCTTGACCATTTTTGCGCTTCATGCGAGGCAAGGCCCCCCATTTCCGAGGCCCCCATGACCCGCACCGAAATCTGGCGTCTGGAGAAATATCTGCGCAACCTGTTCCGCCTTGACACCATCACCATCGTCGAGCGTCCCAAACAGGCCGACTCCGTCGAGGTCCAGGTCAATGGCGAGTTTGTCGGCGTCCTGTTCAAGGATGAGGAAGACGGCGAAATCTCCTATGCCTTCAACATGGCGATCCTGGAAATGGATTTGCCGCCGGCGCCGGCCAGCCGCGCCTGACCGGTCGATTGTTCTGGGACCTCCGGTCCGGCTTTAACCATTTTCGCAGGTATCGGGGAGCAGGGCGGGCGAAGCCGGCCTTTTCTGCCCAATTCTTGCGACGCACGACCCTGAAAGCATCAAACAGGGTCATTCTGGCACATGTCCATCTCCGCCACGGTCATTTTCATCATTATCGCCTTCTGGGCGGGACTCATGCTTGCCGCTGCGGGCCTTCTTGCCGGACAGGGGGCATAAAAGATGCGCGACATTCTCATGCTTCTGTTCGCGCTCTCCGGCGGCCTCACACTGTCCGGCATCGCGGCCAATGGTTACCGTCTCCTGGCGCACAAGCCCGACGGACCAGGCGGCAAGGCAGTCTATTACGCCGTGATGGCGGTCGCCGGCCCCAGCGTACTGGTGGATAATGCCACCAAGTCCTTCCGCGCCCGCGATTGCTCGGTGTCGGCCTATGCCTTTGCCCTGATCCTGGCGGCCTACTGGTCTTTCGCCATCGGGCTGGTGATCCTGTTGTTCTCCGTAGGTCCGAAAGGCCTCACCGGAACGCTCTAAAGACCTACAAGACCGTCAGCATGCTGGCGACCAGCGGATGACGGACGATATCGCTCTCGCCGAGCCGCACCACCGGAATGTCGGGCAGCTTTTCCAATCTTGTCGCGATCTGGTCCAATCCCGACATGCCGGGCAGGAGATCGGTCTGGCCGGGATCGCCGGTCAAGACCATGGTCGAGCGCCAGCCGAGCCGGGTCAAAAGCATCTTGAGCTGGGTGTAGGTACAGTTCTGGGCCTCGTCTATCACCACAAAGCATTCGCTCAAGGTGCGGCCGCGCATATAAGCCACCGGCGCAATTTCGATCACGCCTTCCGCCAGAAGCGCCTTGAGCCTTTTGGTGCCCAGTCTTTCGGTGAGGGCGTCGTAAAGCGGTCTCAGATAAGGGGCCAGTTTCTCATTGAGGTCGCCGGGCAGAAAGCCCAGCGATTCACCCGCCTCGACCGCCGGGCGGGAGAGTACGATGCGCCCGACCTTGCCGGCTTCCAACGCTTCGACCGCCTTGGCGATGGCGAGATAGGTCTTGCCCGTTCCCGCCGGGCCGAGCGCCAGGACCACGCTTTTCTCGTCAATTGCGTCCATCAGCTCTTGCTGCGCCGGGCTCATGGCGCGAACATTTTTCACGTATTTGCGGTCACGCGCGTCCTCGCCGGCCGGCAGCGGCGACCAGCCGGAGCGCGGGAAAAGCGGATGCACATTCTGCAAAGGGTCACGGGTCTTGAAACGCGCGGAACGCTTGGCCATGGATTCTCCCAGGTCAGTGAACAGATGTTGCGAGGGTGGGTTGCGACCGGCCGCGGGCAGGGCAAACCGGTCCGGCGGACCGATCTGAGCGGCGAATGCGCCGATCTTAAGCGAAGTTCTGGCAAAACAAGCGTGCGGGACGGGAAGGGGCTGCCCCCTGTTATCGGCTGGATGCATAGTGCCTGAACGCACTCTGATCGGCCCCTCGCGAATCACGACGCTTGCTTTCAGCCTATCGGTTTTTAAGCTTGGCGGGTGGATTATTCGCCTTAACCGAAATCAAGGTTTTACGAATGCCGGTCTATTCCATCGATGGCGCCCAACCCGAACTGCCCCCAGACGGCGATTACTGGATCGCTCCCAACGCGATCGTGATCGGCAAAGTGAGGCTGAAGAAGAATGCCAGCATCTGGTGGGGCAGCGTGATCCGCGGCGACAATGAGTGGATTACGATCGGCGAAAACAGCAATGTCCAGGACAACAGCGTGATCCATGCCGATCCCGGCCAGCCGGTCGAGATCGCCGAAGGCGTCACCGTCGGTCATCGCGTCATCATTCATTCGGCTTTTGTCGGCGCCGGCTCTCTGATCGGCATGGGTTCGGTCCTGCTCAACCGCGCCCGCGTCGGCCGCCGTTCGCTGGTCGGCGCCAATACCCTTATCACCGAGGATAAGAGCTTTGAAGACGGCGCCTTGATCCTGGGCAGTCCGGCGCGGGCGCTGCGGCAATTGACGGAGGAGCAGCAGGCCGGGCTGAAATTATCGGCGGAGATTTATGTGGCGAATTACCGGAGGTTCGCCACCACACTGGCGCAAGTGATACCGGCGGAAAAAGATTAGCCCGCCTTGCGCGCCGCTTCCGGCATGCGCGACCACATGCGGCGGAAACGGGAATCGGCTTCGGGACCGAAATTGAACCAGGCGGCGCGATCGCGCACCGTGTCCACGACAAAAATGGTGTCAAGCTTGCCGAGCTTCTGCACCAAGGCATGGCGGATGGTGCTGAGCGAGACCTCGCTGGTCACCACCCAGGCCTGGGGCATAAAGCGGAAAGCCTGGCCGAGATTGAATATCTCTTCTTCCAGGGCACTGATCGAACCGGACTTCATGTCGGCGATGATCACGAAACGGGTGCGCTCTCCGCTTGCTTCCGCGTCCTGGCCGAAACGCCGCGGCTCCGGCGGGGGCTGGGGCTCCGGCGCGCGCGGAGACGGCAGAGGAGCCTGATCGGGATATGAGTTGGACGGAAACAGCGCCGCCAGGTCGGGATCTTCGCCCGCAGGGTGAAACTGGTCTTCGCCCCCGCGCGCGACCAGGGAATGGGGCGCAAGCCTGCCTTCTCCGTAAAAGGCGCGCATCTGCCCGGTGGTATAAGGACCATAAACCTTGGTACCGACGCTGATCGTCCAGGTCTCGGGCATGTCCTTGAAGCGTGTTGTGTTTTCCAACAGAGTTTACAAGGACATTGGTTACGCAATCCTTAGGTCCGCAAAAAGCAAAACCCCCGGCGGCAAGACCGGGGGTTTTCCGAAAGTTTCAAGGAGTAAACGGCCTTACATGAATTCCCAGTCGCCGGTACGACGGCTCTGGCAGGCCGTACCATGACGGTCGAATTCCCGGCCGCGCCGATAGACCACCTGGGTGAAGTCGCGGCAGATTTGTCCCCTGCGGCGATATTCGCGGTTGGTCACGACATAGCCGCGGTCGGGGCCGTTATGCCATTCATGACGTTCGCCGACACGGCCATGGAAGCTTTCGTCATAAGAGCGGGCGGCATAGGGCCGGTCGCTGCAATCCATGTCGCGGCTGATGGCGTTGCCGGCCAGTCCGCCCAACAGCGCGCCGCCGATGATGCCGAGCCCGTTGCCATGACTGGCCAAGCCGCCGATGATCCCACCGCCTGCCGCGCCAAGCACCGTGCCGGTGGTATGGTCGCGGCCGCTGCATTCATCTGCCGATGCGCCGGTGGCGGCAAAGCCCAATGTCAGGGCCGCAGCCGCCGCAATCATCGCAATCTTTTTCATCTCCGTCTCCCTCTTGCCGGCAAGCCGGCAGGTTAAACAAACTGTCACGTCAACGTTTCAAATCCCTGCAAGTTCCTGTCACCCGGCCGCAGGGATGCCGGCCCATTCATGCTCAATCGAAACGCCAATTGCCTCCACGCTCGCGGCAGGCCACACCGGTGCGGGTGAAGCTGTCGCGGCCGCGATAGGAAGTTTCGGTGAATTCCCGGCAGATCTCGCCGCCGCGGCGAAATTCCCTGATGGGCGTGAAGTAGCCGTAATTGCCCCGATTACGCCATTCGGCGCGGACCCCGATGGGCCCATTCAGAGAGTCGGCATAGACCCGGAAGGCATAAGGCTGATCTTCGCAGTCTATGTCGCGGCTGATGGTGTTGCCGAGCAAGCCGCCAAGAATGGCACCGCCGGCGACCGCGCCGCCATTGCCATGAGAGGCCGCGCCGCCGATCAAGCCGCCGGCCAAGGCGCCGAAAATGGTGCCGGCCACCTGATTGCCGCGGCGACAATCCGATTCGTAACGGCCCCGCTCATAATAGGCTTGCGGCGGAGGAGGGGGCGGCGGAGGCGGCTCGTATTCGCGAATGCGCCGGTAATTGCCGCTGCGGTCGTAATAGCCGTTATGGTCGGCCTGGCTGTAATAGCCGTTCGGATCATTGCCCGGGGGAACCCAAGCCGGTTGTGCGGATGCCGTGGCCGCGCCGGCGGTGATGATCGCGGCCGCTGCGAAAAATGCTTTTTTGAAATGCATGGCTTTCTCCCTTATTGGCGCCACTTCAGACGTCCATTGCAGACTGGCGATTTGGCACTGAACCCAGGCTGAACGGATTAAGGCTGGAATGGGGCGCGCAGCTCCAAATGTGTTGCCATTGAAAACCGGAAAAAACTGCAAATGTTCCGGGTCGAAGACGAATCAAGATTTAACGGTCGGCAGTTGGCAGCTGGATTGCGGCCTTTAATTGACCGTATAGCCGATCACAGACCAGGCGCCCTTGTCCGAGATCAAAGTCACCGTTTCCACGGCGGCGCCCTTGTGGGCGAAGCTGGAATCGAATTCCACCGTGGCATACTGGCCGTCGCTCATTCCCGGCAGTATGTGCGTGAGCCTGACGGCTTTGAGATTGCGGCTGGCCATGGCGCCCATCGGCTCCCGGGTCTGGCTTACCCGCGCGGCCCAGGCGCTTGCCGTGGTCTTGGTTTGCGCAGTCCTGCTCATTTGCTGGTAGGCGTCGTTGTAATTCTGATCGTCCACCAGATTGAGCCATTGCTTGGCGCGGTCATCCGGCGCCGGCGTCAGCGGCGTGGCAGGTCCCACCGCGCCGGCGGCAGGCGGCCGTGCAGGCGTGGCTTGTGCAATGGCTTGCGCCCGGGCAGGCGTGGCGGATGCCGGCGCGGCCAGGGCCAGGGCAAAGAAGATGACTGACCACTTCACGCCGCTCTAACGCGCAAGAGGAAACCGAAGTTCCCGTCAGGATGCGTCCTCTTCGGCGGGCCGGCGAATCCGGCGGATCACCAGTTCGTCGATTTCCAGCCGCTTGATGCGGGCGCGTTTGACCGCCAATGCGCCGATGGCAAGCGAGCCGATCGCCATGGTCCCCACTGCGACCGCGCCGATTGCCGCCGCGCCGATGGCAAGCGCAAGCGAGCTCCTGAATGCGGGTTCCATGTCAGTAAGTCCGCGCCTTGGGCGGGATGTAGCTCACGTCATTGGTCAACGTGTAAGTATGCACAGGGCGGTAGTCGATCCGGACGCTGCCGGTCTCGGAATCGAGCCATGCCAGGGTATGTTTCATCCAGTTTTCATCGTCGCGGTTGGGATGGTCCTCCCGCGCATGGGCGCCACGGCTTTCCAGCCGGTTGACCGCGCCGGCCACCGTCACCATCGCCTGCTGGATCAAATTGTCGAATTCCAGCGTCTCCACCAAGTCGGTGTTCCAGATCAGCGAGCGGTCGTTCACCTGGATATCGCCGCGCTGGGCATAGAGGACTTCGATGCGTTTCATGCCCTGGGCCAGGCTTTCGCCGGTACGGAAGACCGCGGCGTCTTCCTGCATGGCCTTTTGCATCTGCCGGCGCAATTCGGCGGTGGGAATCCTGCCCCTGGCGTTGCGGAAACGATCCAGCCGCGCGATGGCTTCCTCGCCGGCATCTTTCGCCAGGTCGCGGATTTCGCCGATGCCCTCCAGCTCCTTAGCCGCCTGTTCGCCGGCGGCCTTGCCGAACACCACCAGATCGATCAGGGAATTGGAGCCCAGGCGGTTGGCGCCGTGCACCGAGACGCAGGCCGCTTCGCCGACGGCCATCAGGCCATGCACCACACTGTCCGGATTGCCGTCCTTCAGCGTCAGCGCGTCGCCGGTATAGGCGCACGGAACGCCGCCCATGTTGTAATGCACGGTAGGCAGCACCGGAATGGGCTCCTTGTTCACATCCACGCCGGCAAAGATGCGCGCGTTCTCGGTGATGCCGGGAAGCCGCTCGGCGATGATCTTGGGATCGAGATGGGAGAGATGCAGGAAGATATGGTCTTTCTGCGGGCCCACGCCGCGGCCTTCGCGGATTTCGATGGTCATGGCGCGGGAGACCACGTCGCGGGAGGCGAGATCCTTGGCATTGGGGGCGTAACGCTCCATGAAGCGCTCGCCTTCCGAATTGGTGAGGTAGCCGCCTTCGCCGCGCACCCCCTCCGTAATCAAAACACCCGCGCCAAAGATGCCGGTGGGATGGAATTGCACGAATTCCATGTCCTGCAGCGGCAGGCCGGCGCGCAGCACCATGGCGTTGCCGTCGCCCGTCTGGGTATGGGCGCCGGTACATGACGCATAGGTTCGGCCATAGCCGCCGGTCGCCAAAATCACCCGGTGGGCGGCGAAGCGGTGGAGGCTGCCGTCATCGAGGTTCCAGGCCATAACGCCACGGACCGCGCCATCCTCCATGATGAGGTCGAGGGCGAAATATTCGATGAAGAAATTGACTTCCTGCTTCACGCACTGGCCGTAAAGCGTGTGCAGCATGGCATGGCCGGTGCGGTCAGCGGCGGCGCAGGTGCGTTGAGCGATACCCTTGCCGTAATTGCTGGTCATGCCGCCAAAGGCGCGCTGATAAATTTTGCCGTCGGCGGTGCGGCTGAACGGCATCCCGAAATGTTCCAACTCATAGACGGCGGCAGGCGCCTGGCGGCAGAGATATTCGATGGCGTCCTGGTCGCCCAGCCAGTCGGCGCCCTTGACCGTGTCATACATGTGCCAGCGCCAGTCATCCTCGCCCATATTGCCCAAGGCGGCGGCGACGCCGCCCTGCGCCGCCACCGTGTGGCTTCTGGTCGGGAACACCTTGGTGATGCAGGCCGTCTTGAGGCCCTGCTGTGCGCATTCGAGCGTGGCCCGCAGCCCGGCGCCGCCGGCCCCCACCACCACCACATCGAATTTGTGATCGATAATATCGTAAGCGGGCATGTCTATACCGAGGCGATGCGGATCAGCGCGAACAGCGAGACCGCGATGATGGCGATGGTGAAAACGCGGACCAGGATGAGCAGGACTATCTTCATCCCTGCGGTGTGGATGTAATCGTCGATCACCACCTGAAGCCCCAGGCTCAGGTGATAGGCAGAGGTCGCCGCGAAAGCCGCCATCAGGAGCGCGTTCCAGGGATGGGCGAGATATTGCACCATGGCCACTTCATGGGTGCCCGCAAGTCCCAGCATGGAAAAGGCAAACCACAAGGTCAGGGGGATGAGGGCGACGGAGGTAACACGCTCGCGCCAGAAATGGCCTGTGCCGGAATGGGAGGCACCCAGCCCGGAGACTTTGTGTAGAGGTGTCTCGGCACTTTTCATCTGAGATAGCCTCCATTCCCGGTCCAGGCCATGGCGAAAAGGCCGATGGCGATCAGGAAGGAAAGGGCGAAAACCAGGAAGCCGGTCCGGCTCGCGGTATGTTTGTCGAAGCCATAGCCCAGGTCCCAGGCAAGATGGCGCACACCCTGGCAGAAATGAAAGGCGAGCGACCAGCTCAATCCGAACAGAACCACCAAGCCCAGGGGCGTGGCGGCATAACTCATGAAGCTGTCATAGCCCTCTGGGCCGTTGGAGACGCAGACCAGCCACCAGGCCAGCACCACCGCGCCCACGGCCAAGGCCATGCCGGTGGCCCGGTGCATGATCGAGGCCAGCATGGTGACCTGCCAGCGCCAGATTGTCAGATGTGGGGAGAGCGGGCGTTCGCGCGCCGCCTTTTGCGGATGATCCGCCATCAAATCCTCGGAGAAATCGCTGTTTTCGAACCGGGCGCGAGTTTAGGTGTGGCGGGGCCTTAGTCAACGAGGGATTGGCGCCATTTGCCGCGTTTGACGCAAGGTACGGTTGCGGCAGATCATGGCCTAGGATCACGGCAAAGATGGGGGGAACAGGCCGGCCGATGAACGAGGCTGCGATTCCGGTTTCCGGCCGGCAGGCGAACCCGCGCCGCGACATGGCGGCCGGGGTGGCAATCCTTGCCGTCCTGTTCCTCGGGATCGCCTTCTGGAACGGCTTTCCCCTGATGTTCTACGATACCGGGGCCTATCTGGAGCAGGGCCTTACCGGCGCTTTCCTGGTCGAGCGTTCTCCAGTCTATTCCTTCCTGCTCCGCTTTGCGGGCGGAGGTTTCAGCCTCTGGCCGGTGGTGATTCTCCAGTCGTTGATGACCGCCACCATGATCGCGCTCCTGGCGCGGATCGAAGTGCCCGGCCTCACGCTTGCCGGATTGGTCCTGATCGGGCTCCTGCTTATGACGTTGACGGGAATCGGCTGGTATGTCGGCCAAGTCGAACCCGATTGCATGACCGCGCTGGTCGTGATCGGAAGCTATCTGCTGATGTTCCGGCTTGACCGGCTGGAACGCAAGCCGCGTTGGCTGGTGATCGGGATCACGGGTCTCTGTGTCGCCTGTCATCCTTCCCATCTCGGCCTGATCGCGGGGTTGCTGCTCGCCGGTCTGGGGCTGAATTTTTTTGGCCGGCATCTTTTCATCCGCGTTGGGCCGCTTCTTCCCCGGCCGGCGCTGGGCCCGGCAGCGGGCGCCTGTCTCCTGGCCGTCGCCTTGGTGCTGACAAGCAACCTGGTCCTGGCCCGCGGCCTCTTCCTCTCGCGCTCCGGGCCTGTCTTTGTCTTCGCGAGGCTGATGCAGGACGGCATCATTCAAAGACTGCTCGACGAGACCTGCCCGGAGTCGGGTTATGATCTTTGTCCTTATCGCGGCCGGCTGCCGCGTAACGCCAATGCCTGGCTGTGGGGAGAAAACAGCCTGTTTCACCGCGAAGGCGGCTTCGCGAAATCGCAGACTGAAGATGAGCGCATGATCGCCGACAGCCTCAGGCGCTATCCCTGGATGCATCTCAAGGCCGCCCTCTACGACTCGGTGCTGCAATTTTTCGAATTCCGCACCGGGGATGGGATCGTGTCGCAGGAAACGATCCTCTGGCCCACGCTCAAAGAGGATATTCCCGGCCAGCTTTCGGCCTATGCCGGCGCCCGGCAGCAGACTGAGACGATCCGGTTCGAGACCCTCAACATGATCCATGTCACGATCGGCATGTTCTCGCTTCTGGGGCTTGTGCTGGTTTTGCATCAGGCCCTGCTACGCGGACGCTGGAACCAGGCCGCGCTGCCCGGCCTGGTTCTGTTGGGCCTGATCGGGAATGCTGTCATTTGCGGGACTTTCGCCAATCCGCATGACCGCTATCAGTCGCGGCTGATCTGGCTGCCGGCGCTGGTTTTGCTGCTGAGACGAGCAAAAAATCCGGCTTTATTGCATCCGGACGGGGAATCCGGCACTTAGGCCGGGCATAGTCTGGCCTATTTTATTTTTTGGGCGCGCGGCCTTTCTGGAAGTTGTTAGCGGCAGCGTAACAACGCTACACACTTTTCCGGGCCGACGTTCCTTTGGAGTACCTGATGCCTGTTCGAATCGCCCCGTCCATTCTCTCCGCCGATTTCTCGCGGCTGGGTGCGGAGATCCAGGCGGTGGAAAAGGCGGGTGCCGATCTGATCCATGTCGATGTGATGGACGGACATTTCGTGCCCAACATCACTATCGGGCCGGCGGTGGTGAAAGCGCTCAAGCCGCACGCCAAAAAACCGTTCGATGTACACCTGATGATCGCGCCGGTGGATCCTTATCTTGAGGCGTTCGCCGAAGCCGGGGCAGACGGCATCACCGTCCATCCGGAAGCCGGACCGCATGTCCATCGCACCCTTCAGCAGATCCGCAAGCTGGGAAAGAAACCCGGCGTCGTGTTGAATCCCGGCACGCCGGTGGACGCGCTGGACAATCTGATGGACCTGGTGGACCTGATCCTGATCATGAGCGTCAATCCCGGTTTCGGCGGCCAGAGTTTCATCGAAAGCCAGCTCGGGAAGATCGAGGCGGCGCGCAAGCGCATCGAGGCCCAGAAAAAAATCTCCGGACGCGACATCGCGCTGGAAGTGGATGGAGGCATCACACCCGAAACCGCGCGGCGCGCCATTGCCGCCGGCGCCAATGTGCTGGTGGCGGGCACCTCCGTCTTCGAGGGCGGTCCCGGCCGGTACGCCGCCAATATCGCCGCGCTCAGGGGTTAGCGTGGCGCGCGGCGCCGGCCTCGACTTTTTGCCGGAGATGATGGAGGCGGGCGCGCGGCGGCTCTTGGCGCCGCTGCGCACGGCGTTGCGGGCGAGCGCGCTTTACCGGCAGCTTCTCAAGGGGCCGCTGGCCGATCATCTGGCCTTCCAGCCGCATGATCCCGGCCAGGGGCGGCTGGAAGATGCCGACGCGCTGTTGCGCGGCCGCTTCCGGTTTCACGGCCAGTCGTTGGAGGTTCCTGCCGGCGTGTCCATCTTCGAACTTCCGCCGCCGAGCCGCGAATGGTCGGAGGCCTTGCACGCCTTCGCCTGGCTGCCCCCGCTGGCCCTGGCGGGCGGCGAGGCGGCGCGCACACTCACCACCAATCTGATCGCGCAATGGGTGCGCCGCCACGCTCGCTATACCGAGCCCCCTTGGTCTGCGCATGTCATGGCGCGGCGGCTGCTCCATCTTTTCAGCCATGGTCGCCATGCCATCGCCAATTCCGAGATGACCTGGCGTTCCAAATTGTTCGTCTCTTTGCGTGAGCAATCGCGGATGCTGGAACGCATCGCGGCTGAAGCACCTGAGGGGTTGCCGCGGCTGGAAGCGGCTGCAGCGCTGGCGCTTTCCGGCCTTTGCCTGGAACCTGCGCCGGCACGGCTGGCCGCCGGACTGAGACGGCTGGAGGAAGAATGCCAGCGGCAGATATTGCCCGATGGGGGGCATGTGAGCCGCTCGCCGGAAGCGTTGCTTGACGCTTATCGTCTCCTCACCATGGTATGGGACGGCCTCCTCGCGGCCAGGATCGAGCCGCCGCACGACTTGCGCAATGCCCGCGACCGTATCGCACCGATGCTTCGCTTTTTCCGCCACGGCGATGGCGGGCTTTTCCTGTTCCATGGCGGCTTGGAAAGCCAGCCGCACATGATCGCGTCGCTGTTGGCGCGGGACGAAGTGAGGGGGCAGCCTTTCCAGCACGCCCGTCACTCCGGCTATCAAAGACTGGCGGCGGGAAAAAGCATTGTGGTGCTGGACTGCGGCAAGCTGCCGGAGGGCGCCTTCTCCGGAAAAGCCCATGCCGGTTTTCTTGCCTTCGAATTCAGTTCGGGCACCTGCCGGCTGGTGGTCAATTGCGGCGCCGGCGGCGAAGCGGGATGGGGCGAGGCTCTGCGGGCCACGGCAGCGCATTCCACCCTGACGCTGGCGGACAAGTCGGCTGCGTCGGTATTGCCGCCCGGCTTGGCGCGCGACCTGCTCGGTCCGCGCCTGACCGGCGGCCCGCTGGAGCCGCTGAGCCGGCGCAGCGAAACCCCGGCAGGCTGGACGGTGGATGCAAGCCACGATGCCTATGTGGCGGATTTCGGGATGGTGCATGAGCGCAAAGTCAGTTTGTCGTCCCAAGGCACGACCCTGACGGGCGCCGACCGTCTGGTCCCGGTGGACGCGAATGCATCGCTCAAGCTGCCTTTCGCCCTGCGCTTTCATATCCACCCCGATGTGCGGGTGTCGCGGCTGGAAGGGGGCAAAGTCATGCTCAAGCTGGCGAACGGGGAGGGCTGGCGATTCCGCTCTGGCGGAGACATCCATCTGGAGGAGAGTGTTTATCTCGGAGGTGGATCGGTCAGGCGCTGCGAGCAGCTGGTGGTTTGCGGCGCAACCCAGGACGCACCGGTGGAAATCGCATGGGTGTTTGAACAAATAGTTGCTTAAACCCTATTGAGAGATGGGTTGTCCCGTTCTGCCGCCGCATGCCAAAATCGCACAAATCAGTCCGGAGCGCGTTTGATGGTCGAATTCACCCTGCCCAGGAATAGCAAGGTCAAAAAGGGTAAAGCCTGGCCGGCCGCGGCTGCCGCCAACGGCAAGAAGCCAAAGCGTTCCAAGGACTTCAAGATCTACCGCTATGATCCGGATGCGGGTGGCAACCCGGCCGTCGACACCTATACGGTGGACCTCGACACTTGCGGGCCCATGGTCTTGGACGCCCTTATCAAGATCAAGAACGAGATCGACTCGACGCTCGCCTTCCGCCGCTCCTGCCGCGAAGGGATTTGCGGCTCCTGTGCCATGAACATCCAGGGCAGCAATACCCTTGCCTGCACCAAAGCGATCAATGACTGTTCGGGGGCGGTGGCCATCTATCCCCTGCCACACATGCCGGTGGTGAAAGACTTGGTGCCCGACCTTACCAATTTCTATGCCCAGCATGCCTCAGTCGATCCCTATCTCAAGACCAAGTCCGCTGAGCCGGAAAAGGAATGGACCCAGACCCCGGGAGACCGCGCCAAGCTGGACGGGCTTTATGAGTGCATCCTCTGCGCCTGCTGCTCTACCTCATGTCCTTCCTATTGGTGGAATTCGGAGCGCTATCTGGGCCCCGCGGCGCTCTTGCAGTCTTATCGCTGGCTGGTGGACAGCCGCGATGAGGATACCGGCCCCAGGCTCGACAATCTGGAAGACCCGTTCCGGCTTTACCGCTGCCACACCATCATGAATTGCGCCCAGGTCTGCCCCAAGGGCCTGAACCCGGCCGAAGCGATTGCTTCGATCAAGCAGATGATGGTGAAGCGTAAGGCGTAAGCCATGACGGCGGTCGATCCGGCCTGACCGGCGTGAGCTTTTTCTTAGTGGGCGGAGCGGGCTTAAAAATGGAAATGCTGGCCCCGGCCAGCGCCGCGCAGAACGCGCAGGACGAACCCAAGGCCTCAAAAGACCCGCGCCGTTAAACGACGGCAGAAGCCCTGCGTTGCATGACCATCCAGAGGATTTCTTCTCCCCATTCGGCCATCCAGCCATGGGGGTCGGCACCCACCGCCTTGGCCACCATCTGAACCAGCTTGCGGATATGTTTGCGGCGATAGATGGTCATGCTGGTCCGGGCAGCGAGGCGGGAATAGAGCTTGCGGTCATAAGGCTTCGCCATCTCTTCTTCCGCCGGGACATTGGCGCAGTAATAGGCGTAAGCGAGTTCGTCGTCTCCGCTTTCGGTGACCCGCCCCACGGCCACCCAAAGGCGCTTGAGAAATCCCAACTCCGGCTCATCTTGTTTATGAAGAACATCGTAGAAGAGCTTGTAATGCCTGTATTCGTCGGCGGCGATTCGGCCGGCGATTTCCTGCAGTACCGGCTCATCCGTGGCGTCCCTTATGGCCGAGTAGTAGGAGCTGGTGCCGCTTTCCACCACGCAGCGGGCGATCATCTCGCCCCGCCGGGAACCGCGCACCGAATCGATCTGGTTGTCCTGGAAATGGACCGGACGGTAACCCTTGCGGAAACGGGCGAAGGCCGCTTCCAGTCTGAAGCCGGGATCAGCCATCTCGGCCCAGCGGCCCAGCGCCCTGCCATGCTGGCTTTCCTCCTGACCCCAGCGCTCGATCCAGGTAAGAGATTCCTGCGGCGCGTGGCGGAAGACCCGCTTGAGATAAGTGACGTAATCGGGCGCGTTATATTCGACCAAGGCCGCCGCCTTGACCGCGGCCAGCATAGTGGGATCGACAGAGGCGGCATTGAAGAAATGCCAATGAACATCGTCCAGCGTCCAGCCTTGGTGGTAAACCACCGCCATGTTGCCTCCAAACGAAGCAGTTTATAGCAGCTTTGGCCAAGACCGTGAAACTGCGCCGGCCCGAAGGGCTGGCCCGCATGGCTAGCATGTCATTGATTACGAAAGTCAAAAGGCCGGGGGAACACCCGTCAGAACACAGCTCTGACCAGTTTCAGGTCGTCCACGCGCTGGGCGGCCTTCAGCCGTTCGGCATCGCTCTGGGCGGCGATTTCGTCCTCCTGCGCGTCTTTGATGCGCTGGTCGAGCACGGCGAGGTCGAGTTCGCTCATCGGCAGTGCGTCCTCCGCCAGCACAATCACTTTTTCGGCATTGATCTCGGCAAAACCGCCCATGATGAAGAAACGCGTCTCGGCGCCGTCATTCAGCATGTTGATCATCCCGGCGCGCAAGGTGGCGACCAGCGGCATATGGCCCGCCACCACCCCCATATAGCCTTCGCTGCCGGGAATGGTGACCATGTCTACCGGCTGGGACAACAACAGCCGTTCGGGGGAGACAAGGTCGAAGGTGATCTTTCCAGTCATTTGCTACTTGTTTTCCGCCGCCATCTTCTGGGCCTTGGCGGCCACTTCCTCGATGGCGCCCACCATATAGAAGGCCTGCTCGGGATACTGGTCGCATTCGCCGTCCACGATCGCCTTGAAGCTCCTGATCGTGTCGGGCAGCTCGACGAACTTGCCGGGCGAGTTGGTGAATTGCTCGGCGACATGGAAGGGTTGGCTCAGGAAGCGCTGGATCTTGCGGGCCCGGGCCACGACCAGCTTGTCGTCTTCGGATAGCTCATCCATCCCCAGAATGGCGATAATGTCCTTAAGCGCTTTGTATTGCTGCAATACTGCCTGCACCCGGCGGGCGACGGCGTAATGCTCCTCGCCGATCACCTGCGGGTCGAGAATACGGGAGGTGGAATCCAGCGGGTCCACCGCCGGAAAGATGCCCAGCGCCGCGATATCGCGGGAGAGAACCGTGGTGGCGTCCAGATGCGCGAAGGAGGTGGCAGGTGCCGGATCGGTCAAGTCGTCGGCCGGCACATAAATCGCCTGCACCGAAGTGATCGAGCCCTTGTTGGTGGAAGTAATGCGCTCCTGCAGGTTGCCCATTTCGGTCGCCAGCGTCGGCTGATAGCCCACGGCCGATGGAATACGGCCGAGAAGCGCGGAAACTTCCGAACCCGCCTGGGTGAAGCGGAAGATATTGTCGATGAAAAGCAGGACGTCCTTGCCTTCGACATCGCGGAAATATTCCGCCACCGACAGCCCGGTGAGGGCGACGCGGGCGCGCGCGCCCGGCGGCTCATTCATCTGGCCGTAGACCAGGGCGCATTTGCTGCCTTCGGCCGAACCCTTTTCCTTGGGGTCGACATTGACGTAAGACTCGATCATTTCGTGATAGAGATCGTTGCCCTCGCGCGTGCGCTCGCCGACGCCGGCCAGCACCGAATAGCCGCCATAGGCCTTGGCGATATTGTTGATCAACTCCTGCATGGTCACGGTTTTGCCCACGCCCGCGCCGCCGAAGAGCCCGATCTTGCCGCCCTTGGTGTAGGGGCAGAGCAGGTCCACCACCTTGATGCCGGTAACCAGCACTTCCGCCGCGCCCGCCTGTTCGGAGAAGGTGGGAGCGTCGCGGTGGATGATGGCGGTGTGTTCCCGGGAAATCGGACCCGCTTCATCAATCGGCTCGCCGATCACGTTCATGATCCGGCCCAGGGTGGCGGGGCCCACCGGCACGCGGATGGGCGCGCCGGTATCAACCACTTCTTGTCCTCTGACCAGGTCCTCGGTGGTGTCCATGGCGATGGCGCGCACGGCATTTTCGCCCAGATGCTGGGCGACTTCGAACACCAGGCGGAATTTCTGGCCGGTGCGGGCGTCGGTATTGGTGGTTTCCAGCGCGTTGAGGATGGCGGGGAGTTCGCCGTCGAACTCAACGTCCACCACGGCGCCGATCACCTGCTGGAGGCGGCCCTTATTTCCGATTTTGACGGGTGCGTTCATGGATTTCTCTCTTTTGAAGCTAGACGGCGGAGGCGCCGGCGATGATTTCGATGAGTTCGGTGGTGATCTTGGCCTGACGGGTGCGGTTCATCCGGATGGTGAGATGGTTGATCAGCTCGCCGGCATTGCGGGTGGCGTTGTCCATCGCCGCCATCTGGGAGGCGAAGAAGCCGGCCTGGTTCTCCAACAGCGCGGACAAAATCTGTACCGAGATGTTCTGGGGCAGGAGCTCGCTCAGGATGGTCTCTTCATCCGGCTCATAGTCATAGAAATCACCGGGACCGGAAGTCTCAACCTCGGCCGGGATCAGCTGCTTCACGGTTGGGATCTGGGTCACCACCGATTTGAAGCGGCTATGGATCAGGGTGACGACGTCAAACTCGCCTTCCAGGTAAAGATCCAGGATGCGCCCGGCGATGGGCCTGACCAGGGAAAGGCCGGGCATCTTGAGGCCGAGTTCATAACTTTCGACATAGCGGGCGCCATGCTGGCGGCGCAGCAGGTCGCGCGCCTTGCGGCCGATGGTGATGATCTTGACGTCTTTGCCTTCGGCCAGCAGCTCCGCGATCTTGGTGCGCGCGGTGCGGATGATGTTGGAGTTGAAAGGGCCGGCCAGGCCGCGGTCCGAGGTGGCCACCACCACCAGATGACGCTGGTCCTTGCCGGTGCCGGCCAGCAAAAGCGGCGCAGTCGGGCCGGAGACCCCTGCCGCCAGGTTGGAAATGATCGCCGACATGCGCTGGGCATAAGGGCGTGCCGCATCGGCGGCCTGCTGGGAGCGGCGCAGCTTGGCCGCCGCCACCATCTGCAGCGCCTTGGTGATCTTCTGCGTGGATTTCACGCTTCCGATCCTGGTGCGCATTTCCTTGACGGTTGCCATGGCGCAATCGCTTCCTTTACGCGGCCAGGCTCTTGGAAACTTCGTCCAGCGCCTTTTTCAGCATCGCCTCCAGGTCAGGCGTCAGCGCCTTTTCCTTGCGGATACCTTCCAGGAACTGCGGATAATTGCTTTTCAGCCGCGCAATCAGGGCTTCCTGGAACGGGCCCACCTTGGCGGTCGGAAAGGGATCGAGATAGCCGCGCGTGCCGGCATAAATCGCCGCCACCTGTTCCTCGACCGCAAAGGGCTTGTATTGCGGCTGCTTCAGAAGCTCGGTGAGCCTTTCGCCCCGCGCCAGCATCTTCTGGGTGGCGGCATCGAGGTCGGAGCCGAACTTGGCGAAGGCGGCCATTTCGCGATATTGCGCAAGCTCGCCCTTGATCGGGCCAGCGACGGTTTTCATCGCCTTGATCTGGGCCGATGAGCCCACGCGCGAAACCGAGATGCCCACATTCACCGCCGGGCGGATGCCCTGGTAGAACAGGTCGGTCTCCAGAAAGATCTGACCGTCGGTGATGGAGATCACGTTGGTCGGAATGTAAGCCGAGACGTCGTTGGCCTGGGTCTCGATAATCGGCAGCGCCGTGAGAGAACCCGCGCCATAATCCTCGTTCAGTTTCGCGGCGCGTTCCAGGAGACGTGAGTGCAGATAGAACACGTCGCCCGGATAGGCTTCGCGCCCCGGCGGACGGCGCAGCAGCAGCGACATCTGGCGATAGGCCACCGCCTGCTTGGAAAGATCGTCATAGATGATCAGCGCGTGCATGCCGTTGTCGCGGAACCACTCGCCCATGGCACAGCCCGCGAAGGGCGCCAGGAACTGGAGCGGCGCAGGCTCGGAGGCGGTGGCGGTGACCACGATGGTGTAGTCGAGCGCGCCGGCATCGGCCAGGGTCTTGACGATCTGGGCCACGGTGGAGCGTTTCTGGCCGATGGCGACATAGATGCAATAAAGCTTGGCCTTTTCGTCATTCCCGGCATTGACGGCCTTCTGGTTCAAGATGGTGTCGATGGCGACCGCGGTCTTGCCGGTCTGGCGGTCACCGATGATCAGCTCGCGCTGGCCGCGGCCGATCGGGATCAAGGTGTCGATGGCCTTGAGCCCGGTCTGCACCGGTTCATGCACCGATTTGCGCGGAATGATGCCCGGCGCTTTCACGTCCACCCGGCGGCGCTCGGCGACGTTTTTGATTTCGCCCTTGCCGTCAATGGGATTGCCCAGGGGATCGACGACGCGGCCGAGCAGACCCTTGCCCACCGGCACGTCCACGATGGCACCCGTGCGCTTGACGGTGTCGCCTTCCTTGATGGTGGCGTCGGAGCCGAAGATCACCACGCCGACATTGTCGCTTTCCAGGTTCAAGGCCATGCCTTTGATGCCGCCGGGAAACTCCACCATCTCGCCGGCCTGGACATTGTCGAGGCCATAGACGCGGGCGATGCCGTCACCGACGGAAAGCACTTCCCCCACTTCAGAGACTTGCGCATCGGCGCCGAAATTCTGGATTTCGCGTTTGAGGATCGCGGAAATTTCAGCGGGCTGGATATCCATCTTGTCGGTCCTTCGTTCGTATTCCGTTGTCTCACCACTGGGTGAGGCGTCCAACTTTTTGTCGCCGGCCTTCGCTTAAGCTCCGACCGAACCATTCCTCATTCCGGCCCTTCGCTTACGCTTCGGGCGTTCGTCGCTCAAAACGATCGTCGCACTACGCTGTCGCTTGCGACGGATCGTTTTGTTTGCTTCGCAAACCGCTCCTCACCCCTTCATGGCCGAACGGATGCCGTTCAGCTTGGTGCGGATTGATGAATCGATCATGCGGGAGCCCAGCTTCACCACCAAACCACCCAGCAGGGCAGGGTCCACGCGGCTATTGAGACGCGGCTCGCGGCCCAGTCTTGCTTTCAGCACGCGCTTGAGTTCTTCCGTCTCGCTGCCTGACAAAGCGCGGGCCGAGGTGACTTCGGCTTCCACTTCGCCACGCAGGCGCGCCAATTTGCGGTTATAGGCACTGATGATGCCTTCCAGCACAAACAGGCGGCGCTTGGCCGCCAAAAGCGCCACGAATTTCCGGGTCAGGGGCGCGGCGTTCATCTTCAGCAGCAGCGCTTCCAAGGCGCGCGCCTGGTCTTCGCGCGAGAAAGCGGGCGAGCGCACCAGTCGCGCCAGCTCGGGGCTCAGATGCATGGCACGGCGCAGGGCGGCGAAATCCGCCGCCACCGTGTCCAGCGCCTTTTCCTCTTCCGCCAGTTCAAACACGGCGGTGGCGTAGCGGCCGGCCAATCCTGTTTCGTGTGCCTTTTCGGTTGCCATTCTTCTTTGCGAGCCGGGTCCCGGCGTGCCGAGCTTTGTTACAAGCTATTGAATTTCATAAGTGAATTCGGATAGCGCGACTCAAGCCTGCCGCGCCCGCGCCAGTTACCATGCGCCTTAACGCGGCGCAATATAAGGCTTTCGGCCAGACTGTCGCGCCTGTGTCATTTCCCGGGCTTCTGCCCGGAAATCCCCAGCTTTCCTATCCCGGGCGCCTTGCCAGCAGCGGTGCCCCGCAACAACCTGCCCAACAATTGGGCAGCGACTGACCGAAAACGGTCCACAGGGGGAAATCGTGATCAACAGTGGTGATACGGCCTGGATCATCAGCGCCACCGGGCTGGTGCTCCTGATGACCGTCCCGGCGCTGGCCTTGTTCTATGGCGGACTGGTCCAAGCCAAGAATGTCCTGTCCGTGCTGGTCCAGTGCTTCGCGGTGGCCTGTGTTTGCTCCGTCATCTGGTTCGCCCTTGGCTATAGCCTGGCTTTCAGCGGAAGCGGTCCCTGGCTTGGCGACATGAAGGCGGCGCTGCTAGCCCATGTCGCGCGGACGGCGGCGCATCCCGGTCTGCATATACCCGAAAGCGTGTTCGTGATGTTTGAAATGACGTTCGCGGTCATTACACCCGCCTTGATCATCGGCGCCTATGTCGAGCGCATCAAGTTCCAGGCGGTGTTGCTGATTTCCGGACTTTGGCTTCTGGCCGTCTATGTGCCGGTGGCGCATTGGGTCTGGGGCGGGGGATGGCTGGCGACGCGGGGCGTAATGGATTTTGCTGGCGGAATTGTGGTCCATGTGACGGCGGGAGTTTCTGCTTTGGTTGTGGCAGTGATGCTGGGCGCGCGGCATGAGTTTCCCCATGGCATCCGTCCGCCGCATGCGCCCTGGATGGTGATGGTGGGCGCTTCACTCTTGTGGGTGGGGTGGTTCGGTTTCAATGCCGGAAGCGCCCTGTCTTCCGGCGCGGACGCAGGGATGGCCCTTTTGGCGACTCATCTGGCCGCCGCGACTGCGACACTGGTGTGGATGACCATCGAGTGGGTCAAATTCGGTAAGCCCAGCCTGGTCGGAGCGGTTACCGGCACGATTGCGGGGCTTGCCTGCATCACCCCCGCTTCCGGCTATGTGGGGCCTTTGGCGGCGGTGATGTTGGGGGCGCTGGCAGGAATTGTCTGCTTCGTCTGCGTCTTGCTGGTCAAAAAAGTAATGGTGGTGGATGACGCCCTTGACGTGCTGGGGGTGCATGGCGTGGGCGGGGCATTGGGCAGCCTTCTGCTTCCCTTCCTCACCCTGTTCGGTGGCGGCGTGGCGCTGGCGCGGCCGGTGGCGGACCAGTTCCTGGTGCAGGTCATAGGCGTGGTCGCCGCGGCACTCTGGTCTGTGGTGGCTACTGTCATCATCACCAAGTTGACGGCTCTCACGGTGGGGTTGCGCGTCGACCAGGAATCCGAAACCGTTGGGCTGGACTTCGCCGCCCATGGCGAGACCGGCTATCATGTCAATCGATAGGGAGCGCCGGCCAGGAAAGTGTGGTGGTTAGCGACAGCGTAGTGCCACTTTTTCCATAGGCCGCGCGACCATTCAATAAGGCAGCGTCGGCCCGGAAGGTGCGCGACAGAACTTTAGGAGCAAGCCCATGAAGTTGATCGTCGGCATTATCCAGCCCCATCGCTTGGACGCGGTGCGTGAACGCCTGACCGGCATCGGCATAGCCGGCCTGACCGTCACCGAGGTGCGCGGTTATGGCCGCCAAAAGGGCCATACCGAAATCTATCGCGGCGCCGAGTACCAGATATCGTTTCTGCCCAAGCTCAAAATCGAAGTCGCGGTTCCGGATGGACGGGTGGAGGATGCCGTTCAGGCCATCACCTCAGGCAGCCGCACCGGCAAGATCGGGGACGGCAAAATCTTTGTGCTGGACCTGGAACAGGCGCTTCGGGTGCGCACCGGCGAAACCGGCGACAACGCGCTTTAAGTGCCGGCTGAAATGCCACCGCCCGCATACGCTGCCGCTATGCGCTCCTGGCTGCCGCTCCTGCTCTTGACGCGGGACGGGCGGGGGGCCAAAAGCCCCGGCCATGGCCCTGGAAATTACTCAGCAATTCACCTTTGACGCCGCTCACCATTTGGATGCGGGCGCGGGCGAAAATCGCCGCATGCATGGCCACTCCTTTTATGTGGAGGTGACGCTCGGGGGTGAGCCTGATCTCAAAACCGGATTTCTCCGGGATTTCGCGGAGATAAAAGCCGCGCTTGAGAGCGTGCGCGAACTCCTGGATCATCGGCTGCTCAATGAGGTGGAAGGCTTGGGCACGCCCACATTGGAAAACTTGGCGCGTTTTATTTATGCGCGCGCCAAGGCCAGGCTGCCGGAAGTGACACGGGTGAAGATCGCCCGCCCCTCCTACGGGCAAAGTTGCTCCTATGGGTAGGAAACTCACCCAGTTGGGACGCGCCGTGGGCATTCCCTCCTCGCCGGACAAGGCCAGGCTGGAAAGCGTATCCAATCCGCATGCCGGGGAAGACTATCTGGTGCGGTTCACGGCGCCGGAATTCACCACCCTCTGCCCCATCACCGGTCAGCCCGATTTCGCCCATTTCGTGCTGGACTATGTGCCGGACAGGGCCCTGCTGGAATCCAAATCCTTCAAGCTTTATCTCGCCAGTTTCCGCAACGCTTCCGGCTTTCACGAAGATACCACCGTCACCATCGCCAAACGGGTAGTGGAAGCGGTTAAGCCGCGCTGGTTGCGTATCGCGGGCTTTTGGTATCCCCGTGGCGGCATTCCCATCGATGTTTTCTGGCAAACCGGAAAATCGCCGGCAGCGGTCTGGCTGCCGGACACGGGTGTATCGCCCTACAAAGGCCGCGGCTGAGCTGCTGCTTAAGCCATCGTTAAAAAAAAGCCAGCCGTTGCCCGACTCGGGAGTTTCGTCTTATAGGGGCAGTTGGCCGCGCGTAATCATCAGCCGCTTCGCTGGCTTTCGGCCTGAGGGGAACTTTCGTTGCCCTCAACTGTTTCGGTTCCACCGGCCGGGGGCATTAGTGGACAAGCGAATTTTTTTCTTGGCTACCGTACTGTTGGCGGCGCCGCCAGCCGCATGGGCGCAAAGCGTGGCGGACGTACAGAATCTTTCGATTGAGCAGCTCGCCAGTGTGGAAATCACCTCGGTCTCGCGCCGGCCGGAGCCGCTGAACCAGGCACCTGCATCGGTCTATGTGATTACCGCGGAGGATATTCGCCGGTCAGGTTATGGCTCGCTGCCGGAAGTGCTGCGCCTGGCGCCAAATCTGGAAGTCGCCAAGATGAACGGCTACGCCTATACCATCACGGCGCGGGGTTCGAATTCTCCCGAGACTGCCAACAAGCTCCTGGTCCTGATCGACGGGCGCAGTGTCTATTCGCCGCTTCTCAGTACGGTTTTCTGGGAAAATATCGACGTGCCGCTCGCCAATATCGAGCGTATCGAGGTGGTGAGCGGACCCGGCGGCACGCTCTATGGCGCCAATGCCGTCAATGGCGTCATCAGCATCATTACCAAGAAGGCATCGGATACCCAGGGCGGATTGCTCGATGCGCGGGTCTCGACCGGCGGCGCCTATCGAGGGGCCTTGCGCTACGGATTTTCACCCTGGGAGGGCGGAGCGTTTGCGCTTTATGGCCAGCTCGGCCGCAATGGCGGCACGGATCCGGTCACCACAGCAGACACGACCAAGACTGGCTGGATCCGCGACGATTTGGGATTTCGCTTCGACCAGGTTCTTGACGGCGATACCTTTTTTTTCGAAGGCGATACCTACGCCGATCACACGCCGGACCAGGATCTTGAGAAAGCGCGTGGCGGCAGCCTGAATGCCGCATGGACTCATCGTTTCCCCGGCGGCGACAGCCTTTCGCTGCAGGTGTCTGGTGACGATTCCAGCCGCATTCTCAGTGGTGGCGTGGCACGCGAGGAACTTAGGACCTATGACGCCCAGGCCCAGCACGATACATCGCTGGGCTGGAAGGATGCCTTTATTTGGGGGGCGGAATATCGGCAGTTCAAGGAATCCTATTATACCAGGCCCGCCACCGCGTTTGCGGATCCCACCACCACCATTTCGGTGGAAAATCTTTTCATGCAAGACACGCTGCCCGTCCTTCCCGACATCAAGCTGACGTTGGGACTCAAGGCGGAAAACAATTCCTATTCCGGCCTGGATTGGATGCCGAACGTGCGGCTTGCCTGGGAGACTTCAGACACCGATCTGCTGTGGGCCGCTTTCAGCCAGGCCGTGCGCACGCCGTCCAAAGTGGACCGCGAATTCGAGTTGACGGGTCTTCTGCTGCCGTCGCCGAATTTCGAATCGGAAAAACTGACCGCCTACGAACTGGGCTATCGGGGGCAATGGTCGTCGCGATTTTCTCTTTCCGTTTCGCTGTTCTACAATGTTTATGGTGGCCTTCGTTCCTTTAAGGGGACACCGGTCAAGATTGTTCCATTGACCCTGGTGAACGGTTTGCAGGGCGACACTTATGGCGCCGAATTCTGGGCCAGCTACGGCATCAATGATTGGTGGAGATTGAGTGCGGGCGCGAACTGGCTGTTGCGCAATTTTGCCAACAAGCCCGGGTTCGTCGACCTCGGCAACGGACAGTCGGCGGGCCAGGATCCTGCGACCCAGGCACAACTTCATTCCTTTATGAACCTGGGACCCGATTGGGAATTCGACTTGGGCCTGCGTTCCGTCGGCACCGTGACTCAACTTAATTTCGCGGGACGGCGCGTCTCTCTGGTACCGGCCTATGTCGAAAGCGATTTGCGCCTCGGCTGGCATGTCACGTCCAATACCGAGCTGGACTTTTCCGCGCTCAATCTGCTGCACGACCGTCATCTTGAGGCCAGGGATCCGACCACCTACGCGCCACAGTATGTCGGAGGGCGTTCCTTCGTATTCAGCCTCCGGCAGGCATTCTGATGAAACGGGCGCTTTGCCGGCTGGCACTGTGCGCGGCGGGCATGCTGGCCCTGCCGCCGGCACGGGCGGATATATCGCTCGAATACGCAGTCAAAGCGGCCTACCTCACCAAGTTTGTGCCTTTCATCGAATGGCCCGACAATGTGTTCACCTCTTCCTCGGCGCCCGTGACCATCTGCATCCTGGGCGCGGATCCCTTCGACGGGACCATCGATAAAAGCGTCTCAGGCAGTGGAAGCGCCCGGCCGCTCGCTATCCGCCGGATCGACTCGATGGTCGCTGCGGACGGCTGCCAGGTGATTTATGCCGGCGATGCCGGACCGGGAACCTTCGACCCGCTGGCCGGCAAGCCCGTGGTGACGGTGACTGATTCCGGCGTTTCCACCCATGGCATGATCAGCTTTGTGATGGTGGACAACCATGTCCGCTTCGATATCGACGACGCGGCCGCGGCAAGAAACGGCATCCGCATAAGTTCCAAGCTCCTGGAGCTGGCGCATTCCGTGAATCGCCGGAACGGACCATGATCACCGCCGGCGCCGGCTGGAACTGGCCCATCGCGGCGGCGCTTGCCGCCGCCTCGCTGCTGCTGGTCGCCGGGATCGCCATGGCGCGTTATGAAGACCAGCTCTACGCCACCCAGCAGGCTCGCGATGTCAAGGGACAGGCCGAGATTCTGGCCGCCAGCGTCACCGCCGCGGTCTCGTTCGGCGATTCCGCCGCGGCCCAGGAATATGTGCGCGCTTTGGAGGCCAATCCCGATCTGCGCGCGGCCGGCGTCTACGATGCCAAGGGAATGCTTTTCGCGCAATTCTCCCGCAGCGAGAAGCTTCCTCCCGCCCTGCATGGCGCGATCTGGGAGGCGGGAGATTCTGAGGTCGCGGGCGATGCCTTGCAGGTGAGTGTGCCGGTTGCCGTCAACGGACGCGCCATCGGCGCGGTGACACTGATCGCCAATACCGAACCGGCACCCCGGCGCATCGCGCGCTATGCCGGTCTTGTGCTCCTGGTCACCATGGGTGCCCTGGTGATCGGGGTGCTGGGATTCTCCCGCGCCGCTCTTTCGCTGCGTGCCGCGCAATTGTCCGAGGTCAACACCCGCCTTCAGAACGAGATGAGCGAGCGGCAGAAGACCGAGGAGGCCTTGCGCCAGAGTCACAAGATGGAAGCGGTAGGCCAGCTGTCCGGCGGCATTGCGCATGACTTCAACAACCTGATCATGATCGCCAAGAGCAACCTGCGCATGCTGCAGAAAAAAGCGGCCTTGAGTCCCGATACTTCCTACATCGCTTCCGCCGAGGAAGCCCTGGACCGTGCCGCCAATCTGACCCAGCGTATACTGGCATTTTCCCGCCGCCAGCCGCTTTCGCCCCGGCCGGTCAGGCTTTCCGAACTGGTCGCGGGCATGGCGGAGCTTCTCCGTCATTCGGTGGGCGAAAAGGTCACGATCGACACCGTGTTGAGCGCACGCTGGTGGACACTCTGTGATCTCAACCAGTTGGAGAACGTGATCCTGAACCTCGCCAACAACGCGCGTGATGCGATGCCGGATGGCGGCACGCTCCTGCTTGAAACGAGAGACGTCAGCCTCCGCGAGCCGCCGGCGGGGGTTTCGGAATTCATTCCGGGCGATTATGTCGCCCTCTATGTGAAAGACACCGGCATAGGGATGAGCGAAGATGTGCGCCATCGCGCCCTGGATCCGTTCTTCACCACCAAGCCGTTGGGCAAAGGAACCGGGCTGGGATTGAGCATGACATTCGGATATGTGCGTCAATCGAACGGTTATCTGGTGATTGAAAGCACGCCCGGCGAGGGAACCACCATCACCATCTACATGCCGCGCCACGCGGAGGAGGGATCATGAGTCAGATTCTGCTTGCTGAGGACGAGGCGATGCTTCGCGCCATCGCCGTGGAGATGCTGGAAGATGCCGGCTTTTCAGTTTTCCAGGCCGGAGACGGCGAAGAAGCCTTGGCGTTGCTTAAGCGCTATCCCGGCATTGAAGTCCTTGTCTCCGACATCAAGATGCCGCGCATGGACGGCTATGCCCTGGCGGAGGCAGGCCTTTCGCTGAGGCCCGAGCTCAAAATTCTCCTGATGACCGGCTACGCCCAGGACCCCCCGCCGGCCTTGTTGCGCGCCCGCGAAATCCGCACTTTGCACAAGCCTTTCAACCTGGAACGGCTGTGCGAATTGGTGGGCCAGATGACCGGCCATTGCTGACGCCGGCCTTCAAAAAAGGGGTTTCGCAGCCCTCGGTCCGCCGAGGCTTTGCCTGAGATTACGGGCAGGATATGTTCGGCGGAACAAAGTAGAACTTGCCAGGGGCGCGGTGGCGAAATACCAGAAGGCCCCGAATGGCCGGCCTGGCTGGCCGGGCAGGGATTAGTTGCTATCTCAAGAGAATAAAGCGGGAGCTGGAGACCTAAAGGCATGTCAACAAATTTGAGCACCGAAGAACGCGCGCGGTTGGAAGATGTGGGTTTCATGACCTGCATGACCCTGGTCCTCCTGGGGAACTACGCCCAGACAGGCCATTTCGGTGGCCCACTGGCCTATACGCCCTTCAATGTGGCGGCCCATCTGGCGGGCCCGGACAAGGGCGGGTTGCGCTACGACATTCGCCGCCCCAAGCATCCCTTTACCGACAAATTCATGATGGCCGCAGGGCACAGCGTGCCCACCTGTTATGCGCTTTGGATGGTGCTTTACCAGGCGATGGCGCGCCAATACGCACTCACACAGGACGCGCGCTATCACGTCGATCCCGAAATCGCGATGCTGCCGATCGACGCCATCGGCTTCCGCCGGGGCGCCAACGCCATGGCAACCATCCTCAAGGACAACAATCTCACCGATCATCCCGCCTTTGCCCAGGCCAAGCTGCGCGGCATCAAGGCGTTGGCCGGGCACGCCGAGAGCGTGGACGTCACCAATGACGTGAATGGCGGTCCTTCCGGCGTCGGTGTCGCCACCTCGGCGGGCAAGGCGGCTTTCTGGAACATCGCCGGCGTCAAAGATACCAAAGTCATCGCCTTTGAAGGCGAATTCGCCATGACCGAAGGCCATGCCCAGGAACTCAAGACCCAGGCTCTGTCTCTCGGCGTGGGCAAGCGCCTGCGCGTGATCCTTTCCGACAATAATGCCGGCATCGATGATGTCCTGCTCGGCGGCGTGATCCCCAAGCGCAACACCGGCTACGATTTGGTGGAGCAGTGGACCTCTTATGGCTGGAATGTGATCAAGGTCGCCGATGGCGGCGATTACGGCCAGGTGGTGCATGCCATGGAAACCATGGAAAATTGGGACGATTCCGATCCGCGTCCCATGATCGCCATCGCCAAGACCATCAAGGGTTATTGGCCCGCCGCGGCGAACGGCAGTCTTACCAACTCGGTCAAGCAGATCGTGAGCTACCAGAGCCATCCTTATGCGCAGAAGATGAATTCGGAGTATTTCGTCGCCCTGGCCAGCACCTTCGAGGCCCGCTATGGCGTCCAGTTCGAAGGCATCCGCAATGGCGCGGTGACGGATGAGCGCGAGAGGCTGATCCAGTTCAAGACCAACATCGATGTCGTGATGTCGGTGCTTGACAAGAAAGGGTTGGGCGACTGGGTCGCCAACCGGCTGGTCACCATTGGCGAGGGGATCAAAGACAACATGCCGTCCCATTTCGCCGGCAAACCCGATCCCTTCCTGGATGAGCGGTTGAGGCCCAAGAACCTGCCGCGCGAGCCCCAGAAGCTCAAGGTGAAGAACCCCTTCTCCGGTGCGGAAAAGGAAGTCTCTCTCAGCCTCTTCAAGAAGACGGGTGAGGCGGCGGGGCCGCGCCGCGCCATTTCCGAAGTCATCAAATGGATGAACTACGTCACCGAAAACCGGTTTTTCACCCTGGCGGCAGACCTCTCGGAATCCATCAATGTCGAGCACGGCGCGCTTTGGGGCCATTATGATGCCCTCGACAATCCGGCCGGCACCCGCGTCAAGGCGGCGATCCAGGAAGCCGGCAATGCCTGTTCGGCGATCGGCCTGGTGAGCCAGAATGCCAGCGTCGACCCCAAGAAATTCAACGGCGTCTGGGCGCTGTCGGGCACCTATGGCGCCTTCACGCCCCTGATGTACACGCCGGCCCGCATCTGGAGCCAGCAGAACCAGGACAGCAAGTTCCGCACTGGCGTCCTGCATATTCTGGTCGGCCATTCCGGGCCCGAAACGGCGGCGGACGGGCGCAGTCATTTCGGCATCTTCGCCACCCAGGTTTGGAAGCTCTTCCCGCGTGGCCAGACCGTGCAGTTGAACTTCTGGGATTATAACGATGTGGCGCCGGCTTATTTCGCCGCCGCCGAGATTGCGGCGCGGGAGCCCAAGGTCGGCATCATCATTATTGAGGTAGCGCGCCCTGATTTCGCGGTGGCGGACCGCAGCAAGTTCGCAGATTCCGACCCGCTGGCCGCGGCCAAGGGTCTTTATGTGATCCGCGATTTCGCGCCGGGCAAGCCGCGCCATGGCTATGTGATAGCAAGCGGGGCGAGTTCAACCGTGAATCTGGTGAAAGCGCTTCCAAAGCTCGAGGAAGCCGGCATCAATGTGAAAGTGATCTCGGCCATCAGCGAAGAGCTGTTCGACCACCAGCCCGAATCCTACCGGAACTCGGTGCTGCCGCCGGAGGCTTACTTTGATGCCATGGTGGTGACCTCGGGCACCCGCCGGGTCTGGCCGATCCGGGATCTGGGGCCGCTCACCGACGCCTACTCGCTGACGTCCGACTTCGACAATCAGTGGCTGACGGGCGGGTTGGAAAAGGATGTGATCGCGGAAGCGCGTCTCGATCCGGACTCCATCTTCAAGGGCGTCCAGCGTTTTGCCAAGGAACGCCCCCAGCGCATGGCCCGGCAAACATCAGCCCTGGCCGACAAGGCGGCCGAGTAGGGGGTTTGCCATTTGACCTGGAAACGGCGCCCACTGCGGCGCCGTTTCTATTTTGCGCCGCACCCAGAACCCCATCCTTGTTGTCAGACAGCGGCGGCGCTCCTAACATCCTCCTGAAGGGGCCGAATCCATGCACCGTGCATTGCAGCTTGCCGTCGTGGTGATGTTCAGCGCGGCCGGCTGTGCCACCGCGTGGGCGCAGGACGACCATCAATACAGTGCCGAGCAGATTCAGGCCGGTTACCGGCTTTACGTCGGTCAATGCCAGCTCTGTCATGGCGCCAATGGCGACGGCATCGCCGGGATCAATCTGGCGCGCCAGCAATTCCACACAGTGCGAAGCGACGATGATATCCGCCGCATGATCACCACCGGCAACCCGCAGGGCATGCCGCCCTTCGCCATGAAGCCGGAAGAGCTGGACGAGTTGGTTGCCTTTGTCCGCTCCGGCCTGGACCAGAGCGGCACGACCTTCCGGCTTGGCGACGCTGTGCGCGGCAAGGCGATCTTTGACGGCAAGGGCGGTTGTGCCCAATGCCATCGCGTCGCGGGTGTGGGCGCGCGCACCGCGCCCGACTTGACCGATATCGGCTTCAATCGCAGACCTGGCCAAATCCTGATGTCGCTGAGCGATCCCTCCAAGGCCACCATGCCGATCAACCGTTCCGTCAGCATCGTCACCAGGGATGGACGCACGCTCAAGGGCCGCCGCTACGACGAGGACACATTCTCGGTCCGCCTGATCGACAGTCAGGAACGCATGCTCTCCATCCAGAAATCCGACATCAGAAGCTATGACGTCAGCATGACCTCCGAGATGCCATCCTATCAGGGAAAGCTCACCGGCGATGAAATGGCCGATCTCCTGGCCTATCTGGTTTCGTTGAAGGGGTGACCATGCGCCGCATATTTCTTCTGCTCTTCCTGCTTGCCGGGTTCTTTCCCGCCGCGGTGACGGCGCAAGTCACGTCCCAGCGCATCCAGAATGCCGCCGGCGAACCTGGCAATTGGCTCACCTATGGCGGGACTTATTCCAACCAGCGCTACAGCAGCTTGACGGGCATCACCCAGGGCAATGTGAAGAACCTGGAACAGAAATGGATTGTGCAGAACCAGGTGCCCGGCGCCTGGGAATCCAATCCGCTGGTGGTGGACGGCATCATGTATGTCACGCAGCGCCCCAATGACGTGATGGCGGTGGATGCCCGGACAGGAAAACTGTTCTGGCTCTATCGCTGGACGCCCGATCCCGCCGCGCGGGTCTGTTGCGGCTCCAACAATCGCGGCGTGGCGATGCTGGGCGACACGCTGTTCATGGGCACGCTGGACGCGCATCTGATCGCGCTGGACGCCAAGACCGGCAAACCCATCTGGAACATCGCCGTGGCCGATGTGAAGCTGGCCTATTCCATCACCATGGCTCCCCTGATCGTGCATGACAAAGTGCTTGTGGGGGTGGGCGGGGCGGAATTCGGCATCCGCGGCTTCATCGCCGCTTTCGATCCCAAGACGGGAAAAGAACTTTGGCGCTTCTACACCATTCCCGGTCCGGGCGATCCGGGCTTTGAAAGCTGGACCGGCGATGCCTGGAAGACCGGCGGCGGCTCGGTCTGGACCATGGGCTCCTTCGATCCCGCTTTGAATCTGGTCTATTTTGGCGTCGGCAATCCCGGCCCGGATTGGAATCCCGCCCAGCGTCCCGGCGACAATCTTTATTCCGACAGCGTGGTGGCGCTAAACCCCGACACGGGACAACTCAAATGGCATTTCCAGTTCACGCCCAATGACGGTTACGACTATGACTCAACCCAGGTCCCGGTCCTGGCCGACATGGATTGGAACGGCAAGCCCACGAAAGTCATGATGTGGGCCAACCGTAACGGCTTCTTTTATGTGCTGGATCGCGAGACGGGGAAATTCCTGCGTGGCGCGCCTTTCGTGAAGGTGAACTGGGCGAGCGGACTCGACGCCAATGGCCGTCCGATCCAGACCCCGCAGGGGCCGGGTCAGCCAACCTATCCCGGCAATCAGGGCGGCACCAATTGGTATCCGCCGGCTTACTCCCCGCGTACCGGCCTATTCTATTTTTCGGTGTGGGAGAATTATGGCAGCATCTACCGGCGGGAAGAGGCGGTCTATCAACCGGGACGCAATTTCGCGGGTGGCGGCGCGACCGGTCTTGCGCCGGCGCCCGGCGCGCCCACCGTGGGCATCGGACGGCGCGGGCCGATCGATTATTGGACCAGCGAAGTGGGCAGCGGCGCCACCGTGGCGCTTGATCCCAAAACCGGCCAACGTGCCTGGACCTTCCCGCAATATGACATGACCGATGCCGGCATGCTGGTCACGGCGTCGGACATTCTCTTCACCGGCGGCCGCGAAGGGTATTTCTATGCCTTCGATGCCAGAAACGGAAAAGTCCTCTGGAAGACCAATCTCGGCGGTTCCATCGTCAATACGCCGGTCACGTATCAAGTGGACGGCAAGCAGTATGTCACGGTGATCTCGGGAAACATCCTGGCGACGTTCGGCCCGAGGGAATGACGCGTCGGCTCGTGCCTGCCGATGCGCGGGTTTTTTTTGCGGTTCCGCATCATTGGTTGGTTTCACCGCATTTTCGTGATTGCCCGCGCGCTTGTTCGCGTGGAGATTCCCCAGGCTGGTTGTAAAGACATTCGCTTCCACCGCGGGAACTCAATGAAAACGGCGGTCCTGACTGCGACGGTGCTTGCCGGATTGGCTTCTGTGCCGGCACATGCCGCGCAGGTGATCAGCAGTACGATCGAAATCACCATCAGCGCCGACAATGCAGACGATTTTACGGGCGCGGGCGCCGTTTACTCGCAATCCATTTCCTATGCGGCTGGCCCTGCTTTCAATGAAAGCTTTGATTTCAGGCCGGCGGGCAACGCCCAGAATATCACATTCCAGAATGGCCCCGGGGGAGTCACTGTCACGCCGCCTGCCGGATCTTACGGGCCGCCGGATGTCTGGCTGAACATATCTTCCGATGGAACGGCCGGGTCGTGGAGCGGGAGTTACACAAGTGCGATCATTTACCCGCCAACGGCCGCAAGTTCGATTCTTCGGTATCGAGTCTTTCTGGGATTCAACGCGATCGACATCTATAGCGGCGGAAACAATCTCGGCGCCCTTACCGGCGACGAATTCAATGGAATAGTCTTCAACGAGCTCATTCATATCCCAGGCAAGCGGTCGGTCCACGACTTCAATTATTTTGTCAACCTGGACAAGTGGCAGCCCCAGGTCAGCTATGACAGCAGCACCGACATCACGACTTTGGAGCTTTTCAACAGCGATTATATCAGCGGTGACGAACCGGGTATCGTCATTGCGCACGCCGGAGAATATGTGCCCGAGCCGGCTTGCTGGACCATGCTGATAGCCGGGTTTATCGGCATCGGCGGCAAGCTGCGCGCAAGGCGCGGCGAGACGCAGCTGATCACCGCCTAATACGCCGTGCTTCGGGGAAACCGGGACAGGGCTTCGGGGCCTTTTTTGTCGCTGCCGTCCAGAATCCGATAGCCTTTGGCAAAGGCCAAGCGCAAGCTTCCTGCTCCAAAAATGCGAGGCAGCATGACCATTACACGCCGGTCCCTGCTGGCGGCTTCCGCCGGCCTTTGTGCTTTGTCCTCTGCCGGCCGCGCCGCCGATATGGTTTCCATCCGCATCGATTCCACCAGGCGCTTTCCTGCTGTGCCGGCGGACTATATGGGTCTTGGCTATGAAATTTCTTCGGTTGCGGTGCCGGGTCTGCTTTCCGCCAAGAACCGGGCCTATGTCCAGCTGGTACGCAATCTCGGTCAGCGCGGCGTGATCCGTGTCGGCGGCAACACTTCGGATTTTTCTTCCTATGACGCCGCCGGCGCGGCGAAATCCCTGCCTAAGGGCACGGTGGTGAATGACGCGAATTTCCGCGAGTTGAGAACCTTTCTGGACGCCACCGGGTGGAAACTGATCTGGGGCATCAATCTGGGCGGCGACAGGCTGGACAATGCCGTGGCCGAAGCCCGTGCCATCGTAGAGACGATGGGCGACCGCCTGCTGGCCTTGGAGATCGGCAACGAGCCCGATCTTTTTGTGCAGGCCGGACACCGCAAAGAACCTTACGGCTACGCCGAATGGCTCGCGGAGTACCGGCGCTACAAAACCGCGATCCGCGCGCAGTTGCCGCGCGTGCCGTTTGCCGGACCCGACCTGGCGGGACGCGGCATCGACTGGATGGCGAATTTCGCGCGGGACGAGGGGAGGGACGCGGTGCTCCTCACCGCGCACCATTATATCCAGGGCCAGGCCAATCCCACCAGCACGCTCGAATTGATGCTTCAGGAAGAGAAGAAATTCCAGCCGGCGTTGGCGCAATTCCAGGCGGCATCGCAATCGGCGCATCTGCCCTGGCGCATGTGCGAGACCGCTTCTTACTCGGGTGGCGGCAAGGAAGGCGTCAGCAATACGTTCGCGGCTTCACTCTGGGTTCTCGATTACCTATTCGTGCTGGCCGGCTATGGCTGTGCGGGTGTCAATATGGAGACCGGAGTCAATCATCTGGGCTGGGTGAGCCACTACACACCCATCGGCGATGATCTTGCCGGTCATTTCAATGCCGCGCCGGAATATTACGGCCTGCTCGCCTTTGCCAAGGCCGGCTTTGGCGAAAGGCTGGGCGTCATGCTGGATGCCGCCGGCGTCAATCTCACCGCCTACGCGACCGAGAGAAACGGCGAAACCATGGTCACCGCAATCAACAAGGATTTGGCGCGCGCCGCCGCGGTTGAAGTGAGCGGCATTCCGTTTCACAGAGCCGAGGCATGGCGGCTCCGGGCGCCCTCGCTTTCCGCCACATCGGGCGTGACATTCGCGGACGCCACCGTTGGCGGCGACGGCGTCTGGAGCGGCGGCAAGACCGAGACTGTGAGAATATCCGGCGCGAACGCGCTGTTGGACGTGCCGGCGGCGAGCGGTGTGGTCATTCGTCTCAGGTCCTGATCACGCAGCCACACCTGACAAGATCGCGCAATAAAAGACAGCTAGGATATCGGGCCGTTGCCCGTTTAAAAGACGTTCACAGGGACAATCATGAAAAAGCTCTTGATATATGAAGACGTGACGCCGGTCACCTACAAGGCCCACGGCCAATTGTCCCTCAAGCAAGGCAAAAGCTATGAATTCGCCCGCGAGACCAACGCCGTGCCGGTGGTTCTCGCCGAATTCCCCCGCGCCGTCGCCGATTATGCCATTGTGTTCACCGACGCCGCGGAGGGCCTCATTCCCACGGCCATCCTGGGCGTGCGCGACAAGGAGAATGCCTATGTCGGCAAAGATGGGAGCTGGGATGCGGGCTATATTCCCGCTTTCGTCCGCCGTTATCCTTTCGTCTTCGCCACCGATGAAAAGGCCGAGACCTTCACCCTGATGATCGACCGGAATTATTCCGGCTTCAACACGGAGGGGAAAGGCGAGCGGCTGTTCGATTCAAGCGGAGAACATACTGTCTTCCTCACCAATACTCTCAATTTCCTGCGCGAATACCAGGCGCATTTCGGGCGTACCCGTGCCTTCGGAAAGAAGCTTGACGAATTGGGCCTGCTGGAACCGGTCGAAGCGCGCGTGCCCTTGCCCAAAGATCCGGATCGGCGGCTGACCGGCTTTCGCATCGTCAACCGCGACAAGCTCAAAGCGCTTTCCGGCGATGTGCTGGCGCAGTTGGTCAAGACGGATGAATTGGAATTGATTTTCCTGCATCTGTTCTCGCTCAGAAACCTCAATCGCCTGCAGGAAAAAATGGCGGCGGTGCCGGAGCCGGTCGGTTGAGCAATGGCGGCCTTCAAGGCCTGGTCCCGGCCATATAGCCGTCCGTAAAGGTGCCGAGGAAAGCGACAAGGGCTGCTTCCTCGTCCTTGGTCAGGCCCAGATTGCCTATCTGGGTGTTCAGATTGGCCGGATGCTCCGGCGCCGGCCAGCAATTGACGCCCACAGTCCCCTTGCCTTCAGCACAGCGCGGGAGAACATCACGCGTATTATAAAAATGAACGATCTCCGCGAGGCTGGTGAAGTAGCCGTTATGCATATAGGCACGGGTAAAGCCGGGCCGGGGCAGGGCAGCGACATTGCGCAACGTCGGCACCTGGAACGCGCCGTTGAAGCGCGGCGCCAATTGCCGCCACTCCGGCTTGGATGATTGTGCCAGCATCGCGCCCGTGCCTTGATCGATATACGCCGCGCCTGCGGGATTGGCGATCAGTCCTTTGCCGTCGTCCACGCTCTCGCCGTAGAAGGGAAGTCTGCGATTGGCGGGAATGCCGGTATTCACCGCAGCAAAGTTGGTGAGCAGCGGATGGAGTCCCGCCGCGACATGGCACAGGGTGCAACGCGCCTTGTCCAGGAACAGGTTGAAACCTTCCGCCTCCTGCGCCGTGAGATGCGCTTTGCCCGCCACCACGGCATCGTACTTCGAACTGAAGGGCGACACCGAGGGAGAGGCCTCGAAGGCGGCGAGCGAGAGGGCGATGTTCTTATAGGCCTGCTCGGCGGCGGCACGGTCCTGGGTGGAAAGCGCCAAGACCCGCAAGCTGCCCCCTTCGCCCGCTATACCGCATATTCTCCGCGCATTGGCCGGCCAGCGAATGGAAAGCGCGCCCCAGACTTGGGCGAACAGGGTTGCATAACGTCCCTCCGTGACACGCAGGACGGCGCAGGCCTCATCGGGCAGCGCCATTTCCAGCGGGTTGACAAAGGGGCTCAGCGCCTGGTCGGCGGCGGGAATGCCCGTGATCTCGCCGGTGGCCCGCTGGTCCCAGAAGGTGCCGCCGATGAAATCGCCGGTCACGGCGCGGTAAGAGAGAACCGGCGCGAACACCGCGTACGCTGCGCTGGGCGGATTGCGGTTGACAGTGCGGAGCGCGACCGAACCCGGAAAGGTGACACCGGAGGCGCCGTAAACGCTGACGCCGCCGGAAAAGCCGGCGTCTGCCGCGTGGCAGCTGGCACAGGCTTGGTTGCTTCTGACCGATAAGTTCGTGTCGAAATAGATGAGTTTGCCCAGAAGGATTTTCTTCTGCGCCGGGTCCGCTACGGCTTCTGTCAATGCAGCGGTTTCGGTCTGCGCAATCGAGGCCGTCAGCGCCAGGGCATCCGGGTCGGTCTCGAGGATCTGCGCGTATTGGATCGACGGACAGGCGGCATAGCCTGGGCACCTTTCCAGGAAGAGCGTGCCCACGGACAGCAGCAGCACCGCCGCGATGGCGATCGCGGTCAGTCCCCATCCGATGGCAACAACCGGCGATAACTTGCCCACCCCGCACAGCCCCTGGAAGATGGGCCCCCGCCTGGGCGGGGGCATCAGCTTCTGTAAGCTCGCTCCGCTCGCTAACAGAAGCTAGATGGCTCCCCGGGCCGGGATCGAACCAGCGACCAACCGGTTAACAGCCGGTTGCTCTACCACTGAGCTACCGAGGAACAGGCGCGGCTTCTAGCGCGTCTTTCCCCCCAAAACCAGTGGAATTTGGCCCTGAATTTCCAGCTATTTCGCGGACTTCCGTCCGTCCGGGACAAAAAAAGAGGCCGGGTATGAGCCCGGCCCCAAGGCGTTGGGTAATGGTGGGGTGTCTTCAAGGAAGACGCGAGCATGATGCCCGGCTCAGGGTTAACAAACACTTAACCGGACGGGAACTTTTTGCGGCAGGTTCGAATCAACTTAACGGAGGGTGAAGCGAAGCCGATAAACAGCCCAAAAAACATGCAAAGGGTTGGAGGCCACGCCCGGAATTGAACCGGGGTACGCGGTTTTGCAGACCGCTGCGTCACCACTCCGCCACGTGGCCTCTCAAAGCGCGCGTCCTGCGCCAGGGTGGGGCAGGGCCTATAACAGGATATCTCTCAAACCCCAATATTGAAGGCTGACCCAGGCCGAGGCCCAAAAGCGGGCGAAAAGTCCCCTGGCGCCAGCATAGTGGGGAGGGGTTGGGGATGGCGTCTTTCGAGCCCGCCATCAAAGAGTCCGCCGTTGTCTCCCCGATTTGCCCCCCCTATAACCGCGCCATCCTGCCAGGGGCTTTCCGATTCCATGTCCATGCACGCCGCCCGCGCCAACATGATCGAGACGCAAATCCGCTCCCAGGACGTCACTGATCCCCGAATTCTTGCCGCCTTGGCTGCTGTGGCGCGGGAGCGCTTCGTCCCCTCCACCCGCCAGGCGCTGGCCTATGCCGATGCGCCGGTGGAAGTGGCGCCGGGCCGCTTCCTGCTCGATCCCCGCTCTTTCGGAAAGGCGTTGCAGCTGGCCGAAGTGGAGGCCGCCGACCGGGTGCTGGATGTGGGCTGCGCCACCGGTTATTCCTCCGCGGTTCTCGCCCGGCTGGCGGGATCGGTGGTCGCCCTGGAGCAGGACGCCGACTTGGTCCGCGCCGCAACCCAGGCTTTGGAGCGGGCTGAGGGCGATATCGAGGTCACCCAGGGCGCGCTGATCGAGGGTTTTCCCATGGGAGGACCTTATGACCTGATTTTCGTCAATGGCGCCATTGAGGGTCGTCCTGAAACCCTGCTCGGCCAGCTCAAAGAGGGCGGAAAGCTGCTTGCCTTCCTCAAGCCGGAAGACCGCGCCACCCTGTTCGTACGCGAGCATGGCCAGGTGGGAAGCCGACCGGGCTTTGATGCCCAAGTGCCGCTGCTCGCCGGCTTCAAGAAGCACCAAGGCTTCATCTTCTGACGCAGGAAATGCCTCTAGCGTCCTCAAGTCCTTCAACAAACTGCGGTTTATTGGGCCCGGTAGACGCCTGTTAACCTAATCTTTGCCTTCCCTGGGCCACTGTCCTAGGGTTCCAGCCGCTTGGGAGTTCATGCATGTCCAGCCCGCAGCACGAACCTACGATGGAGGAAATTCTCGCCTCCATCCGGAAAATCATTTCCGAGGACGCGCCGCCGCCGGCAGAGACCCCTGCAGCGCCGGCTCCCGCTCCCGAACCCGATGTCCTGGAACTGACCCAGCAGGAGGTGGTGGAAATTCCCGTTCCTCCGGCGCCAGCGCCCGCACCACTGCCTGAGCCGCCTCCGGCGGACGATATTGTTTTCCAGGCCGAAACGCCCGCGCCTGCGCCTGTTGCGGACAATGACATCTTTTCAGACCGCACCCGCCAAGCCATGGATGATGCTTTCAGCCGGATCTCCGAAGAGGAAATGCCCGAGCCCCAGCCGCCTCTCAGGAGCGCGCCGCCGCTGCCGAGTATGGACGGCGCGACCGTGGAATCGGTGTTCGAACGCGCCGTGCGCGAAAGCTTTGAGCCGGTGCTGAAGGGCTATCTTGGCGACAACAGCGCCGCCGTGATCGAAGCCATGAAGCCTGCGATCCGGGAATGGATGGACCAGAATTTCCCGCCCATGCTTGAAAACGCCATCCGGGCTGAAGTTGAGCGCGTCGTAAGGTCTCGCAAACGCTGATGCCCGCACTGAACCGGCGGGGGTTGACCTCCGCCTGAAAAAGCCGGAAAGCCCCGCCAAGGAGCTCCGGTTTTTCATGTTGGACAAAACTTTCAATCCCCAGGACGTGGAAGGGCGGATTTATGCCCTGTGGGTGGCGTCCGGCGCCTTCAGGCCCGGGCGCCGCCCGGGCGCCGAGCCGTTCAGCATCGTGATCCCGCCGCCCAATGTGACCGGCCGGCTTCATATCGGCCATGCCCTCAACAACACCCTGCAAGACATCCTCACCCGCTTCGAACGCATGCGGGGAAAAGACGTGCTCTGGCAGCCGGGCACCGACCATGCCGGCATCGCCACCCAATTGATCGTGGAGCGCCAGCTGGCTGAGCGGCAGATGAGCCGCATCGGCCTGGGCCGC
>CAZEFQ010000046.1:0-3074 GCA_964511505.1 uncultured Rhizobium sp.
CAAGGCGCGGGGGGTCAAGGTGGTGGAACGTCATATCAAGCCGGAGGAAATGACCGGCTTCTCCGAATGTTTCTTGACCGGCTCGGCGGCGGAAGTGACCCCCGTGCGGGAGATCGGGCCGTACCAGTTCAAGCCGGGCCAACTCACCGAGACGTTGATGAACGCCTATGCCGATGAGGTAAGGGGCGTGACCGTTCCCGCCTGATCCGGCGAGGAATTAATCCGGCGTAGGTCCGGGGCGGATATGCGCCATGCCGTTCTTGAAATAGATCACGCCCGTATAAACGGTCAGCGCGGCGGCGATCCATAACAGAATATAAGCGGCGGCCAGATAGGTCCTGGCCGGAATTTCGGGGAAATATTTATCGGTCAGCGGCGTCAGCAGCATCGCCCCGATCGCCACCATCTGCACCGCCGTCTTGAATTTGGCGATGGCCGTGACCGGTACGCTGACGCGGGTGCCGGCAAGAAATTCGCGCAGGCCCGAGACCAGGATCTCGCGCGAAAGGATGATCACCGCCGGCACCAGCCTGAGCAGGCTCAGCGCCCCCGTCGCCGGATTGCGGCTGGGAAGCGAGGTGCCTTCCGCCACCAGCATCATCAGCGCCACGGCCACCAGCACCTTGTCGGCGATGGGGTCGAGCATGCGGCCGAAATCCGAGCCGGCCTTGAGCTTCCTGGCGGCAAATCCATCCGCCCAGTCGCTGATCCCGGCCAGGGCAAACACGAACACCGCCACCAGACGGGCAGCATCGCCCGGCATCACAAAGGCGATAACGAAAACGGGCACCAGCAATATGCGCAGGATGGTGAGGGCATTGGGCAGTTGGAACATGGCGTCAGTCTAAAAGGCGGAAATTGCTCCGTCACCCACCAGGGTGAAAGAAGTCATAGATTTTCTTGGCCAATGTGGCGCTGACCCCGGAGACGGATTGGAGGTCGGTGAGGCTGGCGGCGGCCACCGCCCGCGCCGAGCCGAAATGCTCCAAGAGGGCGCGCTTGCGGCCCGCGCCCACCCCTGCCACTTCGTCCAGCGGATTGGCGCCGATGGCGGCGGCGCGTTTCTTGCGATGGCCGCCGATGGCGAAGCGATGCGCCTCGTCGCGCAGGCGTTGCAGGTAATAAAGAACAGGGCTTTTGACATCCAGACGGAAGGGCTCCTTGCCGGGAAGATAGAAATGCTCCCGCCCCGCATCCCGGTCCGGCCCTTTGGAGATGGCCGCCAGCGCCACATCCTCCACCCCCAGATCGGCGAAGACCTGGCAGGCAGCCGAAAGCTGTCCGGGGCCGCCATCGATCAAGACCAGCTCCGGCCGCTGCCACTTCAGGGTCTCCGGCGGCTCCGCTTCTTCCTTCACCAGGCGGGCGAATCGGCGGGTGAGGACCTCGCGCATCATGGCGTAATCATCGCCCGGGGTGAGATCGGCGGATTTGATGTTGAATTTGCGGTACTGGCTTTTCTCGAAGCCGTCGGGGCCCGCCACAATGAAGGCGCCCAGCGCATGCGCGCCCTGGATATGGGAATTGTCATAGACCTCGATGCGCCGGGGCGGCTGGTCCAGCCCGAAAGTTTCGGCCACCCCCTCCAACAGCTGGCGCTGGGCGCTGTTTTCCGCCAGCCGCCGGCCCAGTTGTTCGCGGGCATTGGCCAGCGCCCGCTCCATGATCTCGCGCTTCTCGCCGCGCCGGGGTGTCGAGATCTCCACTCTGTGTCCGGCCCGCGACGAAAGCGCTTCCGCCAGAAGCGCGGCTTCGGGAATTTCTTCGGAAAGAAGGATGAGCCGGGGCGCGGGCCGCGTGTCATAGAACTGGCCGACAAAGGATTCCAGCATCTCCGGCAATTCCATGTCGAAGGGCAGCCTGGGGAAATAGGGCTTGTTGCCCCAATTCTGGCCGCTGCGGAAAAAGAACACCTGGATGCAGGCCTGCCCGCCTTCCCCATGGGCAGCGAAGAGATCGGCTTCCTCGAAGGTTGAGGGATTGACGCCCTGGCTGGCCTGGATCTGGCTCATCGCCTTCAGCCGGTCGCGCAGCCGCGCCGCCGCCTCGAAATCCAGCGCCTCGGACTTGGCGGTCATCTCCTTGACCAGTTCGGCCTGTACGGCGCGGCTTTTGCCATGAAGGAAATCTTCCGCTTCCCGCACCAGTTCCGCATAGGCCGGCTCATCCACCCGGCCGACACAGGGCGCGCTGCAGCGCTTGATCTGGAACAGCAGGCAGGGCCGGGTGCGGGCGGAAAAGACCGAATCCGAGCAGGAACGCAGCAGAAAGGCGCGCTGCAGGGTGTTGAGGGTGCGGGTGACGGCGCCGGCGCTGGCGAAGGGCCCGAAATAGACGCCCTCGGTCGAGCGCGCGCCGCGATGTTTCAACAATTGCGGGAATGGATGGTCGCGGCGCAGCAGGATATTGGGAAAGCTTTTGTCGTCGCGGTAGGAAACATTGTAGCGCGGCTTCAGCTGCTTGATCAGGTTGGACTCGAGCAGCAGCGCCTCGATCTCCGAGGCGGTGGTGACAAAAACCATATCCGCGGTTTCGGCGATCATGCGGGTCAGGCGCTCGCTATGCGCCGCGCCCCTGGCATAGGCGCCGACACGCTTCTTCAGGCTCTTGGCCTTGCCGACATAAAGCACATCGCCCGCCGCGTTCAGCATGCGATAGACGCCCGGCGCATCCGGCAGGGTCTTGAGATAAGAGCCGATGAGGTCTGCGCCCTGAAGCGGGCGATCGGAATTCATGCCGGGAATATATTAGCGGCTACGCTCTATTTCCACGCCGGCCGACTCGGCGGCGGAAAGGGCATGCAGCTTTTCCACCCTGACCCAGGCGGTCCTGACGCGGGCATCTTCGAAACAGGCGGCGGCAATGCGCTCAGCCAGGGTTTCCACCAGGTTGAGATGGCCGCGCGCGATGATGGCGCGGATCTTTCCTTCGATCACCCCATAATCCACCACCTTTTTCACGTCGTCATCAAGGTCGAGCAGGTCCTCCACCGCCAGGTCGACATTGATGCGCACCGGCTGGCTGCTTCCGACTTCGTGATGATGGACGCCGATCTGGGCCGGCAGTTCCAGGTT
>CAZEFQ010000047.1:0-9301 GCA_964511505.1 uncultured Rhizobium sp.
CGCCCGCTCCGGCACAAACCGTCAAATCCTAGGCGGACATCATGGGGATTTCCCGCTTCTTCATCGATCGGCCGGTCTTCGCCTGGGTGATCGCCATTGTGATCATGCTGGCGGGCGGCATTGCCGCCTTCAGCCTGCCGGTCGAGCAATATCCGGTGATCGCCCCGCCCGCAGTGGTGGTGAACACTTTTTATCCCGGCGCGGATGCCGAGACGCTGCAGAATTCCGTCACCCAGGTGATCGAGCAGCAGCTGACCGGGCTCGACAACCTGCTTTATTTCTCTTCTTCCTCCAACGCCGACGGCACGGTCTCCATCACCGCCACCTTCGCCGCCGGCACCGATCCCGACATCGCCCAGGTCCAGGTGCAGAACAAGGTGCAGCAGGCGCTGCCGCAACTGCCCGCCCAGGTGCAGCAGCAGGGCGTCACCGTCACCAAGGCCCAGTCCAACTTCATCCTGATCGTGGCGGTTTATGACGATAGCGGCCGCTACAACAATGTCGACATTTCCGACTTCCTGATCTCCAAAATGCAGGACCCGCTGTCGCGCGTCACCGGCGTGGGCAATGTCCAGGTGTTCGGCGCGCAATATGCCATGCGCATCTGGCTCGACCCCTACAAGCTGCATGATTTCGGGCTGATGCCTTCGGACATCTCCAATGCCATCAAGGCGCAGAACACCCAGGTCTCGGCCGGGTCCATCGGCGCCCAACCGGCGGCGAAAGGCACGGAACTGAATGCCACCGTAACTGCCCAGTCCCAGCTCCAGACCCCCGATCAATTCCGCAACATCATCGTCAAGACCAGCCCATCGGGCGCCGTCGTGCATTTGAGCGATGTGGCACGGGTGGAACTGGGGGCGGAAAATTATTCCATCGAAAGCCTTTTCAACGGAAGGCCGGCGTCAGGTGCGGCCATCATGCTGGCACCGGGCGCCAATGCGCTTCGCACCGTCGACGCGGTGAAGGCCAAGGCGGAATCGCTGCGCGCGAGCCTGCCGCCGGGCATGAAGCTCTCCTATCCCATCGACAATACCGATTACATCCGCCTCTCCATCCGCCAGGTGGTGGAAACGCTGGCCGAAGCCATCGCGCTGGTGATCCTGGTGATGTACATCTTCCTGCAGAACTGGCGCACGACTCTCGTCCCTGCCGTGGCAGTGCCGGTGGTGCTCTTGGGCACTTTCGGCATCCTCGCCGCCTTCCACTACACCATCAACACGCTGACGCTCTTCGCCCTGGTGCTGGTGATCGGACTACTGGTGGATGACGCTATTGTCGTGGTGGAGAATGTCGAGCGCATCATGCGCGAGGAAAAATTGCCGCCGCGCGAGGCGACCTTGCGCTCGATGACAGAGATCACGGGCGCCCTGATCGGCATCGGCCTGGTGTTGACGGCGGTGTTCCTGCCCATGGCCTTTTTCGGCGGCTCGACGGGGGTGATCTACCGTCAATTCTCGGTCACCATCGTCTCCGCCATGCTGCTTTCCATCATGTGCGCCCTGATCCTGACGCCGGCGCTCTGCGCCACCCTGCTTCTGCCCTATAGCGAACACGCGGCGAAATCGCGCGGGCTGCTCAGCGCCTTCTTCGCCTGGTTCAACCGCAACTTCGCCCGGATGCGGGAGGCCTATCGCCGCGGCCTCACCCGCACCTTGAATTATTCCAAGCTGATGATGATCGCCTATGCGGGCATCGTGGCACTGCTGGCTTTCCTGTTCCTGCGCTTGCCCACAGGCTTTCTGCCGGCGGAAGACCAGGGCTTTGTCATCAGCCTGATTACCCTGCCGGCCGGCGCCACCCAGGACCGCACCATGGCGGTGGCGGAACAGGTGGGAAAACACTTCCTGGAGGACGAGAAGAACAATGTGGATTTCGTCTTCACCGTGGCGGGCTTCAGCTTTGCCGGCGCCGGGCAGAATGCCGGCATCACTTTCACCCGGCTGCGCGACTGGAAAGACCGGCCGGGCGCCCAGAACAGCGCCACTTCCATCGCCAACCGCGCGATCTTCAAGTTCATGGGCCTGCCGCAAGCGCAGGTATTCAGCATCGTGCCGCCCGCGGTGCAGGAGCTGGGCCAATCCAACGGCTTTGAAATCCAGATGGAGGACCGCGGCGCGCTCGGTCATGCCGGCCTGATTCAGGCGCGCAACATGTTCTTGGGGCTCGCGGCCCAGGATCGCGCCGTGTTCCAGCAGGTCTATCCCAACAGCCTGGATGATACGCCGCAGCTCCATATCGATATCGACCAGGCCAAGGCCAATGCACTGGGTATCTCGCTGGCCGATGCCAACGCGACGCTGTCGGCGGCCTGGGGCGGCAATTTCGTCAACAATTTCATCGACCGCGCCCGGGTGAAACGCGTCTATATCCAGGGCGACGCGCCGTTCCGCATGACGCCGCAGGATTTGAGCCGCTGGTATGTGCGCACCGCGAGCGGCGACATGGCGCCTTTCTCCTCCATCGCCACGCCGAGCTGGACGGTGGGACCCACCACGCTCACCCGTTACAACGGCTTCGGCTCCATCGACATCCAGGGCGTGCCCGCGCCAGGCGTGTCGACCGGCACCGCGCTCAAAGAGGTGGACAAGCTGTTCCAGCAACTGCCCCCGGGCGTCGGTTATGAGCTGACCGGACTCTCCTTCCAGGAAGAGGCGTCCGGCGCCCAGGCGCCCGCGCTCTACGGGCTTTCCATCTTCATCATCTATCTCTGCCTGGCGGCACTTTACGAAAGCTGGGCGATTCCGATTTCGGTGATGCTGGTGATCCCGCTGGGGGTGATCGGCGCGGTGGCAGCCGCTTCGGCGTGCGGACTGTTTAACGATATCTATTTCCAGGTCGGCCTGCTTGCCACCATCGGTCTTTCCGCCAAGAACGCCATCCTGATCGTGGAGTTCGCGGTGGATAACGAAAAGCGCGGTATGAAGGCCTTTGAGGCCGCGCTGGAAGCGGCACGCATAAGGCTCCGGCCCATCCTGATGACCTCGATCGCTTTCATCGCCGGCGTCTCGCCCCTGGCGATCGCCACCGGCGCCGGCGCGGGCAGCCAGAACGATATCGGCACCGGCGTGATCGGCGGAATGCTGACCGCGACCATCCTGGCGATCTTCTTCGTGCCGGTGTTCTTCATCCTGGTGAACAAGGGCCTGCAGCACCACGAATAGGCAAAACGCGACAGTCTATTACAATTTAGGATGGTTACCGGAGCCGGCATCCCTTGCCGCTATGGCAGCTTCGTTACTAGCCTGTTGCCGGGGTTTTCATATGGGCGGCGTTCCGGCGCGTTTCTCCGGATTGTCCCAAGGGGTTTGGGAGACGATCAGTTTTATGCGCCTCGTTTCGCTTGGTGCGATTGCGAGTCTATCAGTGCTTGCAGCTTGCGGCGGCGGTGGCGGCGGCGGTGCACCGACACCAGCTCCAGTTCCAGCAGCTTCCATCCAAGCAGCGGCGCGCGGGTCTTTCGGAGCCAATGTCGCCTTGACTGGGACTGGACAGAGCGTGGGTGGTCCCGTTGGGCTTAGTCCCCCCAGTAGTCCCGCTCCTCCGGTGGGAACCGTTTTCCCACTGGAGCAAAGTGTCATGGCCTTCGATCTAAACCTAAGCGGCAAAGCTGTGCCGGCTGACACGGTCATCAGCGGTGGCGCAACGCTTACCTATAACGGGCTCTCCGGCTCGTTCGGCAGCCAAAGGCGGAGTTATGAACTCAAGATTCCCGCTTTGGACATAGATGCAGTGGTGATGCAGCCGCAAGGGAATGATCGCCCTCTTTCGAACGGATACGGCATATTTTTGACTCCATTCTTCTTGAACTACATGCTTGCGGGAAGTTGGAATTTGTCGCCAAGCGATGGCCATGCGACGCTCATTTACGGAGATTTCGTAACCGGTTTTCAGACACCGGTGTCCGCCGTGCCCTCCAGCGGCCAGGGCATCTATTCCACTAGCTTGACCAACTCCGCTGGCGCCGTCATCGTCCCCCAAGTAAGCGGCACAATCCTCTTTTCGCCCTACGGATCAGTTGTGGTTGGATCAGTTTCGGGCAATGCGACCATCACCGTCAATTTTCCCGACGGCAGTGTCAGCGGTATGATGACCAACATGTTCGCGTCCAACCTGTCGGGCGTACCGGGGACCGGCGCGTGGAATGATGTCCGTCTCACCGGCACTTTGTCAGGCGCCGCCCTGTCTGGCACCACAGCTGCCGCTAGCCCTCCCGCGGTAGCCATGGCATTTGATATGAATTCCACCGGTACCTTCGACGGCGCCCTCTTCGGACCGACCGGCCAGGAGTTGGGTTTGGTCTGGACGCTGCACGACCCAACCGGCGAAGGCAAAACCGCATTTGGATTCATTGCGGTGGGAAAAACGAACTGACGCTGCAAATGTCGGCCAAAGCAGCGAAGCTTGCGATTTTTTTGTCGGCGCTCGTTCTCCCTTTTCCCGCGCGCGCTCAGCAACCGCCGCAAACAGTTATCCTCACCGACACCCAGGCCGCGCAGCTTCTGATCGAGAACAACCGCCTCGATGACGCCAAGAAAATCCTGTTGCACGATCTGGAGACACGGCCGGAAGACAGCGAAACGCTGTTCCTGCTCGGCACCATCGCGGTGGCGGAAAAGGATTATGACGCCGCCATCTCTTATTTCCGCCACATCCTGGTCAATGAGCCCAATGCCGAGCGCGTCCGGCTGGAGCTGGCGCGCGCTTTCTTCCTCAAAGGCGATTACGACAATGCCGACCGCCAATTCCGCTTTGCCCGCGCCGGTGACGTGCCTGACGCGGTCAAGGTCAACATCGACCGTTTCCTCTCCGCCATAAACCGGCTCAAACAATGGACCTTCAATTTTTCCCTTGCGCTGGCGCCTGACAGCAATGAGAACGCCGCCACCGGCGTCTCGCTGATCGACATCTACGGCCTGCCTTTCACGCTTGATCCCGGCGCGCGTCGCAAAAGCGGCCTGGGCCTGGCCGGCGATGTCGGCGCCGAATGGTCTCCGCTTGTGACCGACAATATGAAGGCGCGTGTCGGTCTAGACGCCTATCGCCTGGAATATGGCGGCGGCCAGTTCGACGACATGACCATTTCCTCTTATGGCGGGCCGCAATTTCTTTTTTCCGACTGGGACATCAGCTTGCTCGCCACCGGATTCCAACGCTGGTACGGCAACCGGCCCTATCTCAATGGCGGCGGCGGCCGGCTGATGGCCGATATCGGTATCACCTCCGACTGGCTGATCGGCGTTTCCTTAGGCGCGCAGAGCCTGTTCTATCGCACCAATCCGGCGCAGAACGGCCCGCTTGTTTCCTTGGGCGGACAGGTCAGCTATGTGCTGTCGCCTTCCAGCCTGTTCCAGCTGCAGGCGGGCTTCAACCGGGAAGACGCGGCAGCGCAGCCTTATTCCTATTCCGCTTGGTGGCTGGGCGGGGCGTATAGCCAGGATCTGCCTTTCGGATTCTCCGCCGGGTTCCAACCCAGCTATTATTTCACCGATTATGACAAAGCGCTGACAGGATTTGGCGTGACCCGTTCGGATCGAGCCTTGATGTTGAATTTCACCTTGCTAAACCGGCGGTTCGATTATCATGGCTTCACGCCGAAATTTTCCTATAGTTTCACCAACCAGGATAGCAACATCCCACTCTATCGCTATACAAGGAGCCAGTTCCAGCTCGGCGTTACCTCGCAGTTCTAAGAGTCGATTCATGCAAGGCAGTTTCTTCTGGTACGACGTCATGGCCATCGACATGGGCGCGGCGGCGCAATTCTATTGCGATGTGGTGGGCTGGGGCACGCAAGACGGCAGCAGCCCAGCCATGCGCTACACCATCTTCACCGTCGGCGGACGCGGTGTGGCGGGCCTGATGCCCCTGCCCGACGAGATGGCGAAAAGCGGCGGTCGGCCCGCCTGGCTGGGTTACATCGAGGTGGACGATGTGGACCAGATGGCCGCGCGCATCCAGAAGGAAGGCGGCACGCTCCATAAGGGCCCCATCACCGTGCCCGAGATCATCCGCTTCGCCGTCGTCTCCGACCCGCAGGGCGCTGTCTTCCTGATCGCCAAACCACTGATGGCGGACGGTCCGCCGCCGCCAGCCATGGGAACGCCGGGCATGGTGGGCTGGCATGAGCTTTACGCGGGAGAGTGGCGGGCCGCCTTCGCCTTTTACGAAAAGCTTTTCGGCTGGAGCAAGGCCGAGGCCCATGACATGGGCCCGATGGGCATCTACCAGCTGGTCAAGAGCGGCGGCGACGTGCCGCTGATCGGCATGATGACCAAGCCGCCACAAGTGCCGCACCCTTTCTGGGGCTTCTATTTCAATGTGGACGGCATCGACGCGGCGGTGGGGCGGATCACCGCGGGCGGCGGCAAAGTCGTCAATGGGCCGATGGAGGTTCCGGGCGGACACTGGATCGTCCAAGCCATCGATCCGCAAGGCGCCTTTTTCGCGTTGGTTTCGCTCAAGCGTTAACCCAGCGGTTTGCGCAGGAAACGGACGCGGCGTAAAAGCCACGCATGGCGTCCTATTTCAATCATTTCGGTTTTGTCGCTGCATTTACCGCGGTGGTTATTGGCGGATTGGCCTGGCTCATCGGCCGGGCCAAACCCATGGCCCAATCGCTCGAAGGCGGCACGATAGCCCCGGAAAAATGGAGCGCAATCTTCACCGTCGCAGGCGGCCTGCTTTTCGTCGCGCTGGGTGTAGCAACCATCATCGCCGGTGGGTTGCCGGTGGGACTAGCAGCTGTTGCAATGGGTGCAGCGATAGCAGGCTTCATGGCCCCCTCTCTGACCAACGCTCATGTCGTTCATTGGACGCGAGATTATGTCGAAGGGCCAGCCAGAATGTTTGGCCCAACATTGGGAGCGGCCAGGACGCGCATTAACTGGGACGACATAGTCCGCACCGGAAAGACAATAACCGGCTATTGGTTCATTGAAACCGCAGATCGCCGAAGAATCTATTGGAGTTACCTCTACAAGGGTTACGGAGCATTTGTTCGGCGCTTACATGCCCGATGCCCCGCACTGGTATTGCCAGGCGATTTGGACAGCCGATCATGAATTTTTCGCGCCGCTTCTCCATCGCCCCTATGAGGGACTGGACGAGAAACCCTTATAAATCAAGTGTTTCGCGGGGGCCGTTCACAGAGCATGCACACTTGCCGTTCGCGCTCCCTATACCAACCGTCCCTGTTTGATCTTGTCCCCTCAAGCATCCGCTTCCACTCCCCCGGCGGTCGTTTAGGGTGGCAAAACGAGTTCTGCAGGGATCGGGAATGCCTCATCATCCGACTGTCGTAAAGGAAGCGAACCAACTCTTTGTCCGCTTCGCGCGCTTCGAGTTTGCGCTCAAACGGGGCGGATTCGCGAAACCGGGTAGGAAGAAGGATAAACTTACCGGAGCCTACTCACTGATGCCGGATTGGGACGACTTCAAGAAGACGCAAGCGGTGAAAGACCTCTGGACCACCGCGTCTGCCGACAAGACGATCCAATATCTCATCCAGAATCCCGCCAAAATTTACATGTCGAACGGAACACAGGTTGGCCTTGGGCATGCCCCGCCATCTCCGACGACCATGGCGACGCTCATCGATATGGTCTTGAGGGTGAGGAACAATCTATTTCACGGTGACAAGCAAGCGGCTGGGCTGGAGCGAGACACGCTGCTACTCCGTTCCTGTCTCTCCGTGATTGATTTGCTGCTCGACGCAAATGGCCATGTCCGGGTGGAATATGAGGCACCGAGTGGACCATAGAAGCTTGAGACAGGGTGCGGGGGCGAAGGGTAAAATCAAACGTCCCGCACCATTAAAATCCCAAAAGTCCCCTTCGGTGATGCCGACTCAGGAGGTTCGAAAAATTGCAATCTTTCTCTCCTGGCAGAGCGACACGCCCGCTTCCATGGGGCGCAACGCGATCCGCGCAGCACTCAGGAGAGCGTGCAAGGAGGTGGAAAAGAAGATCAGCAACGTGAAACTGGTCCTTGATGAGGCCACGCGCGGCACAACAGGAAGCATTAACATCGCGACTAAGATCATCGAGAAGATACAAGCAGCCGACATTTTTGTTGCGGATATCACCACTATCACGTCCCCACGTGCGGCGCGTCCGTGTCCGAATCCAAACGTCTCTTATGAGTTGGGTTTTGGTGTCGGAGAGCTTGGGTGGGACCGAACTATAATGCTGTTCAATACCGCAATCGGAAAATTTCCTGCCGATCTACCTTTTGATCTCATGCAGAACCGCACTCTCACGTTCGCGATCAAGGCGGGTGAGGAGCGCGCGGGGACCACGGCACTTTCAGAGCAGTTAACCGTTGGGATTGTTGAGATCTTGAGGGCTGAGCCCAAACGTCCCGCTCAACTCCGAGGGCTTAGCCGTGAGAAAATCGAGCACGACCACGATGTCGATCAAATTCGCTGGCTTCTCTCGAAAATGCATCTCCCGACGCTCGACGAACATATCGAGCATCTGCCTGACCGCGTGAGGAGCAGGCACTTGTGGTTTCACGCTCACTTTGCGGGCGTGGAGACAAACAGCCTTTTCAGTATCTATGATCCCGTCCTGGATGGCGCCGTGCGGCGGTTCGCGAAGGCCTGGGACAAAGCCACCTCTTATGGCGCGAAATATGAGGGCACCGGTGGGGACATATATTCCTTCACACCTTCGGTACGTCCCTTCTTTACCCAGGATGACGAGAAGGCTTGGGCTGAGATCATTGAGGCCCGCAGAGCGATGCGCCAATCGCTCGATACGATACTCGCCAGGGTGCGGAAGAGCTATCACGAAGTGGATATCAAGGAGACAAACAAAAAGGCTTGGCACGACTACTACACCGATGTGATCCAAGAGGATGAAAAGTCAGGGGCGTCGCACAAACGCACGCCCCGCGAATCATCAAAGAAAAAGAGATAGACGCGATCCTATACCGCGGGGCGTGCATGGCAGACTTCAACGACCCACAAGATTTTACCCCAGGCGCCCTTAACTACATGAAGCGGGCCGCGCCCGAGCGCGCCGACACGCTCCAGAAGCTATTCGACGACCACGCTGTTCGCGTGCGGCACACGACGCTGGACGAGTTTCGCCAGGGAGAAGTCGTCGATCCTTCGCCGAACGCGATCTGGGGCGTAATACAGTTTCCGCCCATCATGCACACGCTGGGTTGGCTCCTCATTCACGGCGGGTGGGAAGCCATGAGGAATTACGGCGCCGCCATCATTAGCTTTAAACTCGCGGGCGTCCGTTTCAGTGGTGCTGATGTGGAGGCCGCGCTTACTCGATTTCCCGATTCA
>CAZEFQ010000048.1:0-2560 GCA_964511505.1 uncultured Rhizobium sp.
AAGACGCCTCCTTCGTCGCAACATCCGTGCCAGTTCGCCGATGCCTCGTGCCGGAAACTGTCCCGAAATAGCACAGGCCTCCCGCTCCGGCTTGCTTTCGCCTTTGTTCATAAATTCCCGATAGCTTTTTGGGGTCGCCAAGACGTGTCCGGAAAAAGAACAGGTGGGGCTTCGAAATGCAGCATGACGGTGAGAATGAGGCACCGCTTTTCGCGCTGACTGGCAGCTTGCGGGAATATCGCAACCCCACCGGCCGCGACCTGCTGAAACGCGTCGAGGATTTCCATACCTGGCAGGATCTCAGGCGCCAGCACGGGCTGTGGCCTTATTCGAAATCGACCGAGGAAGCCCCGGGCCGGGTCTGCGCCGCCAAGGATGACGCCGGGCGCCCCTTCCGCGGCGTGAATTTCGCCTCCCAGGATTATCTCAGCCTCGCCTCCCATCCCGCGATCAAGGAGGCGGCGATCCAGGCGGTAAAGGACTATGGCGTGCATAGCGCGGGTTCGGCGGCCTTCCTGGGCAACACGCGCTATTCGCTGCGCCTGCAGGAGGAGATCGCCGGTTTCCTGAAGATGCAGGAAACCATCCTCTATCCCACCGGATGGGCCGCCGGCTATGGCGTGATCCGCGGCCTGGTGCGCCCCGACGACCATGTGGTGATGGACGGGCTGGCGCATAACTGCCTGCAGGACGGGGCCATCGCCTCGACCCAGAATATCCATCTCCACAGCCATCTCAATATCGACGCGGTGCGCCGCCACCTGAAGCGCATCCGCTCCCGTGACAAGGACAACGCGATCCTGGTGATCACCGAAAGCCTGTTTTCCATGGATTCGGACACGCCCGACATCATGGCGATGCAGGAACTGGCCCGCGAATATGACGCGGTGCTGCTGGTGGATGTGGCCCATGACTTCGGCAATATCGGGCCGGACGGCAGCGGCCATATCGGGCTGCAGAACATGCTGGGGAAGGTCGATCTGGTGATCGGCGCCTTCTCCAAGACCTTCGCCTCCAATGGCGGTTTCGTGGCCTGCCACTCCAAGGCGGTGCGGGAATATCTGCGCTATTTCGGCAGTTCAGGCACCTTCTCCAATGCCCTGTCGCCGATCCAGTCGGCCATCGTGCTGAAGGCGCTGGAGATCATCCGCACCGACGAAGGCGTGGAGCTCAGGCGCGCGATGATGAAGAACGTCCTTTATCTCCGCCAGCGGCTGATGGAGATCGGATTCGAGGTGATCGGCAACCCCTCCGCCATCGTCAGCGCCAAGATCGGCGACGAGGCCTGGGCGCGGCTCTTGAGTTCACGCCTGCCTTCGCTCGGCGTGGTCGCCAACCTGGTGGAATTCCCCGCCGTTGCCAAAGGCAGCGCGCGCTTCCGCTTCCAGGTGATGGCGCGTCACACCCAAAGCGACATTGATACCCTGGTCAGCCGGCTGGAAATGGCGGTGGCCCAGACCAAGCCGGCCTATGACCGGTTCCGCGGCCGGCTGGGGACGGATGTGGACGCAGCGCCGGCCGGCGAACGGAGGATTGCGTGACCAGGCGGCTGCTCGCCATCGACGACAATATGGACTCCGCCGAGCTGATCGCCCGTATCGCCAACAAATGCGGCTATGAGGCGCGCGCCATGGCGGACAGCGGCATGCTTCCCGGCATGATGAGCGACTGGATACCGGATATCGTCACCCTCGATCTCTGCATGCCTCAGGATGACGGGATCGCCATGCTCTCCCTCCTCAAGGACAAGGGCTTCAACGGCAGCCTCTTGATCATCAGCGGCCAGGACGAATGGTTCCGCAAGACGGCGGGAAGGCTTGCGGCGGCCCGCGGCCTCACCGTGATCGCCGATCTTTGCAAGCCGATCAGCGTCAAGGAATTGCGGGAAACCCTCACCGCCCTGGCAGGCCAGGATGCCGTGAGCACCGGCACCGCGGGCTGAAAACCCCTTTACGAAGCGCGGCGGTCGGCCAGGCAGGCGTTGATCTTCGCCAAAAGGCGCGGAAGATCGACCGGTTTGGTGTCGAAATCGGCGCAGCCCACTTCCACACTGGTCTCCCGGTCGCTGGCCAGCGCATGCGCGGTCAGGGCGATGATCGGGATATCGGCGGTCTTGGGATTGGTCTTGATCAGCCTGGTCGCCTCCCAGCCGTCCATCTCGCCCAGCGCCACGTCCATCAGGATCAGGTCAGGATCTTCCGAGGCGGCCATCATCACGCCGCTGGGCCCGTCCACCGCCACGCAAACGGAAAAGCCGTTGCGCACCAGCCGGCGGCCCAGCATGTCGCGGTTCATCTCGTTATCTTCGACCAGGAGAATCTTGCTCATGCTTCCGCCCCGGCCAGATCCCGGCGGCGCGCCGGCTCGTCCTGATCCGCGATAGGTTGGAGGAACTGGGCGACGGTACGCAGCAGCGGCTCGCGGTGGACCGGCTTGACCAGATGGGCCGAGGCGCCGCGGGTCCGGCCGGCCTGGATGTCATCGTTCACGCTCACCACGATCACCGGACAGTCGCGCAGATCCTCATCCGCGCGGATCGTCTTCAAAACTTCCCAGCCGT
>CAZEFQ010000049.1:0-4530 GCA_964511505.1 uncultured Rhizobium sp.
ATCGCCGAAAATAATGCCGAGGGTAATGAGAAGTCCTGCAGTGGAGATCTTTCTAGAATGGGAGGGATCCATAGATCGCCGGAATAAGCAAAAAATGTACCTGTTACACAAAGCCCCCCTCCTATTTGGCGCTAAGCCACGCCGGGCAAGCCTTTCAGCGGCTATGGCATGCCGGCCTCCTATGAAGCGGGCGTCAAGCGCATTGTCGGCACGCCGGGCATTTCGCCGGGCACCGGCTCTTCGCGCACGCCGCTGGAAATGCTGGAAGGCATCATCACCCCCAGCGGGCTGCATTATGAACGCCATCACAATGGCGTGCCCGACATTGATCCGGCCAATCACCGGCTGCTGATTCACGGCCTGGTTGACAAGCCGCTGGAATTCACCATGGACGCCCTGATGCGTTATCCCCGCATCAGCCGGATTCATTTCATGGAATGCGGCGGCAACAGCGGCGCCAATTCAGGCCCCAATCCGCCCCAGCTCACCGCCGGCGGCATTCATGGACTTTTGTCGTGCAGCGAATGGACCGGCGTGGCGCTGGGGCCGCTCCTGGACGAAGCGGGCATCAAGCCGGAGGCCAAATGGATGATCGCCGAAAGCGGCGATGCCGCGGGATTGAGCCGTTCCATTCCGCTTGCCGGCGCGAAGGCGCAAGGCATTTTGGCCTTCTACCAGAATGGCGAGCGGCTTCGGCCCGAACAAGGTTACCCGCTGCGCCTCTTGATGCCGGGCTGGGAAGGCAATCTCAACATCAAATGGCTGCATCGGATCAGGCTCACGCCGCTGCCGGGCGAGACCAAGGACGAGACTTCCAAATACACCCAACTGCAGACCGATGGCCGCGCCCGCCAGTTCAATTTCATCATGCCGGTGAAATCCGTGATCACCCGGCCCTCCGGCGGCATGACAATGCAGGGCTCCGGCTATTACGAAATTTCCGGCGTCGCCTGGTCCGGTCACGGCGCCATCGCCAAGGTGGAGATTTCGGCCGATGGCGGCGCGAGTTGGACCAACGCCGAAATGCCGGGTCCGGTGTTGCCTCAAGCGCTGGCGCGGTTCCGCCTGCCCTGGCAATGGGACGGCAAACAGACGGTATTGATGAGCCGCGCCACCGACGACAAGGGCAATGTCCAGCCCACCCATGCCGCCTGGGTGGCTCAGTTCGCCCCAGGCCAGATCTATCAGAACAACGGCATCCAATGCTGGCAGGTCGGTGCCGACAACAGCGTGAAGAATGTCTATGCGTAAGCTTGCCGCCGCGATCTGCGTGTTTTCGCTTTCCGCTGTTCCGGCCCTGGCGGCCGATGCGCCCCATTTCGGTGTGCCCGCCGATCCGGCGCGGATCAAGGCCTGGGACATTTCGATTCTGCCGGACGGGACCAACCTGCCGCCGGGCAAAGGCTCGGTGAGCGAAGGCGCGCAGATCTATTCCGAAAAATGCCAAAGTTGTCACGGCGCGAACGGCGAGGGCAAGCCGGCCGACCGTTTGACCGGCGGCGTCGGTTCTCTCAAATCGCTGCAGCCGGTCAAGACGGTGGCGAGTTATTGGCCCTATGCCACCACATTGTTCGACTATATCCGCCGCGCCATGCCGGTGACCCATCCGCGCAGCCTGAGCGACCATGAGGCCTATGCGCTCACCGCCTATATTCTCTCGATCGACGGCATTGTGAAAAAAAACGCCGTGCTGGACGCCAAAAGCCTGCCCAAGGTTCAGATGCCGAACCGCGACGGTTTCATCGACACCCAAGGCGTGGCGCCGCGGTAGAAGTTCACCGCGGTGCTTCTTCGGTTGCTTCAGCCCAAACTGGCGTCCAAGCTGATCTCGGCTCCCTTCAAGACTTTCGACACCGGGCAACCGGATTTCGTGGCCGTGGCGATCTGCTGGAATTTCGCGTTGTCGATGCCGGGAATCTGGGCCTTCAGGGTGAGGTGAATCTTGGTGATGGCGAAGCCGTCCGCGACCTTCTCCAGGGTGACGTCGGATTTCGCGTCCATCTGCGTAGCGGTGAATCCGGCTTCTCCCAGGCCCGCCGACATGGCCATGGCGAAACAGGCGGCATGGGCGGCCCCGATCAGTTCCTCGGGATTGGTGCCGGGCTTGCCTTCAAAACGGCTGGCAAAACCGTAAGGCTGGTCCTTGATCGCCCCGCTTTTGGTGGCAATCGTGCCCTTGCCGTCCTTGAGCCCGCCGCGCCACACTGCAGTTCCGAATGTTGTCGCCATTTTCCACCTCCTTTTGATGAGAATATTAGAAGCAATTTACCATGAAGCTTAAGCCATCTTTATACCGGCGTATCCCACTATGAGCGCAACAAAGGATCACGACCTCGTCCTGGTTGTGGCCGCAGCGTTGGTGGATCCTGACGGACGCGTGCTGATCGCGCAACGTCCCGAAGGCAAGAGCATGGCGGGGCTATGGGAATTTCCTGGCGGCAAAATCGAAAAGGCCGAGAGCCCAGAGGCGGCGCTGATCCGCGAGCTCAAGGAAGAATTGGGCATTGCGGTGAAGGAGCCCTGTCTCGCGCCATTCACCTTTGCTTCGCATACCTATGGCGGGTTTCACCTTTTGATGCCGCTCTATATCTGCCGCCGCTGGGAAGGCGAACCGGCACCGCTGACGCACGCGGCGCTCAAATGGATCCGGCCAAGAGAATTGCTGTCCGACGCGGCCCGATGGCCCATGCCCGCGGCCGACTTGCCGCTTATTCCCATGCTGCGCGATCTCTTGTGAGAAGCTACGCATCGCAAACCGGCGGCGCCACCGCCATAGAATATGCCCTGGTCGCCGCCCTGATGTCGGCCGCCCTCATCGCTGCCCTTTCCAGCATGGGCGGCACGGTCAACGGCACCCTGGCCGTGATCGCCTCGGCGGTCCGCTAGTCTCTTTCCGTTTTATGCTCCACCGTGCCCAGCGCCTCCGCCAGGCGCGTGGTTGCACTTCCCGGTTTCAGCGGCTGCTGCTGGCTTTGATGCGGCGCCCAGCCGGTCATGGTGATCAGGTCGAAGCTGGCTTTCAGTTTGCCGCCGCTGACGTGATGGGCGCCGTAGTAATCCAGCAGCGCCTTCAAGGTATCGCGGCGAAGGAAGGTCCGGCTGCGCTCGCTCAAGACATTGGTAAGGCCATGGGCACGCAGATCCCGCGCCAGGCCCTGGAAATCGCCATAGCGCACGGAGAGCCTCTCGACATCGGCGACGGGCAGGGCAAAGCCCGCGCGCTGCAACAATCCGCCCAGGTCGCGGACATCCGGGAACGGCGAGACGCGGGGCGAGATGCCGCCCAAGGTTTCGCTTTCCGCCGCGGCGAAAGCCGTGCGCAGTTCGGTCAAGGTTTCTCCGCCCAGGATCACGCCCAGAAACAGGCCGTCCGGCTTGAGCGCCCGGCGGATCTGGATCAGCGCGCCGGGAAGGTCGTTGATCGCCTGCAGGGACAGGATGCTGATGGCGAGATCGTACCGCCCGGCTTCGACATCGAGAATTTCACGTTCGTCAAACAGGGCCGCATGCCATTCCGACGCAAAGGAATGCAAGCCTGCCGGCAGGGCACCGCCGATGCAAAGACCCGTCCCGAAGCGCCGGTTCACCGCCGCCAGTCTTTCCGCCAGGTTTTCGCCGGCGGCCTGTTCCAGGAAACGATCGGGGCCGGGATTTTTTTGATTTTCCCGGCGGTCGCGTTTGAGCCGGATGGCGCGGACATCAAAAAGAGGCGGGCGGACTTCACTCATGGCGGGTAGAGTAACGGCATGGGGGTTCTTTGGAAAAGCGCGCTCGATCTTCTGTTCCCGCCGCTTTGCATTGCCTGCCGGGAGCCGGCGGCCAGCGGCGGTTTTTGTGCCGCCTGCTGGAGCGCCATCCAGTTCCTGGACGGCCCCTCCTGCACCCGTTGCGGGATTCCCTTTGAGGTGCCGCTTGAGCACGCTTCCTGCGCCGCCTGCCTGGCGCATCCGCCCGCCTTCGATGCCGCCCGCGCCGTGCTCAGCTATGATGAAAAGAGCCGCGGTCCCATTCTGGCCTTGAAGCACGCCGACCGTCTCGACCTGGTTCCCGGCTTCACGCTCTGGCTGGAGCGCGCCGGCCATGGGCTGATCGAAGCCAGCGATCTGATTGTTCCGGTGCCACTTCATCGCACACGGCTCTGGCTTCGCCGCTATAACCAGGCCGCAGAGCTGGCCCGCCTTTTGGCGCGCCGTACCGGCCTTGTGCTGGATACCGGCGCCCTTGTCCGCACCCGTTCGACACCCAGCCAGGGCGCCATGGCCTCTGCCAAGGCGCGGCGGCGTAACATGCTGGGCGCCTTCAAGGTTCCGCAAGCCGGCCGTGTGGCGGGGCGCAACATCCTCCTGGTCGATGACGTCCTGACCACCGGCGCCACCGCGGAAGCCGCCGCCCGGGCGCTGAAGCGGGCCGGGGCGGCCGGTGTGCGGGTGCTAGCGCTGGCCCGCGTTGTCCGCGCCGTGGAGCTGCCTATATAAGTGAGGAGCGGTCGGCCGTAGGCCGACAAAACCGTCCAGTGGACGGTTTTGAGCG
>CAZEFQ010000050.1:0-27115 GCA_964511505.1 uncultured Rhizobium sp.
CGGTGTCGCTGGCCGGCGGTTTGGCGGGCGCAGGTATCGCAGCAGCGGCTTTGGGTGCAGCGGCGGGCGGCGGGAGCGGGACAGGTTTGGCCGGGGCGGCCGGTTTTGGCGGAGCAGATTTTGATGCCTGCGCAGGCGATACTATGCCTCCGGCATCCTCATCGGGCGGCGCGGGCTGTTCGTAAATCTTGAACCCCTTATAGGGTTGCTCGGTGCCGCCCGGGTTTTCCGGCGCAACGCGCGCAGGTCCATTGGCAGCTGCCAGGACCGGCGTCTCGGTGCGGCCACGCGCCACGCCCTGGGTATAGGCGAGCCATACCACGCCCCCGAACATGGCCAGCACCAAAAGCGCCAGCACGATCAGAAGCGGCAGGCGCGAGCCTTCGGCATCTTCCTCGTCTTCAGAACCGTCAAACACGCGGACATCCTCGCCCGGTTCATAAACTCCGCGATCGGCGCGATCAAAATGGGTCATCTTGCTTAGAGTTCCCCGAATCTCAGAGTTCCCGAATCTCCAAAAACAATTGTACCACCCTGGAAGGCGCGAATCATCGGCCAGAATCCGCAGAATCTTCAGAGAACAGCTTCAGACATCGATTTTGGTCCGGAATACGCGCTCATACTCGGCCAGGGCGTAAGTATCGGTCATTCCGGCGATATAATCCCGCACCACCCCGCCAGTGAGCCCTCTGTCAGAGAGCCCTCCATTGCCGCAGGCCTCTTGCCAATCCGCGGGAAGCAGCCGGGGATCGGCGGAAAACGCCTCGAACAGGTCGGTAATCACCGCCTGGGCCCGGTTCATCGAAATAATCACCCTGGGATGCTGATACATATGGACGGAGAGGAAGGATTTGAGAGCCCGCAGATCCTTCAGCATCGGTTCTGATAGCGCCACCATCGCCCCGGGCGCGGCGCGCACGCCCGCCGCGGATTGCGGCGCAGCCGTGGCAAGCCGCGCCTCGGTTTCGGCGCGCAGATCGTCCAACAGGGCGCTCATCAGGGTACGGATCATTTCCCCGATGAAGCGGGACAGTTCCAGTTCGCCATAACGCGAAATCACGTTCTTGACATGCGGGCCGGCCAAAGGTGCGTGCTTGAGGGTGCCGATCGAGAACAGCCCGGCCCGCAAGCCGTCGTCCAGGTCGTGATTAACATAGGCGATGTCGTCGGAAAGAGCCGCGATCTGGGCCTCGATCCCCGGCCAGGTGCCCAACTCCAGCGGCCAGCGGGAATCAAAGCTCGCAATAGGACCTGGCAACCTCCCACGATCTGCCTGCCCCGCGTGCGAAGCACTGGCGGGGAAGATGTCCGTAGCAGACCCTCGAGGCTGGGCAGGGCGGAGGGGGTTAATCAACGGCCCATTGTGCTTTACCAAGCCTTCAAGCGTCTCCCAGGTGAGATTGAGGCCGTCGAAATCGGCGTAGCGGTGCTCCAACTTTGTCACCAGCCGCAGCGCGTGGGCGTTGTGGTCGAAGCCGCCAATATCGGCGGTGACGCGCGCCAGTGCTTCCTCGCCGGCATGACCGAAAGGGGTGTGGCCCAGATCATGGGCGAGCGCCACCGCCTCGGCCAGGTCTTCGTCGGCCTTAAGGCTGCGCGCCAGGCTGCGGGCCAGTTGCGCCACCTCCAGGGAATGCGTGAGACGGGTGCGGTAATAATCCCCCTCATGTTCGACAAAGACCTGGGTCTTGTGCTTGAGGCGGCGGAAAGCGGTGGAATGGATGATGCGGTCGCGGTCGCGGCTATAACAGCTGCGGGTGGCGCTCTCATTCTCGGGATGGAAGCGGCCCCGGCTTGCCTCCACCTTTGTGGCATAAGCCGCCAGCGGCGCAGGCGGTGGGACCACCGGCCCCAAAAGCCGTCCGGGCGGGCCGGGGGTAGCAAAATCGGGGGGTTTTGGACCCTTTTCGGATGCCATGGGGAAGACTACATAAGACGTGTCGCATCCTCTGCCTAGGCCGCCATGACCGCATTGCCGGTAACCCTTTCTGCCCGCGCCCAGAAGCGCATTGCCGCCATCCTGGCCAAGGAAGCCGGGCCCACCATGTTGCGGCTGGCGGTCACCGGCGGCGGATGTTCCGGCTATTCCTACAATTTCGCGCTGGACGAGACCCGGATGGAGGACGACGTCCTTTTGGAGGAGGGCGGCGCCAGGGTCCTGATCGATCCGGTGTCGCTGGATTTCCTGGCGGGCGCCGAGATCGATTTTGCTGATGACCTGATCGGCCAGTCCTTCAAGGTCAACAATCCCAACGCCACCTCCTCCTGCGGCTGCGGCACGAGCTTTTCCGTCTGATGCCACCGTTCGCCTTGACCCGCCAAATTTGTATTGGAGATACCGGCGAACGGACCTCCGCATGAAGATTGCCAGTTGGAACGTCAACTCCATCAAGGCACGGCTGGAGCCGGCGCTCAACTGGATGAAAGCAGCCCAGCCGGACGTCGTGGCGCTGCAGGAGATCAAATGCACCGACGAGAACTTCCCGCGCGAAGCGTTCGAGAACCTGGGCTATAATTGTGCCGTACACGGACAAAAATCCTATAACGGCGTGGCCCTGCTCTCCCGCCGGCCGATGGAGGATGTCACACCCAGACTCAAGGGCGACGATGCCGACGAGCATGCCCGTTATCTGGAAGCGGTGATTGCGGGCGGAAAAGGCGTGGCGCGGGTGGCTTCACTTTATGCCCCCAACGGAAACCCTTTCCCCGGCCCCAAATTCGACTTCAAACTGGCCTGGATGGAACGGCTCTGCCGCCATGCCGGGGACCTGCTCAAGCTGGAGGAGCCGGTGGTGCTGATGGGAGATTACAACGTGATCCCCGAGGATAAGGACGCCAAAAATCCCAAAGCCTGGTTGAAGGACGCCCTGTTCCAGCCCCAGGCGAAGGCGAGCTTAAGGAAAATCGAGCATCTCGGCTATATCGACGCCTTCCGGGCGCTTCATCCCGAAGGCGGTCATTACACGTTCTGGGACTATTTCGGTTCCTGGGAGCGCGACAATGGCATCCGCATCGATCATATCCTGCTGTCGCCCCAGGGCGCGGACCGGCTCAAGGCCAGCGCGATCGACCGCGCGGTGCGCGGAGAAAGCGAAAAACCTTCCGATCACGTGCCCATCTGGATAGAGCTGGATATCTGAATCCCGCCGCATTTGGCGCTATACTGCTGGCAATTGAGGCTTTGCATGCGCCGGATTCCTCTTTTGATCGTGATGCTGGGCGTTCTGGCGGCACCCGCCGCCGCCGCCGACAAGCCACGGATTGCGCCAGTGGTTCCGCCAATACCGCCGAGGCCGGTGGACCGCATTGACAGCCTGATCGCCACCCAGGCGGCCGGTCATATTACCATTCAGGCCAAGGGTGCGGTGGGAAGCGGCGGCTGGCATGGCGCCATGCTGAAGCAGCTCAAATCCGGCCCTGCCGATCAGCATACCATCGTAGTACAATTCGTCGCCACCCCGCCGCCACCCAACCGCGCCGTGATCATGGGCCTTTTGCCCATCGGGGCCAAAACCACCTTGCGCATGCGGCGCGGCATTGTTTCCGTGCGGGCGGTTTCGGGATCGAATGAAATCACCACCCAGATCCTGAAATAGCGGGCGGCCGTCATGCAGATCGATTTCATCTCCGACACCATCTGCCCCTGGTGCTTCATCGGCAAAAGGCGGCTGATGCGCGCCATGGCGGCGAGACCCGGCATCCTTTTCGATGTGCGCTACCGGCCTTACCGGCTCGATCCCGGCGTTCCCAAGGGCGGGGTGGACCGGAAACAATATCTTGCCGCTCGTTTCGGCGCCGGCGGCAAGCTCGACGAGGCCCATGCGGCGATCGCCGCCGAGGGAGAAAAGGAAGGCATCGCCTTTGACTGGACGGCCATCCGCGTCACGCCCAACACGATCGATTCCCACCGCTTGATCCGCTGGGCGGAGACGCAAGGCGTGCAGGACGATGTGGTGGAGCGGCTTTTCATCGCCTATTTCGAGAATGGCGAGGATATCGGCGACGTCCGCGTGCTGGCCGACATCGCCGATATGAGCGGCATGGACGGCTCGCAGGTGGCCGATCTTCTGGAGAGCGATACCGATGTGGCGCTGGTGGAACGGGAGGACAGCCTCGCCCATGAGATTGGCGTTACCGGCGTGCCGGCAATGATATTCGCCAACCGCATCGCGGTCACCGGCGCGCGGGAGCCGGAGGTGCTTGCCATGGTTATGGACAAGGCGCTCGAAGGATCAGATGCGGCGGAGTCCGAAGACGAGACCTAGCGCAACCGCCTCATGGAGGAAATCGTGTCGTTGAAGCGATACGGCACCAGGGAAGGAACGTCCCGGTCGAAGGTCATGCAGCGGCCCCGGAAATCGGCATCGGAGCAGAATTCCCAGGTGCCGGAGCGGATGCGGATGCTGGACACGGTATCGTTGAAATCCAGGTTGCGGAAATCCCGGCTTTCGCCGGCCTCCCGGCTGGCGCCGGCAAAGCCGGCATCGGCATAGAGCACCACGTCGGCGCCGCCGCGGCCAAAGGACCCTTCCCCGCGCCCATCCCGATCCGAATCCCGGCCCCGCACCGCGACGGGGCGGGCGGAGGAAATGCGGTCATTGAAGCCTTCCGGCACCAGATTGCGGTCGTCGCGGCTCAACACCACGCAGCGGCCGCGGAAATCCGCATCCTCGCAGAATTCCCAGCTTCCGGAATCCACACGGATGCTGGACGCCCGGTCGTTGAAGCCGATCGCCCGGAAATCGCGTACCTCGCCGTCCACCAGGCGCTGCTCGCCATGGAACTCGACGTCCTCGAACAGGACGGCGCGCGCGCGGGGCTGGGCTTGAGCAGACGACAATAGAGGTGCAACGAGAAGGCCGAGACCGATGGCAAGCAATGTGGAACGCATGACGATCCTCCTTGCTGAAACTCCGTAACTCCATTCCTCTCGGGCGGTTCCGGCTAGGCCGCGGCGGCGACGACCTTGTTGCGGCCCGTGCGTTTGGCGCGATACAGGGCCTGGTCGGCACGGTGCAGCAGCGCGTTGGCGCTGTCCTCAGGGCCTTCCGAGGCGGCGATGCCGATGGAGATGGTGAGTTTGAGGTTCTTGGGATCGCGGCTGATCGTGAAAGGCGTGGTCTCGATCGATTTGCGCAGGCGCTCGGAAACCGAGACGGCGAAATTGATGTCGGTGTCGGGCATCACCACCACGAATTCCTCGCCGCCGTAACGGCAGGCGAGGTCGATCCCGCGCACATTGGAGGCGATGCGGCCGGCAAATTCCTTCAAGACCTCGTCGCCGATGTCATGACCGTAAGTGTCGTTGACCGCCTTGAAATAGTCGATGTCCATGATGACGAAGGCGATGGGCTTGCCGCTTCTCTTTGCGGTCTCGACCAACGTGTCGAGATGGCGGCTCATATAACGGCGGTTGTGCAGGCCGGTGAGCTGGTCGGTAATCGCCATCTCCAGCGAGAGCTGGACATTGTGGCGCAGGCGGTCGGCATAGCGTTTCTTGCGCAGCTGGGTGCGAACGCGGGCGACCAGTTCATTCTTGTCCACCGGCCGGGTGAGATAGTCATTGACCCCCATTTCCAGGGCCTGGGTGAGCTTGCGGCGGTCGCCGTCCGACACCACAACCAGAATGGGGACATTGCGGCCCTCCGGCAGGGAACGGAGCTGGGAGCAGAGCCGAAGGCCGTCGAAACCGCGCATGCCGAGGCTGACGACCACCAGGTCGAAATCGCCGCCTTTCACCCGCACCATCGCTTCTTCGAATGTGTCCACGGTGGAAACGTCGTGCTGAGGATTGAGCGCGCCCGAGAACCATTGGGCGGACTCGGCGCGGTCCTCGATCACCAGGATGCGGCCTTTCTGGTTGGCGTCGTTCATCGCCTCGGCGGGATCGATCAGGCCCATGCCCTGGCCGGTATTCTCGCGCATCCTGAGTTCATCGGTCATCATCTTCAGCCGGACGAGCGAGCGCACCCGGGCGAACAAGGCGGCGTCATCCACCGGCTTGGTGAGGAAATCATCGGCGCCGGCTTCGAGGCCGGCGACACGGTCGGAGGGCTGGTCGAGCGCGGTGACCATCACCACCGGCACATGGGCGGTCTTGGGATCGGACTTGATGCGGCGGCAGACTTCGAAGCCGTCCATGCCGGGCATCATCACGTCGAGGAGGACAATATCGGGCGCCGACTCCTTCACCTTCGCCAGACACTCGAGCCCGTTGAAAGCGGTGACGACGTCGAAATACTCGGCCGTCAACTTGGCTTCGAGAAGTTTGACGTTGGAGAGTATGTCATCGACGACGAGAACGCGGGCCGTCATGTGCTACCCGATAAAGCGGCGAACGGTTTCCAGAAAGCCGGTGACCGAAATCGGCTTGGAGATATAGGCCTCGCAGCCGCCCTGGCGGATCACATCCTCGTCCCCCTTCATGGCGAAGGCGGTGACGGCGACCACCGGAATGGATTTGAGGGCGTCATCCTCCTTGAGCCATTTGGTGACTTCCAGGCCGGACACTTCCGGCAGCTGGATATCCATCAGGATCAGGTCGGGGCGGTGCTCGCGGGCGATGTCGAGCGCCTCCATGCCGTCCTTGGTCTGCAGGATCGAATAGCCATGGGCGTCCAACAGATCGTGGAAGAGCTTCATGTTAAGCTCATTGTCCTCCACGATGAGAACCTTTTTGGTCTTGGCGTCCATCATTCACACTCCGGGCCGGGGAATCGCCGCCTCAAGTCCCTGGGATAAGTCCTTGGGATGGCGGAACTCCCTGGTTCGGCAGTATTAAGGACAAGGTCTTAACGCCGTCTTGACGATGCCCCCTTTGACGAGCCCGGAAAGGGCGGAAATTCTCGGTCTCAACGCTTTGGCCTGGGTGGCCGGCGAGCCCGATGCTTTGGCTCAATTCCTCCAATTGAGTGGGATTTCCGGCGCGGATTTGCGGGACGCGGCGGGAACTTCCGGGTTAACCATAGCGGTGATGGATTTTCTGCTCGGACATGAAAATTTCCTGTTGGCATTTTGCGAGGCCAGCGGAACCGCGGCGGCGGACCTGCACAGCGCGCGGCGCGTTTTGGCGCCGGAGAGCGAAATCTGGAATGGCAGCTGATGCGGATCGGCGTTGACCTGGGTGGAACCAAGATCGAGGCCGTGGCCTTGGACGATGCCGGCGCCGAGCGGTTCCGCGAAAGAATTCCCACGCCGCGGCATGATTACGCCGCGACTATCCAGGCCGTAGTTGGGCTTTCCAAGCGCGCTGCGGGAAAGACCGCGTTGACGGGCATAGGCCTTGCCATCCCCGGTTGCGTTTCCAAGGTCACCGGCCTGATCAAAAATGCAAACTCGACATGGTTGAATGGAAGAGCCTTGGGCGATGATCTTGCGGCGGCGCTGGGATGTCCCGTCGCGCTGACCAACGATGCCAATTGCTTTGTGCTGTCGGAAGCCACGGACGGCGCGGGGGCGGGCGCGGAGGTGGTGTTCGGCGTAATTGCCGGCACAGGCGTGGGTGGCGGACTCTGCGTTCATGGCAAAGTGCTGGAAGGGCCGCATGGGCTGGCAGGAGAGTGGGGGCACAATCCCCTGCCCTGGATGAATCCGGCGGAATGGGCAGAGGCGCCGCTCTGTTATTGCGGCAAGCGCGGCTGCATCGAGACCTGGATCAGCGGCCCGGCGCTGGCGGGCGATTATGCGCGGCACGCGCAAAAGACTCTGTCAGCGGAGGAGATCACGGCATCTGACGAGAAAGATGCGAGAGCCGCCATGACGCGCTTCACAGACCGCTTCGCGCGTTCGCTGGCTTCGGTGGTGAATATCCTGGACCCGGATGTGATCGTGCTGGGTGGCGGGCTTTCCAACATCGAAAGCCTTTATCGCGACCTGCCGGCCTTGGCGGCGCGCTATGCCTTCACAATCGAAGGTGAACCCAGGATCGTGAAGAACCGGCACGGAGACTCGAGCGGGGTGCGTGGCGCCGCCTGGCTGGCGCCAACGCCCTCAAGTAGCGAAGCGGCAGGGCATGGATAACATGAAGGACTGGCCCGCCTTCTGCCGCGACTGCCTGGCCGATGCGGCGGCGGGCGAGTCTTGTCCCAACTGCGGCGGGACGCGGGTGCTGGCCCATCCGGAGCTGGAGCAGCTTTCCATCGCCCATATGGATTGCGACGCCTTCTATGCCGCGATCGAGAAACGCGACGATCCGGCGTTGAACGACAAGCCGTTGATCGTGGGCGGCGAGGTTCGCGGCGTGGTTTCCACCGCCTGTTATATCGCGCGCAAATATGGCGTGCGTTCCGCCATGCCGATGTTTCAGGCGAAGAAGCTTTGCCCCCAGGCGGTGATCCTGAAGCCGCGTCACAGCTATTACGCGGCGGTCGCACGACAGATCCGCGGCTTCATGCAGGAACTGACGCCGCTGGTCGAACCTTTGTCGTTGGACGAGGCCTATCTCGATCTTTCCGGCACGGAAAGGATGCAAGGCTGTTCGCCTGCCCGCACCATGGCGCGGCTTTCCGCCAGGATCGAGAAGGAGATCGGCATCACCGTTTCCATCGGACTTTCCTGCAACAAGTTCCTCGCCAAGCTGGCTTCGGAGCTGGACAAGCCGCGGGGCTTCGCGGTGATCGGCCGGGCCGAAGCCAAAAGCTTCCTGCGCGACAAGCCGGTCGGCATCGTCCGCGGCGCGGGAAAGGTGCTGGCGGGCCGGCTCGAGCGCGACGGCTTCGCCACCATCGGCGCGTTGGCGCGCGCCGATCCGCGCGAATTGGTCAACCGCTATGGCGCGACCGGGCTGTGGCTGGCGCGGGTGGCGCAAGGCGAAGACAGCAGGCGAGTCGATCCCAGCGGCGAGATGAAGACCATCTCATCCGAAACCACCTTCGACAAAGATTTATCCAAACTGGTCGAGCTGGAGAAGATCCTCTGGCGCCAGGCGGAACGCGTCTCCGCCCGCGCCAAATCTCATGGTCTGGCGGGCCGCACCATCGTCTTGAAACTCAAGACCGCCAATTTCCGGATCAAAACCCGCAGTGCCTCGCTGGAGACGCCGACACAGCTGGCGGACCGGATTTTCCGCGCCGCCCAGGCGGCACTGAAACGCGAGGCGGACGGCACAAGTTTCCGGCTTCTGGGCGTGGGACTTTCCAATCTCGGTCCGGCAGCGGAAGCCGATCCGGCGAGCCTGGCTGATCCCGAAAGCGACAAGCGCGCCGCGGCCGAGCGGGCGATGGACAGGATCAGGGGAAAATTCGGCGGGGAAGCGGTCACCAAGGGCCGCGGTTTGCGGCGCTAGCCTATAAATGTTGCCCAGGCGATGTGTTATGCAGGAATGAGGGTTTCATCATGTCGAAAATCGAAGAACGCTTGAAAGGTCTCGGCCTGACCCTTCCCTCCCCGCCCACTCCGGTGGCGAGTTATGTGCCTTTCACCATAAGTGGCCACCAGGTGTTCATCTCGGGCCAGATTCCGGTTGGACCCGAGGGGGTGCGTTTCGTCGGCAAGCTGGGCGCGGAGATTCCGCTGGAAGACGGCAAGGAAGCCGCCAGGCTCTGCGCCCTCAACCTCATCGCACAGTTGAAAGCAGCCTGTGGCGGCGATCTCGACCGGGTCAAACGCTGCCTGCGCCTGGGCGTTTTCGTCAACGCCACACCGGATTTCACCCAGCATCCGGAAGTGGCCAACGGGGCGTCGGATTTCATCGTGGCGGCGCTGGGCGAAGCGGGCAAACACGCCCGCGCCGCGGTGGGCGCCGGTTCGCTTCCCCGCGGCGTGGCGGTGGAGGTGGAAGGCCTGTTCGAGATTGACTGACATCACAGGAACTGGAGCCCGACTTTTCACCAGCGCGCGGGAAATCGGCGCCAAGGCGTGGAATGAATGCGCCAATCCGCAGGGCGCCCCCTGCCCGCATCCTTTCACCCGCTACGAGTTTTTCGCGGCGGTGGAGGAGTCCGGTTCGGCAACCGGACGCACGGGCTGGCAACCCTGCCATCTGGTGCTGGAAAGAGACGGCGCGGCCCTGGCGCTGATGCCGCTTTATCTCAAAAGCCACAGCCAGGGCGAATATGTCTTCGACCATGCCTGGGCCGACGCCCTGGAGCGGGCGGGCGGGGATTATTATCCCAAGCTGCAATGCGCCGTGCCTTTCACCCCGGTGACGGGATGGCGCCTGCTGGGCCCGCGCGAGCACGCAGCCGCCCTCCTGGAAACAGCCAAGAGCGTGGTGCGCCAGGTGAAGGCGTCATCGCTCCACATCACGTTTCCGGCGGAAGAGGAATGGCGGCTGGCGGGAGAGGCGGGCTACCTGTTGCGCGCCGACCGCCAGTTCCATTGGCGCAATGAGGGCTATCGCGATTTCGACGATTTCCTTTCCCGCCTGTCATCGGCCAAGCGGAAGAATCTGCGCAAGGAGCGCGAGGCGGTGCAGGCCGAGGGCGTGGAATTCGAGCATCTGACCGGCACGAATATCACCGAAGCGCATTGGGACCGGTTCTTCGAATTCTACATGGACACGGGAAGCCGAAAATGGGGGCACCCGTATCTCACCCGCGATTTCTTCAGCCGGATCGGCGCCCGCATGGCGGACCAGGTCCTGCTGGTAATGGCGAAGCGCCATGGCGTTTATATCGCAGGCGCGCTCAACTTCTTCGGCGGCGGCGTCCTGTTCGGACGCAATTGGGGTTCGGTCGAATACCTTCCCTTCCTGCATTTCGAGACCTGTTACTACCAGGCGATTGATTTCGCCATTGCCCACGGCTTGAATAAGGTGGAGGCGGGGGCGCAGGGCGCGCACAAGCTCTTGCGCGGTTACATGCCGGAGGCGACCTACAGCGCACATTACATCGTCCATCCGGGCCTTCGGCGGGCGGTGGATGACTATCTCAAGCAAGAGCGGGCAGCGGTGGAAGAGGATATAGATGAACTAGCCCGCAGCAGCCCGTTCAAAAAGGGAGAGTGAATTGGCCTACGACAACAACAACGTCTTCGCCAAAATCCTGCGTGGCGAAATTCCATCCGTGAAGGTGTTCGAGGACGACAAGACCCTGGCTTTCATGGATGTGATGCCGCAGGCGGAAGGCCATGTGCTGGTGATCCCCAAGGAGAAGGCGGAAAATCTGTTCGATCTCTCACCGGAAGGCGCAGCGGCGATGATGGCGACCACGCAGAAAGTGGCCAAGGCGGTGAAAAAGGGCCTGGACGTGCCCGGCCTGATGCTGGCTCAGTTGAATGGCGCGCCGGCCGGACAGAGCGTCTTCCATGTCCATTTCCACATCATTCCCCGCCGCGGCGGCGTCGACATGAAGCTGCATGCGCGCGACATGGTGGACGCGAAGACACTGGAGCCCATCGCGGCGAGAATCAGGAACGCCTTGTGACCCGCGAACGCATCATTTTTGACTCACCGCTTCCCCTCCAGGAGCGGCAAGGAAAGTCAGACCAGATGACGGGCGATATGAGTCGCCATATCCAGGCTGGCCAGCCCGATCAGCGCCACTAGGGCGACATGCAGGATATTGCTGACTTTCTCGGCGGTAAGACTGCGCATGAAATACTCCTTGGTTTGAATGTCCCCGGAGTAGATCAGGCATCTGTCGCGCGGCCATCGCGGCCAAGCGGACGATGGTCACAATTTCGCAAGCAAGCGGCTGCGCAGGACATTTTGCGCGAACCCTGCAAATCCATTCATCGGAATGGATCAGGTGTAATCAGACATCTTCCTTGGGCGCGGGCTTCTTTTTGCCGCCCTTGGACGGCTTCAGCGGCGCGCGCGGCTTGGCCTCGGCGGTGGTGATGAACTCGAAGGCCAGCTTGTCGGCCTCGCGATCGAGCAACACCCGCACCGTGCCGCCATCCTTCAGTTTTCCGAACAGGATCTCGTCCGCCAGCGGCTTCTTGATGTTCTCCTGGATCACGCGGGCGAGCGGCCTGGCGCCAAAGGCATCGTCATAACCCTTCTCGCCCAGCCAGCGTGTGGCTTCCGGCGTCAGATCGAAAGTCACGTCGCGGTCGGCGAGCTGGGTTTCCAGCTCCAGGACGAATTTCTCCACCACCTTGTCGATGGTCTCGCGCGACAGCGGCGCAAAGGCGATGGTGGCGTCCAGGCGGTTGCGGAATTCGGGGGTGAAGAGCTTCTTGATCGCCTCTTCGTCCTCCCCTTCCCGCTTGCCGCGGCCGATGCCGATAGCTTCCTTGGCGGCGTCGGAAGCGCCCGCTTTGGTGGTCATGATCAGGACCACATTGCGGAAGTCGATCTTCTTGCCGTTATGGTCGGTGAGCTTGCCGTGATCCATCACCTGCAACAGGATGTTGAACAGGTCGGCATGGGCCTTTTCGATCTCGTCCAGCAGCAGCACGCAATGGGGATGCTGGTCCACGCCATCGGTGAGAAGCCCGCCCTGGTCGAAACCGACATAACCGGGGGGCGCGCCGATCAGGCGGCTGACGGTATGGCGTTCCATATATTCGCTCATGTCGAAGCGCAAAAATTCCACGCCCATGATGCTGGCCAGCTGCTTGGCCACTTCGGTCTTGCCCACCCCGGTGGGGCCGGAGAACAGATAGGAGCCGATCGGTTTTTCCGGCTGGCGAAGTCCGGCGCGCGACAGCTTGATCGCCGACGACAAGGCGGCAATCGCCTTGTCCTGGCCATAGACCACCCGCTTCAGGTCGTTTTCCAGATTCTTGAGCGCTTCGGTATCGTCTTTCGAGACGGATTTGGAAGGGATGCGGGCGATCTTGGCCACCACATCTTCCACATCCTTCACCCCGATAACCTTCTTGCGCCGGCTTTCCGGCACCAGCATCTGCGAGGCGCCTACCTCGTCGATCACGTCGATCGCCTTGTCGGGCAGTTTGCGGTCATTGATGTACTTGGCCGACAGCTCGACCGCCGCCTTCACCGCATCGGCCGTGTAACGGATTTTGTGGTAATCCTCGAAATAGGACTTGATCCCCATCAGGATCTTGATCGAGTCCGCCACACTGGGCTCTGCGACATCGATTTTCTGGAAGCGGCGCACCAGGGCGCGGTCTTTCTCGAAATACTGACGGTATTCCTTGTAAGTGGTCGAGCCGATGCAGCGCAGACTGCCCGCGGCCAAGGCCGGCTTCAGCAGGTTGGAGGCATCCATCGCCCCGCCAGAGGTGGCGCCGGCGCCGATCACGGTATGGATTTCGTCGATGAAGAGGATGGCGCCTTTGACGCCTTCCAGTTCTTTCACCACCGTCTTCAGCCGTTCCTCGAAATCGCCGCGATAGCGCGTGCCGGCGATCAACGAGCCCATGTCGAGGGCATAGATGGTAGCGCCGCGGAGCACATCGGGCACGTCGTTATTGACGATTTTGCGCGCCAGGCCTTCGGCGATGGCCGTCTTGCCCACCCCCGGATCGCCCACGAACAGGGGGTTGTTCTTCTGGCGGCGGCAGAGAATCTGGATGGTGCGCTCGACCTCGGGACCGCGGCCGATCAGGGGATCGACCCGACCCGACTTGGCCTTTTCGTTGAGGTTGACACAATAGGCTTCCAGCGCCTCGGTGCCCTGCTTGTTGGGCTTTTCGTTCTCTTCGTCCTCCTCGGCGCCGCGCGCCGGCTTGGGCTGGCTCATGCCCGGGCGCTTGGCGATGCCGTGGCTGATATAGCTCACCGCATCCAGCCGGTTCATGTTCTGCTCATGCAGGAAATAGACGGCATGGCTCTCACGCTCGGTGAAGAGCGCCACCAGCACATTGGCGCCAGTGACCTCGTCGCGGCCGGAATTTTGCACATGCAGCACGGCCCGCTGGACCACGCGTTGGAACCCGGTGGTGGGCTTGGCTTCCTCACCGTCCTCGATCACCAGGGTGACGAGTTCCTCGTCGATATATTTCTGCACCGCCCTGCGCAACGCATCGGTATCGACATTGCAGGCCTTCATCACCTGGCCGGCGTCGGCATCGTCCATCAGCGCCAGCAACAAATGTTCGAGCGTGGCATATTCGTGATGCCGGTCGGTGGCCAGCTTGATCGCGTGATGCAAAGCCGCTTCCAGACTGCGGGACAGGGAAGGCATTAGGCGAGCCTCATTCTTTCTCCATCGTACATTGAAGAGGATGTTGATGGCGGCGGGAGAATTCAATGACCTGCGCCACTTTTGTTTCCGCCACCTCATAAGTGAAGACACCGCAGACCCCAACGCCATGGCGGTGCACATGCAGCATTACTTCCACCGCGTCCTCGCGGCTTTTGGAAAAGAATTTTTCCAGGATGTGGACGACAAACTCCATCGGCGTGTAGTCGTCGTTAAGCAGGAGAACCTTATAAAGCGACGGTTTTTTGACCTTGGGGCGTGTTTTTGTGACAATGCCGGTTCCCGTCCCGTCCTTGCCTTTGCCGTTATTGTCGCCCGTATCCTTCATACCGCTTTTGTCCGCGTCACGGCCGCCAGTTTAGACCATGAATTGCGTCATACTAAAGCGCAGAATATGGCAAATCGTTACCATTACCCCAAAAGGCAAATTCCAAAGAAAAAGGCCCGAAGCGATGCTCCGGGCCTTTTTCGACGCGAAATGAACGCTTAGGGTCGGGGTTTATGCGGCGCGCGCGGCTTGGACGACATCCACCCAGGCCTGAACGCGGCCCTGCAGCGGTGCGAAGCTGTCTTTGGCCGTCGCATTGACCAACTCCGAAACCTTGGTGAGCTCGCTCACATAGGCATCGAATGCCGACTTGGCATAATCGGTCTGAAGTTCGAAGGCTTCGTGAACGGACTTGGAACCCAGGATCGCCTTGCCGGCAGCAATGGATTCCTCGATTGCGTCCTTGGAAAAGGAGTAAATCTCGCTGTTGATGCTTTCGATTCCCTTGCCCGCGACGGTAGCGGATTTCATATAGGCCTCGACCGTATCCTTGCCGTAGCCGAGCACGGTGTCGTAATTTTTAACGGCCTTCTCGAAACCGGTCTTGATGGCTTCGGCGCCGTTGAAGAATGCGTTTTCGGCCGACGCGGTGGTCTTTTCGGCGGCCGTCTTTGCCTTGCTCATGTTTCCTGCCTCTCCTTTAGGTCAAACCCGTTGACGGTCCGTGGGTGATCTTCCAGCGGCCTGTTGCACTGCAACATGCGGTATATGCCCCTGTGTTGCCCCTTCGTCAAGTGAATTTGCTGCGACGCAACAAAATAACTTATATGTAAAAGAACCTACAGGGCCGGTCTTCTAAGCCGCCGAAAACACAAACGGATTCTCATTCTTGCTTGCGCCCCGTGTCGCTTTTTGGTTCTTTGGCTCTCCGGAGGCCGAATTACCTGGGACGCTGGGATTTGAAGCAAAAAAACCAAGCGAAACGCCGCCTTCCCGCCGGGATCTGCTGTCTGGCGGTGATTCTGGCCGCGATAATGGCGGCGCCGGCCGATGCCGCTCCCCGCCGCCACAGGCCCGTGACCCCGATTACACCGCGGCTGTCCGGCGCCACCGATCCTCGCAAGGATGCAGCCCTGATCGTCGACGGAGCGACAGGCAAGGTTCTCTACGCCCGCAACGAGACGCTGGAGCGCCATCCCGCCTCGCTCACCAAGATGATGACGCTGTACCTGCTGTTCGACGCGCTCAGGGCCGGGAAGATCAGCATGCAGACCCAGATGCCGGTCAGCCGTCACGCGACCGTACAAATACCCACGAAATTGTTCCTCAAACCCGGTCAAACCATCGATGTGGATACGGCCATCCGCGGCATGGTGATTCGCTCTGCCAATGATGCGGCTGTTGTCGTTGCAGAAGCGCTGGGTGGCACGGAAGGTCATTTCGCCGAAATGATGAATGCCAAGGCTCGCGAGTTGGGCATGAGGGACAGTTTTTTCCACAATGCGTCAGGTGTGCCCGACCCTCTGCAAATCACTACGGCTTCTGACCTGGCAATTTTGGCGCGCCATCTGGCCTACGATTTTCCGGAGTATTTCGCCTATTTCGGCACGAAGGGCTTTACCTACAACCGTCAATGGATTCCAACGCATGACAATCTGCTCGGGCGTTATCCGGGCGCGGACGGCATCAAGACCGGCTATGTCGATGCCAGCGGATTCAATATTGTCACTTCCGTGGTTCGCGATAACATCCATCTGATCGGCGTGGTCATGGGCGGGCGCACGGCTGTCCGGCGCGACCTCGAAATGATGCACCTGATGGATACGGAATTTGCCACCATCAAGGCCAATCCCAGCCTGGTGGCGCGGGGACCGGTCCCCTGGCATGACAATGTCATGGTAGCCTCGGCGGCGCATTCCAACGCCTTTGTGGCCGCCACCACATCTTCCGGGACCGGTTCGCAATTTGCCGCTCTTTCGGCGGTGCCGCCTCCGCCCCCCGCTGGCACGGATGAAGAGACCGCGGAAACCTATCGCGCGCCGGACGAGAATTACGCGAATTTGCAGGCGGAAGCTCCCGCACTCGCCAGCGCGGCGGTGCCGGCTGCGCCGGCTGTTACCCAACCGGCACAGAATCAAATGGCCATGAGCGAGGCTCCGGGCGCCCAGCAGGTTGTTCCGGCGCAACAGATGATGATGTCCGCATCCGGAACGAACGCGGCCGAGGTGCCGGTCCCCACCTCATTGCATGGCCGGGCCTGGGCGATCCAGGTCGGTGTTTTCGGCAACCAGAATATGGCGGAGGCGCAGCTGAAAAAATATGCCGCCATGGCCACCGACCTGATCGGCCAGGCGGCTCATATCGTTGCGCCCATCCAGTCGGCCAGCGGGCACACGCTTTACCGGGCCCGCTTCGGCCCTTATGGGGAACGCGAGGCGCATGAGGTTTGCAGCCAACTCACCCAACGCGGCCAGTCCTGTTTCCCCGTCGTTGCGCGTTAAATGATTCATTCCCCTCTTGTCGCCACCGTGGCGGAACTGCGCCCTGCCCTTGGGAAGCTGCGCGCGATGGACAAAATCGCGCTGGTGCCGACCATGGGGGCCCTGCATGACGGGCATCTCGCACTGGTGAGGACGGCCAAGAAAAAAACCCCCCATGTGGTGGTGAGCATTTTCGTCAATCCCACCCAATTCGCGCCCAATGAGGATTTCCGTTCCTATCCGCGCGATCTCAAGAGCGACAGCGAAAAGCTCCAGGCGGAAAAAGCCACCTTGATCTTCGCGCCCGAGCCCAAGGAAATGTACCCGGAAGGATTCGCCACCACCGTCTCAGTCAAAGGACCTGCCGCGGGCCTGGAAAGCGATTTCAGGCCGCACTTCTTCGACGGCGTCGCCACCATCGTTACCAAGCTGCTCACCGCCGTCATGCCCGACTACGCCATGTTCGGCGAAAAGGATTATCAGCAATTGCTGGTGGTGAAGCGGCTGGTGCGCGATCTGGCGCTTCCCACCGAGATCGTCGCCGTGCCGATAAGCCGTGAAGAGGATGGGCTGGCGATGTCGTCCCGCAACGCCTATCTCTCGGCCTCCGAGCGCCAGGTGGCCGGCCGGCTCAATCGGGTGCTCGAAGACGTGATCGTCCGGCTCAAGGCCGGCGCGGGCGTGACCGAGGCGCAGGCTTACGGCATCGCGGCGCTGAAAGAGGCCGGCTTCGACAGCGTGGATTACGTCGCCCTGCGCGATGCCGAGACGCTGGCGCCGGTAAGCGGGCTGGAAAAACCGGCTCGATTGCTGGCAGCGGCAAGGATCGGAAAGACCAGGTTGATAGATAACATGGCCGTCTAAAGCAGACCCAGCGCCGCCAATTCCTGTTGCAGCGCGGCGGGCAGTCCTTTCGCTCCCTTGACAGAAGCGACATCGGCCGGTGCTTCCTTGGGATCGAGATAGCGCCAGCCCTGGAAAGCAGCCCGCGGGCGACGCATCACGGGCACCAGCTTTTTGTCATAGACCAGGCCGCAATGGGGTATCCCATCGCGCACCAGGGGGCGCAGGGCGATGAGTTTCTGGCGGGCGGCGACTTGGCCCTTAATCACCCAATAAAGCGAGCCGCCGTCCAGCAGTTCCTCCCCCCGCTTGGGTGTCTGGCGGGTGACATGAATCAGTTCCGGCTTCTGGCCTTTTCTCTTTTTCTCGGCCAGCCGCTTCTTTTGCCATTGGGCCAGTTCTTCCAAGCTGGCAACGCCGACGCAGAGTTTGATGAGATGCAACATGATTTCCGGCTTATAGCAGCCTGAAGACGGATAAAAGCCTCTCTTGCTCTGGCCGCCTCCTGTTGCTAAATCCCGGCAGCTACCAGCTTTTTCCTGATTGTGCGGTCATGGCGGAACGGTAGACGCGCTAGCTTGAGGTGCTAGTGGGGCAACCCGTGGAAGTTCGAGTCTTCTTGACCGCACCATTCAAATCATGCCGCCGATGCGGCGTGATTTGAATGACAAGGGCCGGTAGGCCGCGCTAGCGCCAGCGTAGTGCGCGGCCGTTAAGCCGGCCAGCGTCAGGCGAAAACACGGACCCGCGAATATGCAGAATTACGAACAGGAGACGTTGCTTCGGCTGTCACTTTCCGGAATTTTTTCGGGAGGCATATGCCGACAGCCGAACTTGCCGCAATCTGTTTCATCATCGGCGATTTGCAGGCCGGACATTGCGCAAGAAAAGTTCAACCGTTTTGTCGAGCAATTTGAGCGGGCTAGTCCGCATTATTGGGGGTTTTGGCGGGAAGGAATCCCGCTAGCAAAAACTTTCCGAGCAAGCGGTTTTAGAATTATCTCCACTCTAACCCCGATTTTAACGCCGGCTTTGGACCAAGTGAAGATGGCTAAGATAGTGAAAAAAAATAACCGTCCGCCTTTAGCGTTCGCGGTGGCCATCGCAATGAATTTGGTAATCGCCGCCGAAGCCCAACCAATCACGAAACCGAATGAGACATCGCTCGTCGAAGCCAGGCTCACCGACGTCCAGGATATTTCCAGCCACCCCGAATCGCCGCGCATCAGCTGCGATGCGACCGAAGCCATTTGCTTAGATGGGTCGTGGCATATGACTTTCAGTATTTTGCGAACAATTTGGGGGCCACCCGCAAGCGGCAAGCTGTACTACGACCAAGCTTCTTCGCAGCCAATCAAAAATCTGGACTATCTTTTGGTCATTTCTCACGAAGGTGGCTCTCAGACAATCAGATGGATGACTCTTTCGAAAGAAGGCCTATGCCTCAACGAGCGCGACGCCGACGCTCTGGGTATAGCGGGGGCTTTGAAGAGTACGCCGTGCTTTACCCACTGACAGCCTAGGAATCAGTCCCGAATTGCGAATTGGGTGAGTGGCCTGACCACAGCGTGGCGAGGCCGCGCGGCAGGCGAACGGAAACTTCCTAGACCACGATAGCTCTGGTTTCGGGACGCCACGCCGACTATCATCTCGGCAAGGCAGATATATAAGCCAGGAGGGAACCATGAACCGCTATTTCATCGCAGCCGCATTCGCGTTGCTGGCCAGCGCCGCACTGGCTTTGGCGCAAGGCTCGGCGCAGCCATCGCCCGCTGGTGCCGGGTCCTGCCCTCCCTCCAACGGCATGAATTATCTTTGCAACTTCGGAACGGAGGACATGCTCCAGATTCCGGGCACCAAATATATCCTGACCGGCGGAACAATGGGGCGCGGCGGCGGCTACCAGCTCCTGGACACGGATGCGAAAACGTCGCGGACGATTGAAATCACCGCGAAGCCCAATCCGACGATGTATCCGGACTGCCCGGCGCCCGACATGAGCAAGTTGAACGCCCATGGCACCGCGCTCAGGCCTACCCGGACGCCAGGGCTTTACAGCTATTACACCGTTACCCACTCCCCGGTTGAAAGCGTGCAGGTTTACTCCCTGGATGCGCGCGGCGCTCTTCCCACCCTGGCCTGGGTGGGCTGCACGCTCGTCCATCCCGACGATCTCAGAGGCAATGGCGTCACGGCCACCATGGACGGCACCATTTACCTGAATGTGCAATTGAGCAAAGGCCACAAGGCAGCGGACTATTATGTCGGCCAGGTCACCGGCGGTCTTTATCAATGGAAGCCCGCCGACAAGACCTGGCGGCTGGTCCCGGGCACCGAGTTTCCCGGCAACAATGGCGTCGAGATCGCCAAGGATGAAAAAGAGATCTATCTCGCCGTCTCCGGCACGCACTCGGTCGAGATATTCTCCCTGGGTGACCATCCCAAATTCCTGCGGCGGGCGGCGCTGCAATGGTTCAATGTCGACAATATCCATTGGAGCGGCGACAAATTGCTGACCGCCGGCCAGATGGAATTCGAACCGGCCTGCGGCGGCACGCGCAAACAGACCATTGAGAAGGGCCTGGATATCAACTGTCATCGCGGCTGGGTGGTGGCGGAGATCAATCCGGCGACCGGGGAAAACACCGTGCTGGCCTATAACACCGCCAGTCCCGCTTTCGGCGGCGCCGCCACCGCCCAGATCGTCGGCGGCAACATCTGGCTGACATCAACCATCGTCAACACTGTGGGCTGGGTTCCGGTGCCGGTGGCGACGCAGAAGGCGAAGCGGTGAGAGCCCAAACGCTTTCCTGCTGTTTCCGGCAAAGAAAAACCCGGCCGTCCAGGCGGCCGGGTTTTTGCATTCAAGCCGATAATTATTTGCTGGCCAGGCCGGGATAAACGAAACCCGCCTTGGGAAGGACATGCTGCGGGTCCGGACGGACACTGAGGTAGGTGACTTCGTCGGGAATGTCGCTCCAGCCATGCGGCACGCCGGCCGGGATCACGGCGATGTCGCCAACCTTCACCTTCGTCTCCACGAAGTTGCCTACCGCCTTGCCGCTGCAGGTTGGGCCATTCAAGGTTGTTGTCACTTCGGAATCCGGCGCCGATTTGCGGCCCTGAAGAATCTGGCCGCCTGTCACCAGCGTGCCGGCGCCGGAAATCACGATATAGGTTTCCGCCGTCGAGTCATGCGAGAGCATGCCGCCCGCACCGGTCTTGGCGCCGGCCGGCGCCGGGGCCAGGCCACAAGCGGGCTGTTTGGCCGCCTCCTGCTGCGCCGGGGTGAGCGGCGCGTTGGCAGGCCGCGGCGGCGTGTGCGTGGTCCCCCGATGCACAACCGCGACGGACATGTTGTAGCCCTGCCCCATATCCATCACCCGGATGGTGTGGTCGGTTGCCTTGGGACCGAGTTTCAGCACCTTGTCGACATCTTCCTTGCTGATGATGGTTGCCGTAGTGGGCGCCGCCACAGCAGTGGCAGAAGCCGTGATCAACAAAGCCATGCTGAGAATTGCCTTACGCATCGATTGTTCCTCCCCGTCAGGTCGGATGACCCGTTTAAGACAAGATTAGACCGGGCGGCGCCGGGAGAACAGACATATCGCAGTGGCATCATGCGCAAAATTCGGCGCTGCGCGGGCTCGATATCCCCAAGACCGGCCGGCCGGGCAATGTCGGCGAAGTGATCACCAAATACCTGGTAGTGATCGGAGAGCGCTCTATTCGACCCAGGAAGGTCATCCGCGCGGCGCCTATCTGCGCGCCTATGACTCACAAGGTAGATCAGGAGGTCGGCAAGGTCTGGATGCCCGCGCCCCAATCCGGTTCGCCCATGACCTCCAGCTACCGGGGGCAAGCGGTACATCATTGTCGCGGTGAGCGGCGGCAATTGCTCGGGCGACTATACCGCCTTCCGTCTGCCTTCCGGTAATTGAGGGCGGCAATTGAAAAAGGCGGGCGGACGGCCTTTTTCGGCCGCTGCGCAATGCTTGCCAGCCCAGGGGCAATGTGAGATTCTAGTGGAAACAAACAATGGGGGTGGGGTGCTGTCCCCTCCCCTTTTTTCAATCTGGGGAAGAAAGCAATGCTGCATCGCAAACTCTCTTGGCGTCGTCTGTCTTCGGTGGCCGTTGTGGCGCTCACGCCTTTCATCATGGGCCAGGCGGCCTCGCCCGGCCAGCCCTATGGCCAGCCCTCCACCGCCAAAGGCGATTGGCCGATGTATTTCGCCGATCCCTCGGGTTCGCGTTATCTGCCTTTCGACCAGATCAATGCGTCGAACTTCAACAAGCTGGAAGTGGCCTGGCATTTCAAGACAGATAGTCTGGGCGCCAAGCCGGAATACAAGCTGGAAGGCACGCCTATCGAAGTGAACGGCACCGTCTATGTCACGGCGGGCTCGCGTCGCGACGTGATTGCGCTCGACGCCGCAACCGGCGAACTCAAATGGGTCTATAGCCTCAATGAGGGCGCTCGCGCCTCTGCCTGGGCGCCGCGCCAGCTTTCCGGCCGCGGCGTGTCCTATTGGACCGACGGCAACGGCGATGAGCGCATCATCTATATCACCACCGGCTATCGCCTGGTGCAGTTGGACGCCCACACCGGCCGCCCCGTCGAATCTTTCGGCGACCATGGCATGGTGGATCTCAAAGTCGGCGCCTATACCGGCGTGATCGGCCAGCCCGGCGTCTATAAACAGATCGACCTTGAAAAGGGCGAGATCGGATTGCACTCGACCCCCACGGTGGTCGGCAACATCGTCTTTGTCGGTTCTTCGTTCAAGGAAGGCTCGCAGCCGCTGGAGCAGAACAACACCAAAGGCATCACCCGCGCTTTTGACGCCAAGACCGGCAAGCTGCTCTGGACCTTCCACAATATCCCGCAGAAGGGCGAGCCCGGTTATGAGAGTTGGCTCAACAATTCCGCCGACTACAACGGCAACACCGGCACCTGGGCCAGCATGACGGTCGATCCGGAGCTGGGGAATGTCTATGTGCCGGTGGAAGACCCGACTGACGACGCCTATGGCGGCGCGCGCCCCGGCAACGACCTCTATGCCGATTCCATCGTCTGCCTGGACATGAACACCGGCAAGCTGAAATGGTATTTCCAGGTCACCCACCACCCGATCTGGGACTATGACATGTCCTCGCCGCCGCTGCTGGCGGACATCGTGGTGGACGGCAAGCCGATCAAGGCGGTCGCAGTGCCCACCAAGCAGGCCTTCCTCTACATGTTCGATCGCACCAACGGTAAGCCGATCTGGCCGATCGTGGAGAAGCCGGTGCCGCAAAGCGATGTGCCGGGCGAGAAGACCTCGAAGACCCAGCCATTCCCAACCAAGCCGCCGGCCTATTCGCGGCAGGAGATCAACTACGACAACCTGATCGACTTCACGCCGGAGCTGAACGCCAAGGCGAAGGACATCATCAAGAAGTATTACAAGATGGGGCCGATGTTCCTGCCCGCCGTGGTCAGCAATCCCAAGGGTGAATTCCCTTCGGCTTCGCTTACCATCGGCGGCTTGTCCGGCGGCACCAACTGGCCGGGCGCTGGTTTCAATCCCGAAACCCATGTCGCGTTCCTCCCGGCGTTGAATGCCGGCGTGTCGCTGTTCGGCCTGGTGGCCCCGCCCGAAGGCCTGACCAATCTCAAATATCTGGAAGGCGTGGGCGGACAGCCCTTCCGCATCGGCGCGGGCCCCGGCTTCGGCTCCGCTTCCGACGCACCCAAGGTCAGCACGGACGACCAACGCCTTGCGGATGCATTGAAGGCGCATCCGCAGACCTCCATCGGCGCGCCGCCACCGCGCAATGTGGATGGGCTTCCCTTCGTCAAGCCGCCTTACGGCACCTTGACCGCGATCAACATGGATCAGGGCGCGATCATGTGGCAGGTGCCCCATGGCGATACGCCGGACGAAATCCGGAATAATCCGGCGCTCAAGGGCCTCAACATCCCCAAGACCGGCCAGGCGGGCAATGTCGGCGAAGTGATCACCAAGAGTCTGGTGGTGCTGGGCGATCCGCAATACTCGACCCAGGAAGGCCACCCGCGCGGTGCCTATCTGCACGGCTATGACCAGAAGACCGGTCAGGAAGTGGGCAAGGTCTGGATGCCGGCCCCGCAATCGGGCTCGCCCATGTCCTACAGCTACAGGGGAAAGCAGTACATTATCGTCGCGGTGAGCGGCGGCAATTACTCGGGCGACTACATCGCCTTCAGCCTGCCTTCAGGCAATTGAGGGCGGCAATTGACGTTTGAACGGCAGGCCGCTTCCGGGCGGCCTACCGCTTTCACTCACCAACGGTTTGGCGCAGGCCCCGCATCGAGCCGGCCCGCGCCGCATTACGGCCCGCGAAACGCCACAACCGGCAAATAAGCTCGGCGGTGAATAAGGGTGCAATTGACTTTGACAAGGACAGAACGCTTATAAGGCCCGCGCGGCCTTTCAGGCAGTACTTCGAGGATGATCCCATGACGGCGGCTCGTTTTACCTTTGGGCGTTGGCTGGCGACAGCGGCCATCTCTGCTGCAGCGATAGCCGGGCTTTCGGGCCTCACCCACGCGCAGGTCGGCGCCATGCGCTCGGTCTGGGACGGTGTCTATACCGCCGCCCAGGCAGATCGCGGCAAGACCCTGTTCGGCAACAATTGCGCCAAATGCCATGGCGAGACGCTTGCCGGGATGGACGAGATTCCGCCATTGCAGGGCCCGCACTTCATGGCGGACTGGCAAAGCGAAACCATCGCGGGCCTGGTCCAGCGCATCCACAACACCATGCCGCTGGATAATCCCGGTGCCCTCAGCACTGCCAGTTCAACCGATGTGGTCGCCTATCTGTTGCAGCAGAACCAGATTCCCGCGGGCACCACCGACCTGCCCGTGGACGCCTCGATGCAAAGCCAGATCCGCATCGATCCCAACAAGCCGGGCACCTAACGCGTCAGCAGATCACTTCTGAGGCGTGGTATTTTGGCCACCCAGCAGGGTTGCCTAGCGACAGCGTAGTGGCAACGAGCGATGTGGGCAGAAAAACGCCCATGAGCGACGAGCGACGAACTGGGAGGCACACCGCCCTTGCCCGCTGCGCGGGCGCAGATCGCGGGGCCAGCTTTTCTAAGCTCGCTTTCGCTCGTCAAGAAAAGCTAGGCCAAAGAACCGCCTCAGATGCCGCCGCCGTCGGTGAGGTGGATACCGCATTCATCCTTTTCGCTGTCGGCCCAACGGCCGGAGCGGTAATCCTCGCCCGCCTGGACCCGCCGTGTGCAAGGCATGCAGCCGATGGAGGGATAGCCGTCTTCAACCAGGGGATGGCGCGGGAGCTTGTTGAGGGCGGTATAGGCTTCCAGTTCGGCCAAGGTCCACTGCCAAAGCGGGTTGAAGCGGAAGCGGCCGTCGAAATATTCCACCGCCTGCATGTTGGCGCGTTCACGGGTCTGGAAGCGCTTCCTTCCGGTCACTTGCGCCTCGAACGGCGCCAGGGCTTGCGCGAGCGGCACGACTTTTCGGAAATGGCAGCAGGCGTCGCCATTCTTGAGCCAGAGATCGCCCTCCGGATCGAGCGTGTCGCGTGCTTCGCGTGTGGGCGCGAGGCTTCTTATGTCGCCCAGCCCCAGCACATCCTGCAGCCGGTCGCGGTAACGCAAGGTTTCGCCGAACAGCTTGCCGGTGTTGAGAAAGAGAATGGGCGTCTGGGGATCGATTGCCGCAACCATGTGCAGCAGCACCGCGGATTCGGCACCGAAGGAAGACACCACTGCGGTGCGGCCGGGAAATTCTTCCTTGAGCGCCAGCTCCAGAACGACGTGGGCGTTCCGGCCGGTAGCCTTTTCCTGCAAGGCGGCCAGCCTCGCCTTGATCATCGGATCGGTCGCACCGCCGCCTGTGCGGTCAAAGGCGCGCGGCGTCAGGCCGCGCTTGGCGTCTATGACGGTGACATTGCCCGCGCTCACAGCCATCCCTTTTCATCCACCAGGGCGCGGACCTTTTGCGAGACTTCCGGCGGGCTCAATCCGTCCGACCGCCAGCGTGCCCGTGCCGATGCCAGTGCGGTCACCCGGCTCGCCCACTCGGGGCCGAAAGCTGCTGCCAGCCATTCGCGCACCCGCCGAGCCAGCCCAGGCACGGTCCCGCCGGTGGAGGCCGTGATCAGGAGTTCGCCCCGCCTTACCATGGCGGGGACGTGGAAATCGCAAAGCGGCAGGGCATCTTCCACATTGACCAGGACGCCCAAGGCCCTCGCCCGCCCAGCCAGAAGTCGCGCCTCGCCCTCCGGAAGGCCGGCCACAAACAGGATTTGCAGGGGCGCCAGCACCGCGTCTGAGGCGTCGGACGACAACAACCGGGCTTCAACGCCTGCCTCGGCCAACAGGGCTGCCCGGCGGGCCAAAGCCTCACCCTGTCCGGCCAGGCCGGCCTTCAAATCCTGCGGATTGAGAATAAGCGGAAGCATTCCACCCTCTGGAACAGCGGCTGAACCCAGAGAGACGTATGCCCCAGGGGGCTAAAATGCAAGAATGGGGTGGAGAATATAAAATTCTACAATAAGAATGATGTTATTGATATCCGGGCAGCAAATCCACCACCGAAACGGCGATCTTGTCGCCCTGGATCTGGATTTCGCCCTTCGCCACCGGCTTGTCATTGGCCAGAATAAGGACCGGATCGTCCTGGTTGGAATCGAGTTCGATCACGGCGCCGCGCCCCATGCGCAGAAGCTGATGCATGGGGATGACCGAGCGGCCCAACACCACCGAAATTTCGACCTTCACATTATCCAGGTTGGAAGCCATGCCCTGCACCCCTACATTGATGAGCGGAAGCCTGCCCGATCATGGTTTCGGAAAGCTTAATTTGGCCATCCCCCTTCAACAGCGTTCCGTTCGACAGCATCCGGAATGGAAAATCTCCGACCGGCCGGTGCCCTATCCGGAGGCGTTGGCCGCGATGGAAGCGCGGGCCGACGCCATCGCCGCCGGGACGGCGCCGGAGCAGATCTGGCTCCTGGAACACCCCCCGATTTACACGGCCGGGACCAGCGCCAGGGACAGCGATCTGATCGACGCGCGTTTCCCCGTCTACCGCACCGGCCGCGGCGGCCAATTCACCTATCACGGCCCCGGTCAGCGGGTGGGCTATGTGATGCTCAACTTGAAGCATAGGAAGCCGGATGTGCGGGCCTATGTCCGCGACCTGGAAGAGTGGCTGATCGAAACCTTGGCCATGTTCAACGTCAAGGGCGAGCGGCGTGAAGGCCGGGTCGGAATCTGGGTGGCACGCCCTTCCTCCAAACACATCGACCGCGAAGACAAGATCGCGGCGTTGGGGGTGCGCATCCGCCATTGGGTGAGCTTTCATGGCGTGGCACTGAATGTCGAACCGGACCTGTCGCATTTCGCCGGCATCGTCCCTTGCGGGGTCCGGGACCATGGCATCACCAGCCTTGCCGACCTGGGTATTCC
>CAZEFQ010000051.1:0-31595 GCA_964511505.1 uncultured Rhizobium sp.
TAGACCACGGTGCGGGTCGACAGGCTGGGCATATAGAGCTGGTTGATGGCGGGCAGCTTGTGCTTCTTGGCCAGCTGCGCCAGCGGATTCTGGGTCTGCTTCCTGATCACCAGCAATTCCAGGGCATTGTCCAGGCAGGCGGTGTCGGACTGGCCGTGCGGAATCAGCGGCCACATCTTGTCGAGGTCCGGCCCCAGAAGCTCGGATTCCATGGAGCGGCGGCGGGCATTCATCCAGTTGACGTTGCCGCGCACCGTGTTGATCTCGCCATTATGGGCGATGAAGCGGAAGGGATGGGCCAGCTTCCAGCTGGGAAACGTATTGGTGGAGAAACGCTGATGCACCAGGGCGATGGCCGAGGTGGTGAGCGGATTCTGCAGATCGCGATAGAAGCGGCCGACATCGGGCGCCAGCAGCAGGCCCTTATAGACCACGGTGCGGGTGGAGAAGCTCGGCATATAGAGTTGGGTGATAGCCGGCTGCTTGTGCTTCTTCGCCAGTTGCTCCAGCGGATTCTGGGTCTGCTTGCGGATGGTGAGGAGCTTCCGCTCGAACGCATCCTGGTCCTTGGTGTGCGGCCCCATCGTCACGATCGCCTGGCGGATCAGCGGCATCTGGTCGGTGACGGTCTTGCCCAAGCCGGTGGGGTCGGTCGGCACGTCGCGCCAGCCCAGAAGCTTCTGGCCTTCGACCTTGATGAAATGCTCGAACTGCTTGACCACGATCTCGCGCGCCTTGGCCTCGCGCGGCAAAAAGCACATGCCCACGGCATAGCGGCCGGGCGGCGGCAGGGTGACGCCGGTCTCTTTCGCCCATTCGCGGAACAGGGCGTCGGGAATCTGAATCAGGATGCCGGCGCCGTCGCCCACCAGCGGATCGGCGCCCACCGCGCCGCGATGGTCCAGATTGATGAGAAGCTGCAATCCCTGGGCGATGATGGCGTGGGATTTCTGGCCTTTAATGTTGGCAACAAAGCCTACGCCGCACGAGTCATGCTCGTTGCGCGGATCGTACAGGCCTTGTTTTGGCGGCAGTGCCATAAAACCCCAATTGTTAACTCGGCAATGAACTCGACAATTTCTGGCGCGGATTCCCTGCCCGGCTCCCGTTGCGAGAGGAGACGGTCAGACGCCCAGCATCCCAAGAATGCCGATTATCTCAACATTTCGGGAGTTGCGGCGCAACATGACAGGTACGCGCAACCGCCTTGACTCCTGGGGATAGCGGAGTAGTCTGGAACATAACATGAACAAACTGGAAAAAATAGGGGATTTGCGCCACTTTTTGGCGCGTTATGGGCTTCCGCCCGAACGGCCTCTCCTCTCCTTGGGGGTGGCGGGACTGGACCGGGCGCTGGGCGGCGGCTTCATGTCCGGCGCCTTGCATGAAGTTTTCGCGGGCGATTGGAGCGCCGGCGGCTTTGCCGCCTGCCTTGCCATCCGGGCGGCAGGAAACAAACCGCTTTTCTGGGTGCGGCCGGATTACGAAGCGCTGGAATATGGCGCGCTTCATGCCCAAGGCCTTCGGGAGATGGGCGGCAACCCTGAGAATCTCTTCCTGGTAAAGGCAGCCAATGCGGCGGAGGCGCTTTCCGCCGCCGGGGACATCCTGGCCTGCCCGCATGCGGGGGCGCTGCTGCTCGAGATGTCCGGCCAGCCCGGCGCGCTCGACTTGGTTGCCGGGCGCCGGTTGAATTTCCTCGCCGGGGAGAGCGGCGTCACCCCCATCCTGCTCAGGGAAGGCGCCGAAGCCTTGCCCAGCGCCGCCCTGACACGCTGGCATGTCTCTTCCCTGCCATCGGAAAGGGAGGATTGGGGCCTGCCCAGTTTCACCGCCGAACTTGGCCGCAACCGGCTGGGCCCCACCGGCTGCTGGTCTCTTACATGGAATCCCGACAATGGACTTTTCCGCGAACCCATGCGCATCGCGCATGCGCCGAATCCTGGCTATCTGGCTGCCGCGCCTTTCGACCGACCGGCTGCAAAGGAAAGACGTTTCGCTTTCTGAACTTAATAATGGAAGTGGGGTTCCCCTGCTGATCAGCGGCAGGGCGAACAACGCGCTTTATGTTTATGCGCTGGAAGCGCGCGCACAGAAACTGGGTCTTTATAAAGGCCTGCCCCTGGCCAATGCCCAGGCCATGGTGCGTGACCTCGCCATCATTCCCGCCGATGAGAAGAAAGACCGGGAATTGCTGGAAGGCATCGCGGACTGGTGCGACCGTTTCTCTCCCTTTGTCGCCGCCGATCCGCCGGATGGCCTGATCCTGGATATCACCGGCGCCAGCCATCTTTTCGGGGGCGAGGCCGCCATGCTGGATCATGTGATCCACAAGATCGCCGGCCAGGGTTTTGCGGTGCAGGGCGCCATTGCCGGCACCTCATCGGCCGCGCGGGCCTTGGCCAAATTCGCGCCCAATCATATCGCCGCCCCCGGCAGGGATGCGGAAAGCCTGGACCGCTTGCCGGTGGCGGCCCTGGCGGCCGATACCAAGATCATCGCCGCGCTTTCCCGCGCCGGGCTCAAGACCATCGCCCAGGTACGGACACGTGGACGCGATGAATTGGCCGCCCGCTTCGGCAAGGCTTTTGTCAGGGAACTGGAAATGTTCCTGGGCCAGCATGACCAGCCGGTCACGCCCCGCCGTCCCCTGCCCGACCTGATGGCCGAACAGCGCTTTGCCGAGCCGGTGGTCACGCAGGAAGCCATCGCCGCCTCTTTGCTCAGCCTGGCGCGAAGCCTGGGCGACGTGCTGGAAAAACGCGGGTTTGGCCTGCGCCAGCTGGAAGCCTCTTTCTTCCGCACCGACGGACAAATACGGCGCATCGCCTTGCGGCTGGGAAGCGCTTCGCGCGATCCCGATCGCGTGTTGCGATTGCTGCAGGAAAAACTCGACGCGCTGCACGACCCGCTGGATCCCGGTTTCGGTTTCGATGTGATCCGGCTGGAAGCGCACCTGGCGGAACGCAGCGAAACCTCCAGCCTCAGCTTCGACAGCAACGACAATGCCCGCCGCGAAATCCAATATCTCGCCGACCGCCTGTCAGTGCGCTATGGCGAAGCGCGGGTGCTGCGTTTTGTGGCACAGGATACGCATATTCCCGAAGCCCAGAGCGCGGGCATCCCGGCGCAGGACCGCAATTTCGCGGGCCAGTATCCGGGTGATGCCCCTTGGCCGTCCCGGCGGCTGGAAAACGATCCCCCGCTGCGTCCCCTGCGCCTGTTCGAAAAGCCGGAAGAGATCAGCGTTCCCTTCGCCACTGCGCCGGACGGGCCGCCGTCCTTCTTCCGCTGGCGGCGGGCCAAGTTCGACATCACCCGCGCCGAGGGCCCGGAACGCATTGCCATGGAGTGGTGGAGGAGCGTCGGCCCGGAAAAGTGTGAAACGGTTTTCCGTAGGCCGCGCGACCAAAATAAAGTCGAAAATCCTACCCGCGACTATTTCCGGGTCGAGACCACACAAGGTCAACGCTTCTGGCTCTTTCGTGACGGGCTCTATGACCGGAACGGTTTTCATCCGCGCTGGTATCTGCACGGCATTTTTGCATGACCCGCCGGACAATTCCGCTCGTCATTCCGCGCCTCACCGTAAAAACCGCGTATTGCGGAATTGATTCCCGCGGGCGGGACGCATGAGTTACGCAGAACTCGCCGTCACCACCAATTTCTCCTTCCTGCGCGGCGCCAGCCACCCCGGCCAGTTTGTGATCCAGGCTGCTTCCCTGGGCTATGCCGCCATCGGCATCGCCGACCGCAACAGCTTGGCGGGGGTGGTGCGCGCTTTCACGGAATGGGAGAAGTTGGAGGAAGCAACCCGTCCGCGCCTCCTGATCGGCGCACGCCTCGCCTTCCGCGACGGCACGCCCGACATCCTCGCCTATCCCAAAGACCGCGCCGCCTATGGCCGGCTCTGCCAACTTCTCAGCCGCGGCAAATTGCGGACGATCGAGGACAAATGGCGCGCGCCAAAAGGCGAATGTCTGCTCGACCTGGCCGACCTTCTGGAATTTCGCGAAGGGCTGTTGCTGATTGTGATGCCGAACTTTTTTTACCCCTCTCTGGCCATCACCGCGGGCAAGCCCGCGATGGCCATCTCCCCCCGCCAAGGCTTCGCCTGCGGGGGAAGAGAGCCAGAGACAGGCTTCGATACCATAAAGTCGCTTTTATCGAGACTTGGTCCCGACACCTGGCTGGCGGCATCCATGCTCTATACCGGCGAAGACCGCCGCCGGTTGAAAGTCCTGATGCGCCTGGCGCGCGAGAGCAAGGTGCCGCTGATCGCGGTGAATGACGCGCTTTACCATCATCCCGACCGGCGCGAATTGCAGGATATCGTCACCTGCATCCGCGAACATGTCACTTTGGACCAGGCCGGCAGACGGCTCGAGGCCAATGCCGAACGGCACCTGAAACATCCGGAAGAAATGACGCGGCTATTTCGTGCCTGTCCCGATGCCGTCCATGAAACATTGCGCGTGGTGGAGCAGATTGAATTCACCTTGGCTGAACTCAAGCAGAATTATCCGCACGAGCCGGTGCCGCCGGGCAAAACCGCCGACGGACATCTGCGCGGCCTGGCCGAAGCCGGCCTCAAACGGCGCTATCCGGGAGGCGTGCCGGACAAGGTCCGCAAGCTGGTGGAAAAGGAATTGCGGTTCATCGCCGACGGCGAAATCGCGCATTATTTCCTCACCGTGCATGACATCGTCGCCTACGCCCGCGATCCGGAGAGAAATATCCTTTGCCAGGGCCGCGGCTCGGCGGCCAATTCCGCGGTCTGCTATGCGCTCGGCATCACCTCCATCGATCCCAACACATTTGACGTTCTGTTCGAGCGTTTCCTCAACGCCAACCGCCGCGAGCCGCCCGATATCGATGTGGACTTCGAGCATGAACGGCGCGAGGAGGTCATCCAATACATCTACCGGCGTTATGGCCGGCGCCGCGCCGCCCTGACCGCCACGGTGATCTCATACCGCTCCCGCAGCGCCATCCGCGAAGTGGGCAAAGTGTTCGGCCTCACCGAAGACGTTACCGGCAGGCTGGCCGACACGGTGTGGGGCCATCATGGCGACGGATTGAGTGAAGGCCAGGTGCGTCAGGGCGGCGGCGATCCTGCCAATGACGTGATCGCCCGCGCCGTCCATTTCGCCGGCGAACTTGCCGGCTTTCCCCGTCATCTTTCCCAGCATGTCGGCGGCTTCGTCCTCACCGAAGATCATCTCGACACCATCGTGCCCATCGGTCCGGCGGCCATGGAAAACCGCTATTTCATCGAATGGGACAAGGATGACCTCGACGCCCTGCGCATCATGAAAGTGGATGTGCTGGCGCTGGGTATGCTCACCTGCATCCGCAAGGCCTTTGCCTTCATCGATTCTTATTCCGGGGCGCCGCCGCTGGAGCTGGCTTCCGTTCCCCCGGAAGATCCCGCCGTCTATGACATACTCTGCGGCGCCGACGCCATCGGCGTCTTCCAGGTGGAAAGCCGTGCCCAGATGAACATGCTGCCGCGGCTTCAACCGCGCGAATTTTACGACCTGGTGGTGGAAGTGGCGATTGTGCGCCCCGGTCCCATCCAGGGCGGCATGGTGCATCCTTATCTCAAGCGGCGGAAACAGAAACGGGATAAGCCGGATATGGTGTTCGATTATCCCAAACCCGGGCCCGAACACCCCCAGGACGAATTGAAGGACGTTCTGGACAAGACTCTCGGCATTCCCCTGTTCCAGGAACAGGCGATGAAACTGGCGATGGTCGCCGCCAAATTCAGCGCCGAACAGGCCAATGGCTTGCGCCGCGCCATGGCCACCTTCCGCAATGTGGGGACCATCGGCAATTATGCAGAGGCCTTTATCGGCGGCATGACAAAACGCGGCTATGACCGCACCTTCGCCGCAGCCTGCTTCGAGCAGATCAAAGGCTTCGGCTCCTATGGCTTTCCCGAAAGCCATGCCGCCAGCTTTGCCCTGCTGGTCTATGTCTCGGCCTGGATCAAGAAACATCATCCCGCCGCCTTTGCCGCGGCCCTGCTCAACTCCCAGCCCATGGGCTTCTATGCCCCCGCCGAAATTGTGCGCGATGCGCGCGAGCATGACGTGCCGGTGCTTCCCCCCGATGCCGCGTTCAGTGACTGGGACAACACGCTGGAAAAGGATGATCGGAACCGGCTCTGCCTGCGCCTGGGCCTGCGCCAGATCGACGGCTTTTCCGAAAATGACGCGCAGACAATCATGGACCGGCGCAGAAACGCGGACTATCTCGACTTCGCCGATTTCGCCCGCCGTACCGCGCTTTCCCGCCGCGCCCTGGTCATCCTGGCGGAAGCCGATGCCTTCCGCGGTTTCGGCCTGGATCGGCGCGAAGGCCTGTGGGCGGTACGCCGCCTGCCGGACGACAAACCCCTGCCCCTGTTCGAGCAGCGCGCCCTGCCCGGCCAAGGCGACGAGACGATCGCTCCGCTTCCCCTGATGCCGCTGCCGGAGCAGGTGCTGGCCGATTACCGCACCATAAGGCTGTCGCTGAAGGCTTATCCCACCGAATTCCTGCGGCCCTTCTATGATGCCGAGGGTTTCACCCCTTGCGCCCATGCCGGGAATTTGGGCAACGGCGCTTTCGCGCGCGTCGCCGGCATCGTGCTGGTGCGCCAGCGGCCGGGCGAAGGCAAAGCCATCTTCATCACCTTGAGTGACGAAACCGGCATCTGCAATGTGGTGATGTGGGAAAAACAGTTCGAACGTTTCCGCAAGGAAACCATGGGCGCGCGCCTGCTGCTGGTGGAAGGCCGGGTGCAGAAAGGCGAAAACATCGTCCACCTGATGGCGGAAAAACTCATAGACCGCAGTGCGGATTTGCGCGTCCTTTCCGGCGAAGCATTGGCCCCGGTTTCACCCGCTCCGCGCCATCCCCGCAATGTCCGCATTTTGCCGCCATCGCGGGACTTTCACTAAACTTAATAAGGGTCGCGCGGCCCCGGCGCGGATGCGCCCGATAGTTTATTGGGCGCCTCCGGCGCCGCTCGGAAAACCGGTTCGCCGCTTCTCACGGCTCCCCACTTTTCCTGGCCGACGCTCCGCGACAACATCTTGAGCGCTTTCAGTGTCATGATGCGCCCATGGCGATTCTGGCGAGCTTGCTGCCCCGAAGCTGGGCCGATTTTCTTTCGGATGCCCTGTTCAAGCTGGTGCTGATGGGGCTGGCTTTTGCCGCCGCCTCGCTTCTGCTCCGGGATGCGCTCGTCATCGGCGCGCATGTGCCGCTCGCTCCCAACGAGGGCTGGAATGCCTATCTGGCCAAGGCCGCCATCGGCGGCGCCCCGCTTTATCCGCAAAGCGCCTCGTTGATGATCAACAATTACCCGCCTTTGTCCTTCTACATTGTGGGCGCGCTTTCCCATGTCACCGGCGACGCCATCGTGGCGGGGCGGCTCCTCTCGCTGATCAGCTTTTTCGCGCTCTGCGGCCTCCTTGTGGTGATCCTGCGCGACATGGGCGCGGACGTCCTGGCGGCGCTGTTCGCCAGCCTGTTCTTCGCCACCGGCCTTCTTGCCGCAAGCCGCTATGTCGCCATGAACGATCCGCAGCTTCTGGGCCACGCCCTGCAGCTGGCCGGACTTTCCCTGCTCCTGCCGCCCCGGCGGAGCCCGCTTGCGGCGGCCCTGCTTATGAGTGCGGGTCTCTTCGTCAAACACAGTCTGCTTGCCCTGCCGCTGGCGGCGGGGCTGTGGCTGGCGGGAGAGGAACGCCGGGACGCCGCGCGTTTCGCGGCCGCGCTTTTTCTTTTCTGCCTGGCCGGACTGGCCGGCGCGCGTCTTGTCATCGGCGTCAATCTGGTCGCGGCCCTGGCCTCTCCCCGCCACCTGGCTGCGGCCAACCTGGTCGCCGCCATGAGCCGCTTCCTGAGCTGGGCTGGCGCCGGCCTGCTGGTGACGGCCGCTGCGGGATTGGGCGGACAAAATGCCGGATTGAGGCTGGCCGGCCTCTATGCCGGCATCGCGCTGCTGCTGGGCGGGCTCTTCGCGCTTGGCGACGGCGCGGATGCCAACTTTTTTTTCGATGCCGCCGTCGCGCTTTCCTTGGGCGTAGGCCTGGCGCTGGGATGGTTCCAGGAAAACCGTGCAGCGGTTTTCCGTCCCGAACCGCGGCAAGTCAAAGCCCATCTTTCCAAACACTGGGCCGGCCTCCTGGCCCTGGCTGTGGCGGCGCCCCAGGCGGTTTATCTTCATCACCATTACCGGGAGACGAGCGTCTTCTACAGCGAGGCCTTCGCCCGCGAAGCGCCGCTGGATATCGGTTTCATCGCCGTGCATCCCGGCCCCGCTTTGTGCCAGGACCTCACCCTCTGCTTCTGGGCGGAGAAAGAAGAGCCGGTGGACGTCTTCAACCTGTCCCAGGCCTATCTCACCAAGGCGCGCAGCGATGGCGAGCTGGCCCACAAGATCGAGACGCAATATTTCGGCAGCTTGGCGCTGACCAGCCTGGCCGCGCTGGGCCCGCATCTGCGGCAGGTGATCCTCGCCCATTACCGGGTGGCGCATCAGGACGATAACGGCGCGTTTCTGGAACGGGCTATTTCGCGGAATAAGCCGCCCTGACCGTTCCCTGGCGTTCCAGCTTGCCCCAGCCGACAAACGGTCCGCGCAGCGCGGTGGCGATGGAGCGCACCACCACATAATACATGATCTGGCGATAGCCGAAGCGTTGCAGCATCAGCCACCATAACAGGCTCCAATCCTCACGCCGCTCCATCAGGAACCCGATCACCGCCGCCAGCAGGTCCACCACCAGGAACAGGCAGTAATAAAGTCCCACGGTATAGAGGTCGCCGTTCTGGAATTCCGCTCCATGCTGGGAATAGCTGATCCATTGCCCGATCAGTTGCCGGACCAGCATCAGGTCGGCAAGCGGCGCCAGCGTGGTCAGCAGGATCTGGAACAGCCAGACCTGGGGCAGCGCCACCAGGCCCAATTGCGGAAATTTGGGATTGAAGATGATGCGGCGGTATTTCCACAAACATTGCAGCGTGCCATAGGCCCAGCGGAAGCGCTGCTTGCTGAGGCCCCTGACCGTGGCGGGCGCCTCGGTCCAGGCGATGGCGCTGGCATCGAACAGGGCGCGATAACCCGCCACCTGGATCGCGAGCGTGAGGTCCTGGTCTTCCGCCAGGGTGTCGGCGGGAAAACCGCCCAGCGCCGCCAAGACATCCCGCCGCCAGGCGCCCACCGCGCCGGGCACCACGGTCAGGGTGTCGAGGGCGGAAAGCGCACGGCGCTCCAGATTTTGCGCCACGATATATTCCAGCGCCTGCCAGCGGGTGATCATGTTGACGCGGTTGCCCACCTTGGCATTGCCCGCCACCGCCCCGACCCTGGGGTCATCGAACCAGCGCACCAGGCGCGAGATCGTGTCCGGATTGAACTGGGTGTCGGCATCCAGCGCCACCACCACCTCTCCCCGCGCCCGCGCCAGCCCCATATTCAGGGCATTGGCCTTGCCGCCATTGGGAATGGAAATCACGCTCACCCGGGAATCGCGCATGAAATGCGCCCGCGCGATATAGGCGGTGTGGTCTTTCGAGCCGTCATCGATCACCAGAACTTCCAGGTCGCGATAATCGCTCGCCAGAATGCGCTCGATCGTGGTGACGATCACCTTTTCCTCGTTGAAGGCGGGGATCAGCACCGTGACGGAGCGCCCGCTATCGGTCACCGGCGGCTCCGGCCGCCGGCGGACCCGGTTTGCCAGCGCCAGGCCGCACAGGACGAGAAGGCGGCCCACGCCCAGGAAGATGGCGGCGATAAAGGCGTAATAGAGAAACCGTCCCAGGTAAGAGAAGGTGAGGAACACCAGCCGGTTTTCGTAAAGCATGACCGTGAGCGGCTGGGGCGGCATCACCTCGTCGCGCTTGAAACCGCCCAGTTCCGACACCGGCACAAAGCTGTAGCCTTGGGCACGCAGCGTATCGATCAGGACCGGCAGCAGCTTGACGGTCTGGGAGCGGTCGCCGCCGGAATCGTGCAGCAGGATGATATTGCCGCGCAGGTCATCGTTGGGATCGGCGATCTCCTTCTCCACCAGCTTCATCATCTGGTCCACCGGCAGCATCTGCCAGTCGAGCGTGTCGACATGGGTGCCGACGGTGATGTAACCCAGTTTCTGCGCCTCCTCGATCGGCACGATCTCGTCGGCGTCGCTGGGTTCGGCATCGCCCAGGTAAGGCGGGCGCAACAACCGCAGCGAGCGTCCGGTCAAGGCTTCGAACAGGCGCTGGGTGGCATTGAGTTCCAGCCGCACCGCCGCCAGCGGCGTGTCCGCCAGGTTGGGATGGGTATAGGTGTGATTGCCGACCTCATGGCCTTCCGCAAGGATGCGCTGCACCAGGCCGGGATGCGCCTCCATATTGGCGCCGATCACAAAAAAAGTGGCCGGCACATGCTTGGCCTTGAGGATGTCGAGAATCGCGGGCGTCCATTGCGGGTCCGGGCCATCGTCAAAGGTCAGCGCCAGCTTTTGCTTCGCCTGACCGATGCGGCGGATCACATAATTGGCCGGCAGCCTGGGATAGGTTTCGTCCAGCAGGTCGCCGCTCTCCGCATCGCGCCGGTAATCCCGCACCCCGGTGACCGGTCCGGATTCGACGCGGAGGATTTCGCCTTCTCCGTCGAAATCGACATCATCGTTGCTGGGAATGGTTTTAAGACTTGCCGGCGGCGGCGCATTGTAAGCGCGCCCGAGAAGCGGAAGCACGGAAGGGTCCTCGGTTCCCAGCCGCCATAAGGCGTATCCCGCCGGCTGGTAGGCATCGGCGGCATGCATCTGGTTGTAAGCCGTGACCGCGTCCAGGAACCAGATCTGGTGCCTGGTGCCGTCCCCCTCCCGATAGGAGAAATGCGGATTGTTGCTGGCGCCGTCGAACTGGATGGACGCCCCGGAGTCTTGCGCCGCCACCATGGCTTCGGAAAATTCGCGTGTGGTGGCGCGCGCCTCGCCGGCCGTCCAGTCATAGCCGTAATTGCCCAGCGCGATGATGGTGGAATCGGCGGAAAGCTGGCGCATGCGCTTGTCCAGCACACGCTCATACCAGTCCTCGCCGGCGATCGGACCCGGCGGCGAGGAATCGTCCGCCTGGTCATAGGCCATCAGCATGGTGTAATCGACGATGCCGGCATAGGCCTTGTAAGGCCAATGGTCATCGTCAAAGGGCGCCGCCTGCACGATGATCCAGTCATGCGGGGTGAAGGCATCCGACATTTCGTTGAGAAATGTTTCCAGATTCTTGTGGTCCTGCGGCTGGACATCCTCGAAATCGACCACCACGCCCTGCAATTTGTTGGCGGCAATGAAATCCGACACGTTCCTGATCAACGCCGCGCGCCGCTCCGGATCAGCCAGCAAGAGGCCCAGCTCGGCCCCATACCAATGCCCCGCGGAGGCGTTCTGCAGCATCGGCAGGATGGCCGCGTCGGGCTTGCGCGTGCGGATATAGGTCAGCGAAGGCCGGTCGAGGTTGGGCGTGAAGGCGAGATCAGGACCGCTCAAGCCGAGCCAGCTTGGTATCACCCAATCGAGTCCCGGCAGCGCGCGCTTGAGCGAGGAAAAACTCGCCTCCCGCGATTCTCCCCAATTGACGTAAAAGCCGATGGCCAGCGCCCGGCCTTTCTTCGGCTGGAGTCCGGCCGGCACACGCGCCGGCATCACATTGCGGAAATGCCGCAGGCGCTGGATTTCCAGCCGCCGCACCCGCGCTTCGGCCGCCAGCCGCGCCGCCGATTTCAAAAGACCCGGCGCCACCGCGCGCGCCACCAGCTGCGGCGGATTGACGGCGACGGGACGGCCCGGCAGGTCGACTTGCGGCGCGGGCGGGGCGATCAACAGGCTGGCGACAAAGCCGATGCCCAGCACCGTGCTGACAATGGCCGCACTCCAGCCCAAGGCCGAAAGACGGGCCGCGCGGCGGCCCGTGACATCGAAGAAAACCGGTTTGCCGGCCATTGCCGAAAAGCCCACTTCCAAACCCAGGCCAGACTAATTGACGCTGATGGCGAAAATCCGGCGGGAACCCTTCGAAAAGCAAGATGGCGAAGCCGGCCCTGTGCTATGCGATCCGCTTTGACACCGTCAGAGGTTTGGTTCGTGGGTTACAATTGCGCAAAATGTCCGGGTTATTGTTGCTCCTATCCCGTAATCCCCCTGAAAAAGAAAGACGTGCAGCGCCTGGCCGATCATTTCGGCATCGGCTTCAAAGAAGCCCGCAGGAAATTCACCAAGGTTGACGGTGACGAACCCTATGCGATGCGGCGCAAGGAGGATGTGCATTACGGCCGCATCTGCCGCTTCTTCGACACCGAAGCGCGCCGTTGCACCATCTATGCCGCCCGCCCGACCATTTGCCGCGAATATCCCGGCAGCCACAGCTGCGGCTATTTCGACTTCCTGCGCGCCGAACGCGCCTCCCAGGAAGACCCGGAGCATGTCGCCTCCACATGGAATAAGTGAACCGCGTTAGCGGGGCAAAATGGTGCACTGCACCCGTTTTTATGACCCTTGGCCCGCGCGCCTTTTTTTGCTCTAAACGGAACCTACAAATATCAAGGGTTAAGGGGGTCTCTCATGGGAACTTTCGTCCAGCAATACGATCCGCTGCATAGCGTGGTCCTATCCACCATCGTGGCAGCCTTTCCGATCGTGCTGCTCTTGGGTCTGATCGCCACCGGCAAGGTGAAATCCCATTGGGCCGCTTTGCTCGGCCTGGGCGCGATGATCCTGGTCGCCATTTTCGCCTATGGCATGCCGGCCTCCATGACCGCCAGTGACACCGTCTACGGCTTTTTCTACGGCTTCTTCCCGATCGGCTGGATCGTGGTCAACACGATTTTCCTCTACCGCCTCACAGTCGATAAAGGCTATTTCGCCGTCTTCCAATATTCGATGGGCCGCATCACCTCCGACCGGCGGCTGCAGTTGATCATCATCGCCTTCTGCTTCGGCGCCTTCTTCGAGGGCGCGGCCGGCTTCGGCACCCCCGTGGCGGTCAGCGCCGCTATGCTGATGGGGCTGGGTTTCTCGCCCCTGGCGGCTTCGTCGCTTTCGCTCCTGGCGGACACCGCCACCGTGGCCTTCGGCGCCTTGGGCGCGCCGATCATTGCGCTTCATGCTTCGACCGGCGGCGATACCGACGGCGTCCCGATCATGGCGCTCAGCCAGATCATCGGACGGCAGTCCTGCGTCTTCTCGCTGGTCATCCCCTTTGTGATGGTCTTCATGTTCTGCGGCTGGAAGAAGATGATGGAAGTCTGGCCGGCGCTGCTGGTGGCGTCTCTCGGCTTCACCATTCCCGCTTATCTGATCTCCAACTATTCCAACCCCTATATCGTGGACGTGGTGGCGGGCGCCGCGGCCCTGGCCAGCCTGGTGCTGTTTCTGCGCGTCTGGCAACCCAAAACCATCCTGACGGACCCGCGGCTCAAGATTCCCGACGATTCCCACAGCGATGTGAAGCCGCCGGAGCCGTTGAAAGTCGCGCCCACCACCCAGCAGATGATCAATGCCTGGATACCGTGGCTGATCCTTTGCGTCGTGGTCGCCTTCTGGGCCACCGACACGCTGAAAGGCCTGGTCAATCCGATCTTCGCGCCCCAGATTCCGTGGCCCGGCGTGGACAAGATGATCATCCAGATGCCGCCGGCCTTCGCCAAGGCAACACCCCTGCGCGTGGGCTTCCTGCCTTTCGCCTTCCTCAGCTATGCCGGCACCGGCATCCTGGTATCGGCGATCATCGCCGGTTTCGTGATGGGTTTCGGACCGGTTTCGCTGTTCAAGCACTATATGAAGACGCTCTATGTGGTGCGTTATCCCATCCTCACCATCACGGCCATGCTGTCGCTGGCCTCGGTGACCAGCGCCTGCGGGGCGGACGGCACCCTGGGCCTGGCTTTCGCCAACACCGGCACGCTTTATCCCTTCTTCGGCACCATGCTGGGCTGGCTGGGCGTGGCGGCGACCGGATCGGACACGGCGGCCAACGCCTTGTTTGGCGGGTTGCAGATGGTGACCGCGCACCAGACCGGAATCTCGCAGGTTCTGATGGCCGGCTCCAATTCCACCGGCGGGGTGATGGGCAAGATCATCTGCATCTCCTCCATCGTGGTGGCGGTGGCAGCAACGCGCTGGGAAGGCGGCGAATCCCGCATCCTGCGCTTTGTCTTCTGGCCTTCGGTGATCCTGGGCTGCCTGGTCGGCATACTCGCGATGCTCCAGGCCTATGTTTACCCCTTCACCTTGACCGTGCCCCCCGGCTGACATCAGCCCGACCGCGGGACCTTCGACCAAATGCCAAAGGCCGGGATCACGCGATCCCGGCCTTTTCATTTTGACCGTTTGACCATGACGTTTTACGTTAGAGAACGTCTTTCAACCCTCCTTAACAAAGAAGATTTCCATGGCCGAGACGGTATCCACGCACGGGCTGAAGGTTGCGCGCGTTCTGCATGATTTTCTTGAAAAGGAGGTTTTGCCGGGCAGCGGTCTGGCAACCGACGGCTTCTGGGGTGGTTTTGCCAAGCTCGTCACGGACCTCGCGCCCAAGAACCGCGCGCTGCTGGCCCGCCGCGACCAGCTGCAACAGAAGATCGACGAATGGCATGTCGCGCGGCGGGGCAAGCCGTTCGACCGCGGCGCCTATGAAAGCTTTCTCCGGGAGATCGGCTATCTCGAGCCCGAAGGGGCCGACTTCGCAATCACCACCCCCGAAATAGACCCGGAAGTGTCGGTGCTGGCCGGTCCGCAACTGGTGGTGCCGCTGTCGAACGCCCGCTTCGCGCTCAATGCCGCCAATGCGCGCTGGGGCAGTCTTTACGATGCGCTCTATGGCACCGACGCCATCGACCAATCGGGCGATATGGCGCCGGGCCGCGGCTATAACGAAAAGCGCGGGGCCGCCGTCATCGCCTTCGCCCGCGCTTTCCTGGATGACGCCGTTCCCTTGAAAAGCGGATCACACAGGGACGCCAAATCCTATGCGGTGAAAAATGGCGCTCTGGTCGTCGCGCTGGTCAACGGGACCGAAACCGGACTTGCCGCGCCAAATCAACTGGCCGGCTACACCGGGGATGCGTCAGCGCCTTCTTCGGTGCTCTTCAAGCATCACGGCATCCATGTCGAGATTCAGTTTGATCGCTCTTCGCCCATCGGACGCAAGGACCCGGCCGGAATCAGCGATGTGGTGCTGGAAGCCGCTCTCACCACCATCCAGGATTGCGAGGATTCCATCGCCGCGGTGGATGCGGATGACAAGACCGCTGCTTACCGCAACTGGCTTGGGCTGATGAAGGGCACCTTGACCGCCACTTTCGAGAAGGGCGGATCGATGATGGAACGGGCGCTCAATCCCGACCGCGTCTTCACCGCGCCGGACGGGAAAAATTTCACCCTCCCCGGCCGCAGCCTGCTTTTCATCCGCAATGTTGGCCATCTGATGACCTCGGATGCCGTGATCCTTCCCGATGGTCATGAAATTCCCGAAGGCATCCTCGATGCCGTAATCACCAGCCTGATCGCGCTGCACGACCTGAAGCGCAACGGCAAGCGCATCAACAGCCGGAAGAATTCCATCTATATCGTCAAGCCCAAGATGCACGGCCCCGCCGAGGCCGCCTTCGCCGGCGAAATCTTTGACCGGGTGGAAGACCTGCTGGGTCTCGCCCGCAACACCATAAAAATCGGCGTGATGGACGAGGAACGCCGCACTTCGGTCAACCTCAAGGAGACCATCCGTGCCGTGCAGGGACGCATCGTCTTCATCAACACCGGATTCTTGGATCGCACCGGCGATGAGATGCACACCTCCATGCGGGCCGGTCCCATGATCCGCAAAGGCGACATGAAATCCTCCGCCTGGCTCAAAGGCTATGAGGACCGCAATGTCGATATCGGCCTGGCTTGCGGCTTCCAGGGCAAGGCGCAGATCGGCAAGGGCATGTGGGCGATGCCCGACCGCATGGCCGACATGATGAAGGCCAAGATCGGCCACCCCGAAGCGGGCGCCAACACCGCCTGGGTGCCCTCGCCCACCGCTGCCACGCTCCATGCGCTCCACTATCACAAGGTGGATGTGACGGCGCGGCAGGACGCGATCAAGTCCCGCCCCAAGACGCCGGTCAGCGCCATCCTCGCCATCCCCGTCGCCGACCGCCCCAACTGGTCGGATGCCGAAGTGCGCCAGGAGCTGGACAACAACATGCAGGGCATCCTGGGCTATGTGGTGCGCTGGATCGACCAGGGCGTGGGCTGTTCCAAGGTGCCCGACATCCACAATGTCGGGCTGATGGAAGACCGCGCCACCTTGCGCATCTCCAGCCAGCATGTCGCCAACTGGTTGTTGCATGGCGTCACCACCGAAACAGAAGTCCGCGCCGCCTTCGAGCGGATGGCCAAGGTGGTGGACCAGCAGAACGCGCGCGACCCCAACTACACCCCCATGGCGCCCGCTTATGACGGCATCGCCTTCAAGGCCGCCATGGATCTGGTGTTCAAGGGCATCGAACAGCCCAACGGCTATACCGAACCCCTGCTGCACCAGGCCCGGCGCGAGAAAAAGAAAAAGCGCTAGTTGGTCTTCAGTCCCCGATCCACCAGCATCGGCCCGATATCGGGATCCTTGCCGTAGAAGGCGCGGAACATTTGGCCGTAATCCATGGTGTGGCCGCGCGACAGGACCATGTCGCGGAAGCGCTGCCCATTCTCACGCGTCAGCCCGCCATGCTTCTCGAACCAGTCGAAGGAATCATCCGCCAGCATCACCGTCCATTGATAGGCGTAATAGGCGGCGGCATAGCCGTTGGCCCAGATATGCAGGAAATAGCTGGAGCGGTAGCGCGTCGGCACATCGGGATAATCGGTGTGGGTCGCCTTCAAGGCTTGCGCCTCAAACGCATCCACATCCTGGCGCGGCGCGCCGGCCTTGAGTTCATGCCATTGCATGTCGAGTTCCGACGCCGCCAGCAACTCTCCCAGCGCATAGCCCTGGCCCCAGGTCTGGGATTTCTTGAGCTTGTCCACCAGGGCCTGCGGGATCGGCTGATGGGTCTTATAGTTCAGCGCATAATGCTTGAGCACTTCCGGGTCCAGCGCCCAATGCTCATTGAATTGCGAGGGGAATTCCACGAAATCCCGCGCCACATTGGTGCCGGACAGGCTGGGGTAGTTCTGGTCTCCGAAAAACCCATGCAAGGCATGACCGAATTCATGGAACATGGTGGTGACGTCGTCGAAGCTGATCAGGGCCGGCTGGCCCGGCGCCGGTTTGGTGAGATTGGCGACATTGTAGATCACCGGCTTGGTTCCGAGCAGCTTGGACTGCTGGACGAAATTGCTCATCCAGGCGCCGCCCGCCTTGTTGTCGCGCTTGAAATAATCGAAATACATCAATCCCAGCGTACTGCCGTCCTTGTCGATCACCTCGAAGACGCGCACATCGGGCTGATAGACCGGCAGATCATGCCGCTCCTTGAAGGAGAGACCGTAAAGCCTGTTGGCGGCATAGAAGACACCGTTCTGCAGGACATTGTTGATCTCGAAATAAGGGCGCAACTCGTCCTCGTTCAGATCGTAGCGTTCCTTGCGCACCTGTTCGGCATAGCGTTCCCAATCCCAGGGCTTGAGATCGAAATGCGTGCCGGCCCTGTCGATCGCCGCCTGGATCAGGCCCGCCTCCTCTTTGGCTTTTGCGCCGGCGGGCGCGACCAGCTTTTCCAGAAAATCATTCACCTTGGCGGGCGTGTCCGCCATCTGGTCGTAAAGCGCATAGGAAGCGTAATCGGCGTAGCCCAGCATCTTCGCCTTCTCGGCGCGAAGCTGGGCGATCTCGGCGATTCCCGCGCGGGTGTCGTTCTTGTCCCCCTTCTCGGTCGCGGTCCAACGGGCATTGAACAATCTCTCGCGCACGGCGCGATCCGATAGCGACAGAAGCAGCGGCTGCTGGGTGGTGTTCTGCAGGGGAATGACGAATTTGCCTTTTAACCCCCGCGTCTCTGCCTCGTGCGCGGCGTTCGTAACCTGGTCCGCCGACAAACCGGCAAGCGCGGCCTTGTCGTCCAGCACCAGGGCGCCCGCCTTGGTGGCGGCGACCAGCTTCTGCTGGAAGGCTGCTTCGAGGCTGGCATCGCGCTTGTTGATCTCCTTCAGCCGCGCCTTGTCCCTGTCGGAAAGATTGGCGCCGGAATGGAGAAATTGCCGGTAATAAACGGTGAGAAGCTGCAGGCTCTCGGGATCGAGTTTCAGCGAAGCACGCGAGTCATAAACCGCCTTCACCCGGGCAAACAGTTTTGGGTTCAAGTAGATCGCGTCGTTATGGGCGGCGAGCTGCGGCGCCACGTCGCTTTGCACCTTGTCCAGCGCCGCGTCGGTATTGGCCTGCTGGACATTGAAAAAGGTCTCGCTCACCCGGTCCAGCATCCGGCCGGACTTTTCCATCGCGACAATCGTGTTTTCGAAGGTCGGCGCCGCCTGGTTATTGGCGATGGCGTCGATTTCGGCCCGCTGTTCCTTCATCCCCTGCGCGAAAGCGGGGGCATAATCGCTGTCCTTGATCTTGTCGAATTGCGGAGCATGAAAGGGCAACGGGCTGGGCGCATCGAAAATATTCGCTGCAAGACAGGCATTGCCGGAGAAGAGGATTGCGAACGCCGCACCGAGACCGGATTTGCTCATGGGTTTCATGTCAGACCATGGCCGGATGAAACCGGCGGAAGGAAACAATTCCCATCGCGACAAAAAGGATCAGCGCCGCGCCCTGCGCCGCGGCAAAGGCAGGTTCGGTGGACTGGGTGGGGGCCAGCGCATGCAGCGGCGGGATTTTCTGGAAGGATTGGATGATCAGCACGAAGACGTTGAAATACAGCCCGACCAGGGCGCCCGCCACATAGATGCCCCGCCAGGCGCCGCGCAACTTCGCGATATAGAGCCCGTAAATGGCGGGGGCCAATATCAGGAGCGAGAGGACGCCCAATATGTGCGACGGCAGAAGATGCTCGCGGTGAAAGAAAAATCCCGTGACACTGGTCGCCACCGTGGAGGCGAGGAAAATGGCGGTCAGGGCGGGAAAGGGCCGGTCCTTGACAAGGCCGTAAGCCACCGCCAGGCCGCTGAGGATTCCGCCCAGGCTGATGGCGACATGAAACAGGGTGAAAAGAGGCGAATCCATCGCGCGCTCCCGGATGACAAGTCTGCCGTGAGTATGCGCGGGCGATTGTCCTCAGACAAGGCGGGCGGCGCCGCTCGCCGCGGCATGACGGATGCGGGAATCGTCCAGATCCAGCTCACGCTCGATGCGCCTTCGCGCCTCGTCGTCCAGCTTGCCTTCGGCATAAAGCCTGGCGATGTTGGCGCGCTCCGCCTCCAGGAAGCGAAGTTGCAGCGCAGAATAGGCGGTGGAAATCTCGCCGCTTTCCAGATCCTTGCAGGCGGCGGCAAAATAGGCGCGGCGGTCGCCATGGCGCCGCTTGATCGCTTCCACAGCGGCCGGCGAGGCACCGGCGCCGTCGAGCGTTTCGATTTGCGACAAGGCGGCATCGATGCCCGCCACCCGGGCGGCCACCTCGCGCCGTTTGGCTTCCACCGCCTCCGCCTTGCCGGCATCCACCAGGCCGAGTTTCTTGATCACCCACTCGAAAGTCAGCCCCTGGCCCACCAGGGTCACCAGGATCACCGCGAAGGTGACCAGAAGCAGCATGCCGCGTTCGGGAAAGGGCGAAGCCCCCGCCATCTCGGGAATGGAGAGCCCGGCCGCCAGGCTCACCACCCCGCGTATTCCGGTGAAGCCGATCACAAACACATAGGTCCAGGGCGGCGCGGGACTGCGCCGCGCAAACGCGGGCAGGAACCAGCGTGGCAGGTAGGTGGCCGCGAAGACCCAGATAAAGCGCACCAGGATGATCGCCGCCGACACCGCAACCACGGCCGTCGCCAGCCTCCCCCACTGCGTCACGTCGAACTGATCCATGATCACAGGCGCCTGCAATCCCATCAGCAGGAAGATCACGCCCTCGATCAGATAGGTGACCAGGTCCCAGACAAAGAAGCCCTGCAAGCGGGTGGCGGGTGAGATATAGCGCGGCCCGTTCCAGCTCACGAACAGCCCCGCCGTCACGGTGGCAAGCACGCCCGAGCCGCCCAGCGCTTCCGGCACCCAGAAGGCGGCAAACGGCGTAAGCAGGGCCAGCACCATCTCGACCTGCGGATCTTTTGCCCAGCGGCGCAGGGAAAGAGCACCCCAGCCGGCGAACAGACCCCAGGCGACCTCGCCTCCCACAATCAAGAGGAATTCGCCGGCGGCATTGGTCAGGGAGAAGCCGCTCCCCGCGATCACCGCGTTCACCGAGAAGCTGAACAGGATCAGGGCGGTCGCGTCATTCACCAGACCCTCGCCTTCCAGCACGGTGAGGATCCGGTTGGGCAGCGCAAAGCGCCGGGCGATCGCCATGGGCGCAACCGCGTCCGGCGGCGACACCACCGCCCCCAGCACCAGGCCTACCGCCCAGGATACGCCCAGAAAATGATGCATCACAAAGGCGGTGGAAAGCGCGGTGAAAAGCACGCAGCCCACCGCCAGGGAGAGGATCGGGCGCAGCTGTTGCTTGAAGCCGCGCCAGCTCATCCCCACGCCGGAAGAGTAAAGCAGCGGCGGCAAAAGCAGGCTCAAGACCAGATCGGGCCGCAAGGTGACGCGCGGGACGCCGGGAATGAATCCCAGCGCGACCCCCACCAGCACCAGGAAGATGGAGGGAGGCGCGGCCGAGCGGCGGGCCAAAACCGCGGAGCCCGCCGTCACCGCGACGAGGGAAAAGCCGATCGGCAGAGATTCAGGCAGCACGGAGGACCTCCTCTGGTGCAGGAATAATGCCCCGTTTTCCCCAAAGCAAAAGGGCGCTAGCTTCACCCGCAGTCCTGATTTAAGGGTTTGGCATGAGGCGCTTCCTGCCCGATGTGACCCCGCAATATGCGGCCCGCTTCGTGCTGGCCGGACTGATCATCCTTACCGGCTTTTACGTCCTCACTCCCTTTTTTGCCCCTTTGGGCTGGGCGATGGTGCTGGCGATTGCCACCTGGCCGCTTTACCAGCGCTTTTCCCTGGCGCTGCCAAAACCTTTGCGGCGCGATATCGCGCCCCTGGTTTTTACCGCCGGCATCACACTTCTCTTTATTGTACCGATCCTGTTGGGGGTGGTGGAGATGGGCCGGGAATTGAACGGGCTCACCGCCTGGCTGCGGGATGCCGACCATGGCGGCAGCGTGGTGCCGGATTATCTCGACAAGCTGCCGCTGGTCGGTGATGCGATTGCCGATTGGTGGCGGACCAATATGGTGAACCAGGGCGCCGTCACTTCGCGGTTCGCCAATGTGGACACCGCGACCCTGGCACGGGTCACCCAGCGCACTGCCCTCTTCATTGCCCGCAGCCTTACTTTCTTTGTGGTCACCATCCTCACTTTGTTCTTCCTATTCCGGGACGGCGCCATGTTCGGTCACCGGGTCCAGGTGCTGGTGCGGCGCACGCTGGGCCGCAAAGGGTTCGAGCTTTCGCAACTGATGGTGTTCGCGGTGCGCGGCACCTCGGACGGCGTGGTGCTGGTCGGCATCGGTGTGGGCACCCTATTGGGGCTGGCCTATGTGCTGACCGGCGTGCCGCATCCCGGCCTTCTCGGCTCGGTGACCGCGATCCTGGCGATGATCCCTTTTGGTGCGCCGGCCGCTCTTGGCGTCGCCTGTCTGCTGCTTCTCGCCAAAGGGGCCACGCCACTGGCCATCGGCCTGTTGATATTCGGCGCCATTGTCATCTTCATCGCCGATCATTTCATCAGGCCGGTCCTGATCGGCGGCAATGCCCAGCTTCCCTTTCTTTGGGTGTTCCTGGGGATTTTCGGCGGCTTGGCCACCTTTGGCATCCTTGGCTTGTTCCTGGGTCCGGCCTTGATGGTCGCGCTGGTCTCGCTTTGGCGGGAATGGACCGCCCCCCGGCCCTTCCACGCCAGCCTGCGGCGGCGGCAGGCCGTGCGAGTGCCTGGCAGGGTGTCCGAGTAACATTTGCCGCTCCCCGAATTCACCATACTGTAATGCGGTGAACGTGTTTTTCCGCAAAGCAGCATAACCCATTGCCGCTATCGCCTCTTTTGCCGGTCTCCCCGCTCCATTAGGATGGCGTCCAGAGGAAAGGTTGCCGGGCTGTTTCCGGTCGCGCTGCCTAGAAACGAGAAAAAGAAAGAACAGGACCAACGGACATCAGCTGAAACATTCCATCCGGCGTTGGTCTCGTATTGAGGCAGGTCATTGGGGAGACGGTCAGCAGCATGAGCAGTCCATCGGTACATGAGTCTTCCGTGCTTGAAGCGCGGCCGGGCAAATCGTCCCCCCAGACGGGTGCATTGGCCGGCATAAATGCCGGCACAAGGCCCGGCATGGCGCCTACCGACATCAAGAACCCGGACTATTTTCACAAAGTGGTGGACTGCCAATGGGCCTGCCCCGCCCACACCCCGGTGCCGGAATATATCCGCATGATCGCGGCCGGGCGCTACACCGATGCTTACATGGTCAATTGGCACTCCAATGTCTTCCCCGGCATCCTGGGCCGCACCTGCGACCGTCCCTGCGAGCCCGCCTGCCGCCGCGGCCGGGTGGAAGAAGTCACCAAGGCGGCGCAGCCGGTCGCCATCTGCCGGCTGAAACGCGTCGCCGCCGACAACAAGGACGATATCCGCGCCCGCCTGCCGCAACCTGCCCCGACGAAGAACGGCAAACGGGTGGCGCTGATCGGCGCCGGTCCTGCTTCCCTCACCGTCGCCCGCGATCTTCTGCCGCTCGGCTACACCGTCGTCCTCTATGACGGCGATCCCGAAGCGGGCGGGATGATGCGCACCCAGATTCCCAAATTCCGCCTGCCTGAGACCGTGCTCAACGAGGAAGTCGATTACATCATCGGTCTTCAGCCCGAATTGCGGCTGGGCCAAAAGATCAACTCACTCAAAGAGCTTCTGGCCGAAGATTATGACGCCATCTTCGTCGGCTGCGGCGCGCCGCGCGGCCGCGAACTCGAGATACCGGGCCGCAAGGAGGCCGCCGCCCATATCCATATAGGCATAGACTGGCTCTCCTCCGTCTCCTTCGGCCATACCACCAGCATCGGCAAGCGGGTGATCGTGCTGGGGGGCGGCAACACGGCGATGGATTGCTGCCGCACTTCGCGGCGGCTGGGCGGTGACAAGGTGGATGTGGTGGTGCGCTCCGGCTTCGAGGAAATGAAAGCCTCCCCTTGGGAAAAGGAGGATGCCATGCATGAAGGCATCCCCATCCATAACTTCATGGTGCCCAAGGAATTCGTGCACCGGGACGGCCAGCTGACCGGCGTCAAATTCGAGAAGGTGAAGGCCGAATATGACGCCAAGGGCCGCCGCAACCTGGTGCCCTCCGGCGAACCCGACATCGTGATGGAATGCGACGACGTGCTGGTGGCGGTGGGCCAGGAAAACGCCTTTCCCTGGATCGAGCGCGATATCGGCCTCCAGTTCGACAAATGGGACATGCCGGTGGTCGATACGACCACCATGCAATCCAGCCATCCCAAGGTGTTTTTCGGCGGCGATGCCGCCTTCGGGCCCAAGAACATTATCTGGGCGGTGGGGCATGGCCATGACGCCGCCATCTCCATCGACCTCATCTGCCACGGCAAAGACGTGAAGAACCGGCTACCGCCCACCGTCAATCTGATGAGCCAGAAGATGGGCATCCATGAATGGAGCTATGACAACGATATCTCCAATGACCGGCGTTACAAGGTGCCGCATGCGCCGCTGGAAAAGACGCTCCGCGATGTGCGCATGGAGGTGGAGCTGGGCTTTGACATCAAGCAGGCGTTCCTGGAAGCCGAACGCTGCTTGAACTGCGATGTGCAGACCGTGTTCGACACCCCCAAATGCATCGAATGCGACGCCTGTGTCGATATCTGCCCGATGGACTGCATCACCTTCACCCAGAATGACGAGGAAGAGGAACTGCGCCATCATCTGATCGCGCCGTCGCTGCATCCCAAGACGCAAGACCTCTACATCTCCGAGATTCTCAAGACCGGCCGCATCATGGCCAAAGACGAAGATCTCTGCCTGCATTGCGGGCTGTGCGCCGAGCGCTGCCCGACCGGCGCCTGGGACATGCAAAAATTCCTCTTCGAGGCGCCCAAGACGGAGTACGCATGCCGGCGATAAGCTCCGTCAACGATTTCGTGATCAAGTTCGCCAATGTGAACGGGTCGGGCTCGGCCTCGGCCAACGAGATGTTCGCCCGCTCCATCCTGCGCATGGGCGTGCCGGTGGCCTCGCGCAACATCTTTCCTTCCAACATCCAGGGCCTGCCCACCTGGTATGAAATGCGCGTCTCCGGCAAGGGCTGGCTGGGCCGGCGCGGCGGCGTGGACATGATGGTGGCGATGAATCCCCAGACCTGGGACAAGGACATCGCCTCCATCGATCCGGGCGGCTATCTCTTCTACTACTCCTCGCGCCCCATCCCGCGTTCCCGCTTCCGCGATGACATCAATGTCATCCCCATGCCGCTGACCGAGATCTGCAACGGCACGTACAGCGACCCGCGCCAGCGCCAGCTCTTCAAGAACATCATCTATATCGGCGCCCTGGCGCAGCTCTTCGGCGTCGAGCCGGAAGTGCTGGAGAAGCTGATCGGCGAGCAATACAAGGGCAAGGACGCCCTGATCGCGCCCAACCACAAGGCCCTTCATCTCGGCCATGATTATGCCCGCGACCAGCTTTCCGGCCAGTGCGGATTGAAAGTCGAACGCGCCGACGCGGTGGGGAACCGCATCTTCGTCAACGGCAACGACGCGGCGGCCCTGGGTTGCGTCTATGGCGGCGCCACGGTAGCGGCCTGGTATCCGATCACGCCTTCCACCTCGGTGGCGGAAGCCTTCGCCAAGCATTGCAAGAAATACCGGGTGGATCCCGAAACCAAGAAAAACAAATACGCCATCGTCCAGGCGGAAGACGAAATCTCCGCCATCGGCGCGGTGATCGGCGCCGGCTGGAACGGCGCGCGCGCCTTCACCGCCACCTCAGGGCCGGGCATTTCCCTGATGCAGGAATTCTTAGGGCTAGCCTATTTCGCGGAAATCCCCGCCGTGATCATCGACGTCCAGCGCGGCGGTCCTTCCACCGGCATGCCGACGCGCACCCAGCAGGCCGACATCATCTCCTGCGCCTATGCCAGCCATGGCGACACCAAGCATGTGCTTCTCTTCCCGGAAGACCCGCGCGAGTTGTTCGAATTCGCCGCCCAGTCTTTCGATCTGGCCGAACGGCTGCAGACCCCGGTCTTCATCCTGGAAGACCTCGATATCGGCATGAATGAATGGCTGTGCGAGCCTTTCAGCTGGGATGACAGCAAGGTCTATGACCGCGGCAAGGTGATGAGCGCGGAGGAGCTGGAAGCCGGCAAGGTCTTCGGCCGCTATCTGGATGTGGACGGCGATGCCATTCCCTGGCGCACTCTCCCCGGCACCCATCCCACCAAGGGCGCCTTCTTCACCCGCGGCACCAGCCGCGACCGCTATGCCAAATACAGCGAGGAAGGCCCGGTCTATCAGGACAATATGCAGCGCCTGTTGCGCAAGCTGGAAACCGCCAAGAGCCTGGTGCCGGCGCCGGTGGCGCGGCCGGCCAAGGAAAAGACCCGCCATGGCGTGCTCTATTTCGGCTCCTCCACACCGGCGATGAAAGAGGCCATCGCCGCCCTCGAGGCCCAAGGCCTCTATCTCGACATGATGCGGCTCAGGGCCTTCCCCTTCGCCGAGGCGGTGAGCGATTTCATCCTGGCCCATGACCAGATCTTCCTGGTCGAACAGAATCGCGACGCCCAGATGCGCAGCCTGATCGTCAATGAATGCGGCATCGATCCCGCCCGCATCATTTCCGTCCTCAATTACGATGGCACGCCCATCACCGCCCGCTTCATCACAGGCGCCATCGCCGAGCGGCTGACCATGCGCTCCAAGGAGGCTGCGGAATGACCTTTATCGCCAAGCCCAAGCTGCGCCATCCCGCCATCCCCGTGAACAAGCGGGGCTTCACCCATCGCGACTATGAAGGCTCGGTCTCGACCCTCTGCGCCGGCTGCGGCCATGACTCGATTTCCTCCGCCATCATCCAGGCCTGTTTCGAGCTCAATCTCGAGCCCCACCGCGTCGCCAAGCTCTCCGGCATCGGCTGTTCCTCCAAGACGCCCGACTATCTCCTGGGCCAGAGCCACGGCTTCAATTCCGTGCATGGCCGCATGCCCTCGGTCCTGACCGGCGCCAACCTCGCCAACCGCGACCTGATCTATCTCGGCATCTCCGGCGACGGCGATTCCGCTTCCATCGGGCTCGGCCAATTCGTGCATTGCGTGCGCCGCGGCGTGAACATGGTCTATATCACCGAGAATAACGGCGTTTACGGCCTCACCAAGGGCCAGTTCTCCGCCACCGCCGACAAGGGCTCCAAGAGCAAATATGGCGGCAGCAACATGGATTCCCCGCTCGACCTGGTCAGCATGGCGATGATGGTGGGCGCCACTTTCGTGGGCCGCAGCTTCTCCGGCGACAAGGATCAGCTGGTGCCCCTGATCATGGCGGCGATCAGCCACAAGGGCCCCGCCTTCATCGATGTGGTGAGCCCCTGTGTCGCCTTCAACAACCATGCCGGCTCGACCAAGGCCTATGAATTCGTGCGCCTGCACAACGAAGCGGTGAACCGGCTCGACATCATGGAGCCGCGCACCGAGATCAAGGTCGAATACGCGCCGGGCACCACCGAAGAAGTCGAATTGCATGACGGCTCGGTGCTCAAGCTCGCCAAGCTGCGCAACGACTACAATCCTTACGACAAGATCGCCGCCATGGCCTATCTCCAGGCCCGCGCCGCGGCGGGCGAGATGGTGACCGGCCTGATCTATCTCGATCCCGGCGCACACGACATGCACGCCAATCTCAACACCGTGGAGGCGCCGCTCAATCGCCTTTCCGAAAAAGACCTGTGCCCCGGCTCGGCCGGCCTCACATCCTTCAACGCCACGCACCGTTAGTTCAGCACCATGCCATTTTCAACAATCCAATGGAGGCATGTCATGGGCTTGTTTTTCCACCGGACGTTGACCCTCAATTGCCCGCATTGCGGGGAGAAGCTCATCCGCATCGCGCCTTCCGAATATCTCGACCTGGCGGTCTGCCCCGCCTGCCTGGCGGCCGGGCCTTACGACGACGTGTTGGAGGAAGGCGGCGAACTCACCCAGGGCCTGCCGGCGGAAGTGATCGATTACGTGCGCAGCCTGCACACGCACTGACGGGCCACATAACAGTTTCCCCGAGGACCAATCCGGTTCATAACCGCTGCGCAGCAACGGTTTCCGCGCCATGAATCTCGCCCCCGCCCTGGTCACGCTTCTGGTCACCATCGGGCCGATAGACGCGGCGGCGTTCTTCATCGGCCTGGCCGGCGGGTTCTCGCAGGATTTGCGCCGCAAGCTGGCGGCGCGGTCCGTCCTGGTCGCGGGCGGCATGCTGCTGCTCTTCGCATTCGCCGGCAATCTGGTGCTGGATCTGATGCGGGTGTCGCTTCCCGCCTTCCAGGTGGCGGGCGGCATCCTCCTGTTCCTCCAGGCGCTATCGCTGACCTTTTCGCGTTCCGGCCTTTCCTCCCTCAGCGAAGGCGAGCAGCGCGAGGCGGAAGGCAGCACCGACATCGCGGTTTTCCCGATGGCCTTTCCCCTGATCGCCGGGCCCGGCAGCCTGACCGCCATCGTGCTCCTGATGGGTCAGGCCCAGGGCATGCTCGATCGCGCCGCCCTCGTCGCCATTCTGCTCTTCTGCCTGGCGCTCACGCTGGCGGCGATGCTGGCGGGGGAAAGACTGATCGGCAGGCTGGGCAAGACCGGCGCCGATGTGGTGGCGCGCATCTCCGGGCTTTTGCTGGCGGCGATGGCGGTGCAATTCGCTTTTGACGGCTTGCGCAGCACCTTTGCCGTGTTGCGCTAAGGCTACTCCTGCACGCTCACCTTGTCGCCGTCATGCAGCTTGGCAAGATCGCCCAGCGCCACCCGGTCGCCCGCCTGCACCCCGGAAAGAATGGTCACGGCCTGGCTGGTGCGAAGCCCCACCTTCACCTGCCGTGCCTCGATCTTGTCGTCATGGATCAGGAACACGGTCCCGGCCGCGCCGTCACCCGCCACCGCGCCGGGCGGAAGCGTAAGCGCGCGGCTGACCGGCTGTTGCCCCTGCGTCAGGAAGGAAACCCGCGCGCCCATCTGGGGCAGGATGCGCGCGTCCTTGGCATTGATGGCGACGCGCACCTTCACCGTGCCCTTGCTCTGGTCGGCGGTGGGGATGATGGCGATCACCGAGGCCGGAATATCCCAATCCGGATAGGCGGTGAGCTGGATGGTGGCCTTCTGTCCCGCGGTCACGCGGTCGATGTAATTCTCGCTGACATCCACTTCGACCTCCAGCGAGTCCATGTCCACGATGGTGGCGATGCCGGTACGGGTCTGGCCGCCGCCGGCCGCGGACGGCGCCACGGTTTCGCCCACCTGCGCCGCCCGGTCGGTGACGATGCCCGAATAGGGCGCGCGGATCACGGTGTCGTTCTCCAGGCTTTCCGCCACCGCCACGGCCGACTGGGCGACGGCATAGGCATGCTTGGCCGCGTCAAAAGCCGCGCGCTGGGTTTCGAACTGGTCGATGGAAATGGCGCCCTGGTCGCGCAGCCGCTGATAGCGCGCGAAGATCGGTCCGATATCGTCGAACGCCGCCTTGGCCTGGGCTTCCTGGGCGCGGGCCTGGCGCAGTTCGGCGGAAAGATTGGAATCGTCCAGCCGCGCCACCACCGCGCCTTTTTCGATGCGCTGGCCCTCCTCGACATTCACTTCCACCAGCTTGCCCAGGATCTTGGCGGAGAGCGTGGCCTGGCGTCGCGCCACCACATAGCCGGAGGCATCAAGTCCCGCGCCGCCGCCTCCGCCGCCCCCTTCCACCGTCGCGGCATGAATCGGAATGCCGGCATTGGCCTCAAAATAATACCAGCCTCCGCCGCCCGCCGCGCCCAAGAGAAGAACCGCCAGCACCGCGACCAGAATCCCGCGCCATGGCGATGGCGCTGGCCTGGAACGATCGATCTTCAACTGGTCGAGATGCGCGGATCGATCGGCCATCAGCTTGCCCTCAATGCTTCCGCGATTGGCCGGCGCGCCGCGCGCAGGGCCGGAAAAAATCCGCCGATAAAACCAAGGAAGCAGGCGAACAGCACGCCATTCATGATCAGCCCCGGCGTCACCGTCAAATGTATCACCGTTCCCCCTATGGCGTGAAGGTTGCCGTTGAAGGCGAGCCAGGCAATGGCCGCACCGAGCAGCGCGCCGGCCAGGCTCAGACCCACGGCCTCGACCAGCACCGAAATCAACACCGCGCCCGCGCCGAACCCGATGGCGCGCAGGGTGGCGATTTCGCGCGCCCGCGCGCTCACCGCCGAATACATGGTGTTGAGCGCACCGAACATCGCGCCCATGCCCATGGTCCCGCCGACGACGAGGGCAATGCCGGTCAGCAGCGCATTCAATTGACGGTATTCCTGCGCCACATAGTCGGTCTCGCGCACCACATCGACGCTCAGCGTGGGGTTGGCGGTGAGCGCGGCCTTGAATTTGTCGAGCGCAGCCGCCGACTCCAGCATCACGGTCACGCCTTTGTAGGTTGACGAACGCATGCTGGCGTTGAGCGTGTCGGCATCGGTGAAGAGCGAGGACTCCCAGATGCTGCCGCCCGCATCGTACGTCCCTACAATCGTCCAGTCGCCGTCGGGCAGCGCCACCCGCTTGCCGTCCTCAAGACCGGTAAACTCCTGGGAAGCCGCCCTGCCCACGATCACTTCATGCTTGCCGGGCTCGAACATCCGCCCGCTGGCCAGCCTGATTTCCGGCCTGACCGCCGGCGCCTGGGGCCCGCCGCCCATCACAACCAGGAAAGTTTCATATCCGTCGCTTTTCTTGACAACCTGGATGGCGGCCATCACATCGCCCGTGGCGGCGGCCTTGCCGTCGGCGGTATGCGCAATGCCGGGCGCATCGGCGATGGTGTTGAACGCCTCCCGCGGCACCGCACTGCCAAATTCGAAGGTCGAGCCCCGGCTCATCACAATGGCGCGGTCGGCGCGCCCGTCGCGGTGAACACGATCCTCGATGCCGGCGGAGAGAGATCGGGTGGATAGAAGCGCGCCGATGGCGCAGGCCATGCCGATCACCACCACCAGCGAGGCGCCCTTGCGGGTGGGAAGGGTGCTGAAGGCAAGACCGATCGCGGTAAGAGTCTGCGTAAACATCTAGCGCCCCGCCAAAGCGTCCACGACATTCAGCCGTTTCGCCCGCCAGGCCGGGATCGCACCGCTGAGGAAAGCGGTCAAAAGGGCAAAGCCCAGGCCGGTGAAGAAGGCCGGCCAAGTCATCAGGAAAAAGCCCGCCATGCCGGGAAAGAAAAGATAATAATAGCGCCCCAGAAGCTGGATGATGCCAAGCCCGGCCGCGCCTGCCAGCAGGCAAAGTATCACCGACTCGCCCACCACCAGCGCCAGCACGCCTTCGTCGGAAAAGCCCAGCGTCTTGAGCACGGCGAATTCGGGAATGCGCTCCCGCACCGACTGCATCATGGTGTTGCCGGTCAGGAAAAGCAGCATGAACAGCAGGCACGCCACGATCATCCGGGTGAAGAAGTTGATGTCGCCCAGCGAGCGCAATCCCGCTTCAAACTGGACCTTTTCCGACTCCGTGCGCGTGGGCTGCGGCGAATTGGCGAACAGCCTGTCGATCTGCCGCCCGATCGCGACGGATTGGGCGGGATCGCGGATGATCAGGAGGAAACGGTCCACCAGGCCTTGCTCGCGCAGCCGGCGCTGGTCGAGATAGGTGTAGTTGCCGAGCCAGAAGTTGGAAGTGCCCGGAGAGTCGGTGTTGTCGATGATTGCCAGGATATGGAAGGTCCAGGTCTGGCTGCCGTCCTTGGTGACGACATTGGAAATCCAGGGCACGGTGTCGCCCACTTTCCAGCCATATTTGTTGGCGGCGAACACCGTGACGATCAGCGCGGTGGGGTCGCGGTCGAACGCTTCCATCTGCGCCTTGGTCGCGGTCAATTCCGGCCGGGCGGTGAAAAAGCGGCTGTCGGTCATGATGATGCCGCCGCTGTCCTGCCGGGTGCGATAATAGCCGGGCAGGCCCATGCGCGGCGCCACCACGGTGACGCCGGGAATGGCGGCGATCTGGTTCTGATAGGCGATCGGCAGCCGGCCGGCGAAGCGCGGATCGACAAACAGGCGGTCGATGCGCGCCGCGGCCTGGACATGGGCAAAGCCGTCATCCATCCCGCCCAAAATCCCGAACAGGATGAACGCGACCACGATGGAGAGAAACGTAAAGACCGTGCGCATCGGCTTGCGCCACAGCCCGGCGAAAATGAGCGGAAGGTATTTCATGTCGCGCGCAGCGCCTCCGCGATGGGCCGGCGGGCCGCGCCAATGGCGG
>CAZEFQ010000052.1:0-5190 GCA_964511505.1 uncultured Rhizobium sp.
CACCGACAATCACCTGATGCTGGTGGATCTGCGCCCCAAAAAGGCCAACGGCAAATTCACCGAAAAGGCGCTGGACCGCGCCTCCATCACCTGCAACAAGAACGCCATTCCCTTCGATCCCGAAAAGCCCTTCGTCACCTCCGGCATCCGTTTGGGCACGCCCGCGGGTACCACCCGCGGTTTCGGGGTCGCCGAATTCCGCGAGATCGGCCGGCTGATCGTGGAGGTGGTGGAAGGTCTCGCCAACAAGAACCATGAAGAAGGCGATGCGGAGGCCGAGGCGCGGGTGCGCGCCAAGGTGGGCGATCTCTGCCGCCGCTTCCCGATCTATTGAGGCTCCCCGATGCGATGCCCGTTTTGCGGCCATGACGACAGCCAGGTGAAGGACAGCCGCCCTTCCGAGGACAATTCCGCCATCCGCCGCCGCCGCCACTGCCCGGAATGCGGCGGCCGCTTCACCACCTTCGAGCGGGTGCAGTTGCGCGAGCTGATCGTGGTGAAGAAGAACGGCCGGCGCGAGGCGTTCGACCGCGACAAGCTGGAGCGCTCGATCAACCATGCGCTGCGCAAGCGGCCGGTGGAGCGGGAGCGGGTGGACCGCATGATCACCGGCATCGTCCGGCGCCTGGAATCCATGGGCGAAAACGAGATTCCCGCCAACATGATCGGCGAACTGGTGATGCAGGCGTTGGCGTCCCTGGACAAGGTCGCCTATGTGCGTTTCGCCTCGGTCTACCGCAATTTCCGCGAAACCCGCGATTTCGAGGCTTTGATCGGAGAGCTGGAAGGGGATGAAAAGAATACATGACATTCATTCCCCCTCCGCCCTTCGCAGCTCCAGGGGTCTGCTACGGGCACCTCCCCCGCCGGCGCGCTTGCGCGCGCGCAGGGGAGGCGGGCCTGAGATCGCTGTGAGTGCCGAATCCAGGCACAGTGCCCGGCTGGCCGCGATTCAGGCCCTCTATCAGATGGAGCTGGCGGGCGTGGGTAGCGAAGAAGTAACCGAAGAGTTCATCGCCCACCGCTTCGGGGAATTCGATATCGCGCCCGATGCGGATTTCTTTTCCGCCATCGTCTCCGGCGTGCCCCGCCATCAGGTGGAGATCGACCGGGCGATCGCCCAATGCCTCTCCGAGAACTGGACCCTGGCGCGGATGGATTCCATCCTGCGCGCCATCCTGCGGGCCGGCGCCTTCGAGCTGGTGGCGCGGCGCGATGTGCCGGCCAAGGTGGTGATCGACGAATATGTCGGCCTGGCGCGGGCGTTTTTCTCCGGCGACGAGCCCGGCTTCGTCAACGCCGCGCTCGATGCGATGGCGAGACGCAAGCGCGCCAGGGAATTCGGCCTGCCCATCCCGGATGACGAGTTGGATTTCTGATAAGATAGTCGCGACGGGAAACCGCTTTCCCTGCAAATGCTCCGGGGCGTCGATGGACGAATTCGAGATCATCGCCGATTTCTTCGCACCGCTGGCAACCGCCTCGGGTGCTTTCGGCTTGAAAGATGACGCGGCTGCGATTGCCGCGCGGCCGGGTTTCGATCTGATCGTCACCGCCGATCAGATCGCCGAAGACACGGATTTCTTCGCCCATGATCCGGCGGGCACGATCGCACAAAAAGCCTTGCGGGTGAATCTCTCCGATCTGGCGGCCAAGGGCGCGGCTCCGGAATTCTATCTCCTGGTCGTGGCGTTGCCGGCGGGCGTGACGGCCGAATGGCTCACAGCTTTTGCCGCGGGCCTTGCGGCGGATCAGAAGCGCTATGGTGTGTCGCTGTTGGGCGGCGATACCGCGCGGACGCAAGGCCCTCTCTCCATCACCGTGACGGCTTTTGGTTTTGTCACGCAAGGCGGGATGATCGGGCGTTCGGGCGCCAGGCCCGGTGACGGCGTTTATGTCACCGGCACCATCGGCGACAGCGCCGGCGGCCTCGCCATCTTCAAGCGGGAGAAACACAGCCTGGGTGAAGAGCCGCGGAATTATCTGACGGACCGATTCCGGCTGCCGGATCCGCCTGCTGATTTCGGAAAATCATTGCGCGGAACCGTTTCGGCTTCCGTGGATGTCTCCGATGGCCTGCTCGCCGATCTCGGCCACATCGCCAAGGCATCCGGCGTGCGCATTGAGATCGACGCCGAAAAAATTCCCCGCTCCGCCGCGTTGCGCGCCTTGTGGGGCGACGGGATAGACGCCATCCGGCGCGTGGCAACCGCAGGCGACGACTATCAGATCGCCTTCACGGCCGATCCGGCCGAGGAACCGTCAATCCAGTCCAAAGCCAGTGCCGCGGGCACGATCGTCACCCGTATTGGCTCGGTCCAGGGCGGACAGGGCGTGATATTGCGGCATGGGGGCGAAGCCGTACCGGTGCCCAAAGCCGGTTACCGCCACTTCTGACGTTAACGGTATTTCTGAAAACGTCAGGCTTGCCCAGCCGGGCCGGTTTTGAAATGATCCGCTTCGGGGCTGGTGGTCATGATCAAATATCTGGCGGCTTGTGCCGCCTCTGTCCTTTTCCTGGCGTGTGGCATTGCGCTGGCTGAGGACGCTCCGCCCGCCTCGCGGCCTACGCTCAAGCTCAGCACCGTGCTGATAGCGATGCCGGCGGGTACCGCATATTATACCGTCAGTTTTGGGCTGGCTTGTCTTAACACTGATGGGGTGATCCGCGCCACGGGCGGACGCGAACCGCAGCCCTTGCCGCCATACACCACTGTTTTCAACACAGAGGTGGAAAAGGCGGGCTTCAAACCGGTCGCCCAGGACGATCTGTTCAATCGGGACGACACCGGCGCGGCGGATTATCTGGTGGGCGCCGTTATCACCAACGCGAATATTCGCGCCTGTGCCAGCCGCGGCGGACTGTTGGGCCCCGGCAATCAGGGCGACGCCAGGGGCTCAGGCACCATGCAGATCGAATGGCAGGTTTATTCGCCGCTGAAGAATGAAGTGGTGGCGCGCGTCACCACCAACGCTTCGGTCAATGTGGAAAAGGCCGTGCCGGACGGCATGATAAGATTGGTGGTGAGCGGATTTTCCAACAATCTTGATCAGCTGCTCGCCAGCCCGGAATTTCGCACCGCCATGAACAACAAGCCGCCAACGGTCGGCGACATTCTGAAAACAACGTCGCAGTACAGCAAGATCGCCTTGCCGGGAAGCCTGAAGGCGGTAAAGCGTCCAGTGGCTGATACGGTGGGCAGTGTGGTGACGATTGAGACCAGTCTCGGCAGCGGCTCCGGTGTTCTCCTGTCCGACGACGGCTATATTCTCACCAACGCCCATGTGGTGGGTGAGGAAAAAGAACTCCGGGTGCGTTGGTCCGACGGGATAGAAATGCCGGGGCAGGTGGTTCGCGTTTCCAAACCGCGGGACGTCGCCCTGATCCAAACCAATCCGCGGGGCAGGCTGCCGTTACCCATCCTGCGCGGAGCGGTGACGCCAGGGCAGCGCGTCTACGCCATCGGTTCGCCGGCTGGCCCGAAATTCGCCGGCACCGTCAGCAGCGGGGTGGTTTCGGCCAGCCGGACGATTGACGGCTTCAATTTTATCCAGAGTGACGTGTCAATCTCGCCGGGCTCCAGCGGCGGCGCGTTGCTGGACGAAGGCGGATCGTTGCTCGGCATCACCGAGGGCGGCTTTGACAATGAGGGCAAGCCCGCCGGATTGAATATCTTCATTCCCATTGGCGATGCCATGGACTTTCTCAACCTGGAACAGAACTGACCAGGCGCGCGCCCCAAGTTTAACCTTTGCATAACTATCCTTTGTCAGCCTTGGGATCATGCGCCCTTTCCTGACAAGTCTGGTCCTGCTCGCTTTCACGCTTCCGGCAATCGCCGCCGAAGAGAGCAAGCCCAAAGCCGATAGCGGCCCGGACAAAGGGGCGGGGGCGCCCGGCACCAATGTGGAAATGCCCTACCTGATGGCGCCGATGACGGATGCGGACGGCAAATTGTCCGGCTATGCCTATATTTCCATGCGCCTGACCGCCACTTCAGACGTCAATGCGCTGGCGGTGCGCGACAAGCTGGCCTTTGTGCAGGATGCTTTTGTCCGCGACGTGAACGGTCCCGGCGTCGCCAAGAAAGACGATCCCGAAACCGTGGATCAGCCCGGCTTGGCCCAGCGGCTTTTGGCCGATGCCAACAAGATCATGGGGCCCGGCAAGGTGGCTTCCATCGCCATCACCCAGGTCCAGATCGCGCCGCTTCATCCCGTCGAGACGCCCGCTCTTAACACCCCGCCGCCCGAGAATGATTCGCCTGTCCGGGCCACGGGAACCCCAAAATAAACCCGCAGTGAACCCTTACATCCGGTAACTAAGTTGGGTGAAAGCGCTGCCATTGTCTCAAATGTGCGGTTGCCTGCCGGAAGGGCTTTTGCTACCTCTCCCGCGCCCTTGAAGCGGTGTGCCCGTTAACGACGCGGCGCCCGGCCATGGGGATCGGCGCTGCCGGCCCTCATTATCCTGTACGGGCCTCCAGCACCGACCCATTCGTCTTTTCAAAAGGGGTACGCATGAATTCCGCACTCTCCATCATTCTCCTTTGCGGCGTCCTGGCGCTGGTCTATGGCGGCTGGACCATCCGGTCCGTCTTGAGCCTGTCCGCCGGCAATGCCCGCATGCAGGAGATCGCCGCCGCCATCCAGGAAGGCGCGCGCGCTTATTTGAACCGGCAATACACCACCATCGCCATGGCAGGCGTGGTGATCTTCGCGCTGGCCTGCTGGTTCCTGGGTTGGCAGGTTGGACTTGGCTTTCTGATCGGCGCCGTGCTTTCGGGCGCGGCCGGCTATACCGGCATGTATGTCTCGGTGCGCGCCAATGTGCGCACCACCGAAGCCTCACGCGGGGGCCTGGCCGGCGGCTTGTCGGTGGCGTTCCGCTCCGGCGCGGTGACCGGCATGCTGGTGGTGGGCCTGGGGCTTCTGGGCGTGGCGGGCTACTTCGCCATTCTGACGGGCGCGATGGGCCTGTCGCTGGACGATCCGGAACAGGCGCGCATCATCGTCGACAGTCTGGTGGGCCTGGGCTTCGGCGCGTCGCTGATCTCCATCTTCGCCCGTCTGGGCGGCGGCATCTTCACCAAGGGCGCCGATGTGGGCGGCGACATGGTGGGCAAGGTCGAGGCGGGCATTCCGGAAGATGATCCGCGCAATCCCGCCACCATCGCCGACAATGTGGGC
>CAZEFQ010000053.1:0-8180 GCA_964511505.1 uncultured Rhizobium sp.
TGAGCTTCTCTCAGGAGAGGAAGACGACCTCTTCGGATGTGAGCTGAAGGGCCGCGCCCCGCATCAACGAGCGAAGCTGATCGAGGCCGGTGGCGCTGGCAATCGGCGCGACAATGGTGGGCCGGTCACGCAGCCAGGCAATGGCGACTTCCGCCATGGCGGCGCCTTTGGCTTGCGCCACTTTGTCCAGCCGGCCGAGCAACGCGAAATTCTCATCGGTGAGGTAATGCTGCACCCGGCTCCCGCGGGCCTTTCCTTCGGTGTCGGCCATGCTGCGGTATTTGCCGGTGAGGAAACCGGCGGCCAAGGCAAGATACGGAATGACGCCGATTTCCAAATCCAGGCAAAGCGGCTGCAAGGCGCGCTCGAAATCCCGCTCCACCAGATTGTAAAGCGGCTGCAGGCTGTCATAGCGGGGAAAGCCGCCCTCTTCGGCGATCTTCTCCGCCGATTTCAGCCGCTCGGCTTCTATATTCGAGGCGCCGACGGCACGCACCTTGCCCGCCTTCACCAGCGTGCCCAGGGCTTCCAGGGTCTCATCCTGCGGTGTTTCCGTCTCGTCACGGTGGATCTGGTAAAGGTCGATGTAATCCGTCTTGAGCCGCTTCAGCGAGCCGTCACAGGCGGCGATGATATTGGCGGCGCTGAGGCCGGGCATTTTCGGCCACATGCCTACCTTGGTGGCGATGGTGACCTTCTCCCGCCCTCCCCGCGCGGCAAGCCAGTTGCCGATCACCCTCTCGCTTTCCCCGCCTTGGTGGCCCGGCACCCAGGCGGAATAGACATCGGCGGTGTCGATAAAGCCGAAACCCGCATCAACGAAGGCGTCCAGCAAGGCGAAGGAGGTCTTCTCGTCCACGGTCCAGCCGAAGACATTCCCGCCCAGGCAGAGCGGCGCCACATGAAGGCCGGAAAGGCCCAGCTTGCGTTTTTCCATCACAGCGTGTCCCGGCGCCGGAAGCCTTTTTCCGCGGGCGGCTCGCTGTTGTGCAAATCCACCGCGGTGACACGGGCGCCGCGCGGGCCCTTCGTGGCGGCGCCGACAAACGCCTCCACCGCCCTGTTGGGCCCGGATACCAGGGCTTCCACCGAGCCGTCGGCGCGATTGCGTACCCAGCCATCCAACTTGTTGATTTCCGCCGACATGCGCAGGAACTCACGGAAGCCCACGCCCTGGACAAAGCCATGCACCTGGACGATCAGGGAGGTGATCTCTTCGCCGCTCATGTGAATTCCATGATGATTTCGTCCCGCGCCAGGCTGTCGCCCTGCTTGACCCTGAGCCGGGAGATGACGGCGTCCCGCTCCGCCACCAGGATATTCTCCATCTTCATCGCCTCGATGATCGCGAGCGTTTCTCCCGCTTTCACCGGCTGGCCTTCCTTGACCGGCAGCGACACCACCAGGCCGGGCATGGGACAGATCAGCATGCGGGAGGAATCCGGCGGCGGCTTCAGCGGCATCAGCGCCGCCAGTTCCGCCGCATAAGGCGCGCGCACCGTCACCAGCCGCTCGCGTCCGCCCTGGGAAAGCCAATAGCCCCCGGCATCCCGCGCGATCTGGAAGATATGCTCCACGCCCTTGATCTTGAGGTTGAGCAAGGTCCGGCCGGGAAACCAGTCCACCACGCCTTCCACGCGGGTGCCGTCGATCACCAGATGAAGGCTGCCCACTTCCAGATAGGCGTCATGGACGAGATGATTTCCGCCATCCAGGGTGACGGTGAAATTGTCGGAAGGCTTATGCCCGCCATTGAGCGCGCCCACGATGCGCCCCGCCCGCTGGGTGCGCAGCAGCTTGGCCGATACCGCGGCGGCGATGAACAGGCGCGCATCGGCCTGCCCCAATGGCGCGCCATGAAAACCGTCGGGATATTCTTCGGCGATGAAGCCGGTCGACAGCCGGCCTTCCAGAAAACGGGAATGATGCATCACCGCGGCAAGGAACGGCAGGTTGTGGGCAATGCCCGAAATCTCGAACCGATCCAGGGCGGCGGCCATCGCCGCGGCCGCCTCAAGGCGCGAGGGCGCATGGGTGCTGAGCTTGGCAATCATGGGATCGTACCAGACGGAGATCTCGCCCCCCTCCGACACGCCGGTATCGTTGCGGATGGTGACGCCGTCCTTGCTTCCCTCCTCCGGCGGACGATAGCGCGACAGCCTGCCGGTCGAGGGCAGAAAACCCCGATAAGGGTCTTCGGCATAAACGCGGGATTCCATCGCCCAGCCGTCGCGCTTCACCTCCTTCTGGGCCAGCGCCAGCTTCTCGCCTGCGGCGATGCGGATCATCCATTCGACCAGGTCGAGGCCGGTGATCATTTCCGTGACCGGATGCTCGACCTGCAGCCGCGTGTTCATTTCCAGAAAGTAGAAATTCCTGTCCTTGTCGACAATGAACTCGACCGTGCCGGCGCTGTCATAGCGGACCGCCTTGGCAAGCGCGACGGCCTGGGCCCCCATCGCGGCGCGAGTCTTCTCGTCCAGGAAGGGCGACGGCGCCTCCTCGATCACTTTCTGGTGCCGCCTTTGGATGGAGCATTCACGCTCGTTGAGATGGATGACATGGCCGTGCCGGTCACCCAGCACCTGGATCTCGATATGGCGCGGCTCGGTGATGAATTTTTCCACCAGCAGGCGGCCATCGCCGAAGCTGGCTTGCGCCTCGTTTCGGGAAGACGCGATGGCGCGCGCCAACTCACTTTCCCGTGTCACCACGCGCAGGCCCTTGCCGCCGCCGCCGGCCGAGGCTTTCACCATCACCGGAAAGCCGATCTCGGCGGCGATCTTCCGGGCATGAGCCTCGTCAGCGATTTCACCCGCATAGCCCGGCACGGTGGACACGCCGGCCGCCTTGGCCAGCTTCTTGGATTCGATCTTGTCGCCCATGGCGGCGATGGCCTTGGGATTGGGCCCGACAAAAGCGATGCCGGCCTTGTCCAGGGCCAGAGCAAAAGCCTCCTGCTCGGAAAGAAAGCCATAGCCCGGATGGACCGCCTCCGCGCCCGCGGCCATTGCCGCCGCGACGATTTTGTCGATGGCGAGATAGGATTGGGCTGCGGGGGCCGGGCCGATCTCCACCGCTTCATCCGCCATCCGCACATGGAGAGCGTGGCGGTCCGCCTCGGAATAAACCGCCACGGTGGCTATTCCCATCCTGCGGGCGGTCCTGATGATGCGGGCGGCGATTTCGCCCCGATTGGCGATCAAGAGCTTGCGAAACATGGTCGGCAAAATGGGAGATTCCGGGATCGGCGCGTGAACTTAAGGGGTTGCGGCTCACGCGTAAACCGCTGTAACCGAAGGCGATGGCGAAGGTTCCCACCAGGCTGATTCCCAACGCTTTAGCCCTGGCGGTCTTTCGCGTCCATATCGAAAACGGGCTTTCGGTCGCCCTGGGTGTGGGGTTTACCGGGCTTTTGGTTGGCTGGGGTTTCGGCTTTCAGGGAGCCATTGCGGCAGCGATGGGGGCGGTGGCGGCCTCCATCTCGGATCAGCCCGACCCCCTCCGTCAGAAGCCGTGGATCCTTGGCTTCGCCATGGCCCTGGTCATTCTTTTCACGGCGCTGGCTTCCTTCGCGGCCTTCCATGTGACCGCCTTTGTTGCGGCGACATTCTTCGCCGGGCTCTTCACCGGCCTGATCTCGGCCTATGGCAAGCGGGCACTCAGCCTTTCCATGACCGCGGTGCTGGCCTTTGTCTTCGCGATGGGCCAGCACTTCGCGGGTCCGGCGGAGGCGGCCTCTCATCTCGCTTACAGCGCGACCGGGGTGACGCTTTACACACTTTATGCCGGAGCGTTCGCCTGGGCTTTCGATGACCGCGGACGCCGCCTGCTTCTGGCCGAGGCGATGCTGGGCTTTGCCGGTTACCTGCGCGCAAAGGCGGCCCTCTACAATCCCGACATGGAAGGCAACGCCGCCTTCCATGCCCTGATCGAATCCCATGCCGTGCTGGTGGACAGGCTGCAGACGGCGCGGGATGCGCTTTACGCGCGGCGGGACAACCGGCTGCAATGGAAACGCATCGACACCCTGATTGCCCTGCTGGACGCCTTCGAGGCCATGCTCTCCAGCGATGCCGATTTCGAATTGTTGCGCCGTTCCGGCCGCCGCGAGCTCAAATGGCGCATCAATGCCCTGATCCTGCACATCGCAGCCGAGGTGGACGATCTTACCTTGGCGTTGCGGCGACGTCATGCCCGCGTCGTGCCTCATCCGCATACGGAAGAGTGCGAGGCGCTGCTCGCCGCCGTCCGCGAAGCTTCGCCCGAGGACAGCGCGGCCGATCATGCCTTCGCCGTCACCGCCAGCAAGCTCAAGCTGGCCGACAATTATGTCGCCGCCCTGGCGCGGGCCCTGGACAGCGGGACACCGCCTTCGGAGTTGGCCGGCATGCTCGATCTCAATGCTTTTCGTGCCGCCGTGCCCCAGGGCCTGGACCTGCTGTGGCGGCAGTTTTCCCTTGAGGCGCCGGCCATGCGCTATGCCATAAGGCTGGCGCTGGCCATGACAGCGGGGCTGGCCATCACGCTGGTCTTTCCGCGCTTCGCCCATGCCAATTGGGTGTTGCTCACCATCGCGCTGATTATGCGCGCCAATTATAGCATCACCAGCCGGCGGCGCTGGGACCGCGTCACCGGTACGCTGATGGGCTGCGCCATCGCCGTGGCACTGATCCTGGTTTTCCCATCCTGGGCATTGCTCATCACCATCGTGCTGGCGGTGGGCGTGAGCCATGCCTATGGCCTGGTGCGATACCGCATCACCGCTACCGCCGCCTCGATTTCGTCGCTGCTGTTGCTGCATTTCTCCGCCCCCTTGGAGCATCCGCAATTCTTCGAGCGCATCGTGGACACGCTGATCGGCGCGGGCCTGAGCTGGGCCTTCAGCTTCCTCCTGCCCAGTTGGGAGCGCGACAATCTTCCGCGTATCGTGCGCGGCCTCCTTACTGCCGATGCCGGCTTCGCCAATGCGGCTTTACGTCTCTCCGTTCCCCAGCAGAATTACCGCCTGGCGCGGAAAAAGGTGATGGACGCGGTCGCCCTGCTGTCCGGCGCCATCCGCAGGCTGGCGGACGAACCCAATATCAACCGCAGGGCCTTGGCGGCGTTGACCGAGCTTCTGGGCGCCAATTATCTGCTGGCCTCGGACCTTGCCTCCATGCCGGTCCTGGTGAAGTTGCGGGGCCCCGAGCTTCCGCCGGAGGCAGACGACCGGATCGAAGCATCGCGCGCCAAGGTGCTGGCGCTTTTGTCACCCGATGGGATGCAAAGGGACGACGAAGCGTCTCCGCCGCGTGAAGGCCACGCGGAATTGAAGCAAAGCCTGCCCATGGCGCTGCTCGCCCGGCGGCTCGCCCATATCGAATACACGGCGGGCAAGGTGGCGCGCCTTGCGGCCAGACCAGTCATCGAGACCCGCTGATTGAGGCCTAACTGCCCGGCTTTTGCTTATCGCGGATAGCGCGGAATTCATTGCCGGGATGCCAGTTCGGCCAATCATTCCCATCGGCCAGCTTGTCACCCAGCCGGTAAAGCGCGTTCATGTCGTCCACGACCCCGGTCAGGTCCCAATCGGCGCGCCACTCGTCACTGGGCTGGTGATAGAGATGAAGCCGGTAATCGTCACGTACCGCCTGCCCGGCTTTCTTGCCGCCTTTGACCAGGTCATAGCCGCCACTGGGATCGAGCATGGGCACGCCCACCTTCGCCAGGCTGATATGGTCGGAGCGATAAAAGCTGCCTTTCTCCGGTTCCGGGTCGGGCGCAATCGTCCGGCCCTGGCTCTTGAGGATGGGCGTCAAATGATCTTCAAGCTCCGACGCGCCATTGCCGATCAGCACCAGGTCGCGGGCATGGCCTTCCGGCAATCCGCCATCCAGATTGACGCCGCCGACAATATGACCGAGCGGCCATAGAGGATGCGCGGCGAAATATTGCGAGCCCAGCAGCCCCTGCTCCTCCAAGGTCCAGGACAGGAACGCAACCGAACGCTGCGGCGGTTTGCCATGGGCGAAGGCTTCCGCGATCTCCAGGATGCTGGCCACGCCCATGGCATTGTCGAGCGCGCCGTTATGGATTTTGTCTGCTCCCGGCACATCGGGCTTGACCCCAAGGTGGTCCCAATGCGCCGTGTACAGGAAATAGTCATTGGGACGACGGGTGCCGGGCAATACGCCAATCACATTGCGGGTGGTGAGTTCGGAGAATTTCGATACCAGATGCGCGCCCAGGCTTTCGCCCGCCATCGGCACGCCATGGAAACCGCGCAGGTTGGCCGCGCGTTTTTCAGCCTCATAGTCGAGTCCGGCGCGCTGGAAGAGATCCTTGGCGGTGTCCAGCGTGATCCAGGCCTCGACCGGGACCATGGACTTGTTCTTGTCCCTGTTCTGAAGCCAGAGCAGGCTTCCCGAATCCGAGCTGCGCAGCACCTGCCAGCCATAGGCCGCCGGAACGGTTTCGTGCACGATGATCGCCGCCGCCGCGCCCTGCCGTGCCGCCTCTTCATATTTGTAGGTCCAGCGCCCGTAATAGGTCATGGCATGGCCCTTGAAAAAATTGGGATCGGGATGGGCGTCCTCGTTGCCCGGATCATTGACCAGGATCACCACCGCCTTGCCATGGACATCGAGCCCGGCATAGTCGTTCCAGTGATATTCCGGCGCCACCACGCCATAGCCGACAAACACCAGCGGCAGGTTGGCGACATCCACGGTTTTCTTGTCGTAAAGCGGCGTCCAATAAACCGTCTCATCCGGAAATTTGGGTGTGAGCGCACCCGCTTTGGTATTGAACGTCAGATGCGACTGGGCCGGATCGAGCGTGATGCTGACGGCGGGCACATTTTGGAACCAGCTGCCGTGATTGCCAGGCTTCAGCCCGATCCGTTTCATCTCGTCCGCCACCCATTGCGCCGCCGCTTCGCCGGCTGCGGTGCCCGGCCCGCGGCCCTCAAAGGCATCGTCAGCCAGCGCCTTATCGCGCGCGGAAATGTCTTTGGCGTTGATATCAGGCGTGGTGGCGGGATGGCTGGGATAGGAGGCGGCAAAGGCCGCAACCGGAAACACTATCGCGGCAAGACAGATCAGTCTGTACATGGCAACTCCAGTGGCGAAGCAACCATTCTTTCATTTTTGCAGTAAGCTAAGCAATCGACTTCCATTACTTGGGCCCGGAACTCACATGGGGCTGTGCGTTTCACCTAGAGCTTGACCTCATCGAACACATCGCCACTAGACCGGCGCTCTCTACGGTAGGCCGTTGTCAGAAAACTAAGACAGCCCAATCAGAACCCTCTCCGTTTTTTCTTTTTGCCTTTTCGTCGCAAAGAGAATTGCTCCATACGGACGTTCAATAAGTCATTAGCGAAACTGCGGACCAAAACGGCTTCAAAAACTCCAATTGCAGCATCGGCGACCTTATATGCACTGACAAAAGCCGCCAACTCATGGAGCTTCAACGCGGTCGGAACAATTTGACGTTTCTTTTCGTCGGATGACCTAAATTTCACTCGGCGTACTGGGTGCTTGACGCGCTTGACTCTCTGGACATCACGGCTGCGATTGAGCGCGTTATGAATTTCGTTCCAGAGGTTTTGCCGCGCAGCCTTTCCAACATATAACGCGCGGCCGCGACTGTCATAAAAAATGTAAATGCCACAAGCTCCTTTTAGTACTCTTTCGATGCCGAGCTCATAGGTGTTATCGCTGTTGAAGAGCCGAAACTTCTTGTACTTCCTCCCTTTGTTCTTTTCCTTGTCACTCTCATCGGTCGCGGTAAAATCGAAAAACTCGATAATCGGCTGGATAGGATTTGATTGGGCGACATGTTGCGCCTTGGTCACCAAATTGGCAATTTGGTTGGCACTGACTCGAGCATTACGGCTCTGCCAATTCCATAATTGTATTCCACTATAACCTAGTCTTTTTGCCAACGCAGCGCGGACCCGAGACGGACCGGTTTCGTGAGGCACGAATTTCCGATGCAGGGCAGCAACAAGTGCTCGACCTTTTAAAATCTCCTTGGTCATGGTGCCTTACAACGGAATATTGTCGTGCTTCTTCCAGATCTGAGCCACCTGCTTGTTCCTGAGCATGCGCAGCGCCCGCGCCAGCCGCCAGCGGGTGGAATGGGGCCGGATCACATCGTCGATATAGCCGCGTGAGGCGGCAATGAAGGGATTG
>CAZEFQ010000054.1:0-9629 GCA_964511505.1 uncultured Rhizobium sp.
AACAACCAGGTCGCCATGGTGATGGCGATGGCGATGGTGGGAATCCAGGTGGCCGCGACCGCGAGCGTGGAATAAAGCACCAGGCCGGCATAGGCGTTGCGCCGGTTTGACGCCATCGCCGCCCGCGACACTTCGTTCCTGGTCAGGCCGCCCTTGATCGCCGCCTCGGTCAGGAAGATCCAAGCAATGCCTTGAAGCGCCACCACCGCATTGTAAAGCATCACCGCGGGCGCGGCATGGCTGGTAAAGACATGCTCGCCCAGCAGCGCAGTCGGGAAAGGCAGCACCACGATGGAAAACAAGAGAAGCCCGTTGGCATAGATGAAGGGTCCGGAGGTCTTGTTCACCAGCATCATGGTCGAATGGTGACTGACCCAGCTGATGAAGATGACGATGAAGCTCAGCGCGAAGGCCATCAGCGCGGGCGCGATGCCGGCAAGCGCGCGCCAGAGATCGGCGTCGTTCCCGATCCCCGGTGGAATCTTGATGTCGATGATGAGGAGGGTCAGCGCGATGGCGAAGACGCCGTCGCTGAAGGCTTCCACCCTGGTATTGGGATTTGACCCGGCCATGATTCCCATTTCTTTTGGTCGCGCGGCCAGCGGAAAACGTCGCTACGCTATTGCTAGCGACCACACTTTTCCTGGCCGACGTTCCCGCCCCTCTCGCCGAATAGACCGCCAATCCGGTCAGCGCACCAGACATGATGGCGAGGGACGGCGATGAGAAGGGGCTTGACACCGTGATAGTGTTATAGTTATATATAACACAGTGACACATCAGGCGGCGCACTAGGCCAATGACATTGCTCGATAAAGTCCTGCGGCCGTCCGCCCTGGGGAATGCCCATGGATAAGGAGTGGAGCGACGCCCAGCCCATTTATCGCCAGCTGCGCGACCGCGTGGTGGCGATGATCCTGGATGGGGTCCTGAATGAAGGCGACGCGCTGCCCTCGGTGCGCACCGTCGCCGTCGAATATCGCATCAATCACCTGACGGTGCTCAAAGCCTATCAGCAATTGGCGGATGAGGAGATCGTGGAAGTGCGGCGCGGGCGCGGCATGTTCGTGAACAGCGGCGCGCGCGGCCTGCTGCTCAAGGCCGAGCGCAAGCGGTTCCTGGCGGAACAATGGCCGGAGGTCCGGGCGACCATCCAGCGGCTGGGGCTGACGGAAAGCGAATTGTTGAACCCATCCAAGAGCGGGCGAAGCTGACATGAACTGCATCGAAGCAAGCGGATTGCGCAAGAGCTATGGCGACACCGTCGCCCTGGCCGGGATCGATCTTACGGTCAAGAAGGGCCGCATTGTCGGGCTGATCGGTCCCAATGGCGCGGGCAAGAGCACGGCGCTGAATGCCATTCTCGGCCTCTTGCCGTTCCAGGGCGGGCTGAAGGTTTTGGGCCGCGACCCCTGGACCGAGCGCGACGCCCTGATGCTGGATGTCTGCTTCATCGCCGATGTCGCGGTCTTGCCGCGCTGGATGAAGGTGTCGCAGATATTGGACTATGTGGCGGGCGTGCACCCCCGCTTCGACCGCGCCAAGGCGGAGGGGTTCCTGGCCAAGACCAATATCATGAAAGACAGCAAGGTACGCCAATTGTCGAAAGGCATGGTGACCCAGTTGCACCTGGCGGTGGCGATGGCGATTGACGCCAAGCTTCTGGTGCTGGATGAGCCGACCCTGGGGCTCGACATTCTTTACCGCAAGCAATTCTACGACACCCTGCTCAACGATTATTTCGACCATGATCGCACCGTGCTGGTGACCACCCATCAGGTGGAGGAGATCGAGCATGTCTTGACCGATGTGGTCTTCATCGACCGCGGGCGCATCATCCTTTCCTGCAGCATGGACGACCTGGCCGGCCGCTTCACCGAATTGGCGGTCAACCCGCGTGAGGCGGCGGAGGCGCGCGCGCTGAAGCCGATCGGCGAACGCAATGTGCTGGGGCGCAGCATCATGCTGTTCGACGGCGTGGCGCGCGAACGCCTGGCCGGGCTTGGCGAGGTGCGCACCCCCACCATTGCCGACATCTTTGTCGCCATGATGAGTCCCAATGCCGTCAAAACAGGAGCCGCAGCATGAGCACGTCCACCGTCATCGCGGGTTCCGGAAGCAACGGCATCAACGGCACTGAGACCGGCTATTCCTTCCCGCGCCTGATGGCCTGGTGCATGCGGCGCGAGCTGTGGGAGAACCGTTCTATCTATCTCGCGCCATTGGCCGCCGCCGGGTTGCTGATTTTCGCCGTCCTGATTCCCGTGGTGAAGCTGATGACGGACCCGCACCAGCTTGAGCTTGGCGCCAACGTGCAATTCAACGAGTTTTGGCTTCCTTATGCGATCATTGCCGCGCCGGTCCTGGCCATCAGCGCCTTTGTCGCCTTGGCCTATTGCCTCACGGCGCTGCAGAACGAGCGGCGCGACCGCAGCCTCTTGTTCTGGAAATCCCTGCCGGTGTCGGACCTGATCACCGTGCTGTCGAAATTCGCCGTGCCGCTGGTGCTGGTGCCGCTGATTGCCTTCGTCGCCGCGGTCTTCGCGCAGCTGACGATATTCTCCATCACCGTCGCCGTCTTCCCGCATATCGCCGCCAACGCCCATCTGGTCTGGAACGGCACCCCCGTTACCTACCAGACGGTGGGGGCAATCTGGGCCGAGGTGCCGATCGGTTACATCAGCGTGGGGCTGTTCTATGGCGTGCTGACGATGGCGCTGTGGTATGCGCCGGTCTATGCCTGGCTCATCCTGGTGGGCGGCTGGGCCCGGCGCATGACCTTCCTGTGGGCGCTGGCACCGGCCTACGCCCTGATCATTGTCGAACGCATCGGTTTCGGCACCCGTTATCTGGAAGACCTGTTTCACGACCGGCTCGCGGGCGGCGTGGCCCGGGCATTCTCCTGGGAAGGCCACAGGCTGCCCGATATGACGCCGCTGCATTTCCTGTCCGATCCGGGATTGTGGGCGGGCCTGATCGCCGCGGGACTGTTCCTGGGCGCGGCGGTGATGCTGCGCCGCTATCGCCAGCCGATCTAGATCACCGGTCGCATGCGGAGGAGCGGGGAAAGGGGACGTTGCGCGGTTTCTCTTCCGTCAGCGTCCCTCTGACGTTGGGAAAGCCGGCCATCTGGGCCTTGGCCGCGTCCAGGCGGGGCATGCCCATATGCACGCCTTCCGTGCTGAGGATGGGGGCGACGAAATTCCCGATATAGACGGCCTGGCCCGCCTTCGCCTCGAATTCGATGGTGCCCTTGCAATAGTCGACATCGACCGTGCGCATGCCGAGGCCGAGAGAAGTATGGTTCACCACATAGGCGCCGGGATCGACTTCCATCACGAAATATTCCGTGCTCTCCATCTTGTTCCAGCCATTGCCGTTGGAGGCGGAGAATCTGCGCTTGTCCAACATGCCGCCCGCATCCACGCCGTTGAAATAAAGATAGATGCTCCGGTTGCGCCAATGGTCCAGGCCTTCCCAGCCGAACACGACCACCGCTTTGTTGCTGGCGGCATCAAAAGCGAAATCCTTGTCCACCGCCCCGGTGGCGCAACCCATCAGCGGCAATGCGGTGGCCGCGATCAAAGTCATCCTGCGCGTGTATCCGGCCATTTCCGTCTCCTTTATTTCCGTTCTTAGTCTTTCACCCGGTCAGGGAGGTGCGGGGCCCCTGTGCGGCCAAGGAGCTTCATGGGGCAAAGGCGGAGAGGACAAAGGCCAGCGTGATGCGGATGGCTTTTTTTCATGTCCCGGTGACAACCGGAGCGCAACGGGCGCGGATGTCGCTGTCCAGCGTCTTCAAGAGGTCCTCAAAAGCCTCGTCGAACGCGGCTTGCACCTCACCCTTGCCGTTCCCCCAATTGACCCGCGTGTAGGCGCCGCGAAACAGCTTGTCCTCGGTGGCGGCGCCATGCCGGGTGAAATGCACGCGCGCCACCAGATTGGTGCTGAGATCGGTGGTGATGTGCATCATATAGGCGCGGATGAGATCAAGGCCGATATCGAGATCGGCATCCGGGCCATCGGCGATCACGATGCGCTTGTCGCGCTTGAGGCTTTGGAGCCCGGAATTGAGCCAGGCCGGCATGTCGGGCGCGGTCACCACGCCGAAGCCGGTTGATCCCATCACCTCCTTGTCGTCACGCAGGTCGCGGATCTCCGTCAGGCGGATGCGGCAGCTCTTCCCGGCCGCGCCGTCATCCGGCGGATTCCAGGCATAGGCCTGTGAGCGCGCCTTGAAATCGGGCGACAGATTGACCCCGGGATTAGCGGTGCCGCAACCGGCCAGCGCCGCGAGTGCCGCCATGCCGGCGGCGAGCGCCAGTCCGGGGGCGGCACATGCAAACCTCACGGCCGCGCTCCCGCTTTTGCGCCGTAGAACAAATTTCCGTCATTGGTGCGCACCAGCCTGCCGTCATTGTCTTCCTTGACCAGCTTGCCCTTGGCGTCCATCTGGCTGAAGAGCGGGTTCTTGACCGTGACGGTGGCGGCCTCCGCGTCCGCCTGGTCGCCGCCTTCAAGGTCGGCAGCCACCATCTCCGCCATGCGTTTCGCGCCCATGTCCAGCAGGATGCGCATTTGCGCGCCATTGTTGGCGGACAAGGCGGCAATGTTCTGGTCGCGGTTGGCGGTGGCGCCCTGCACCGGCGCCTCGAAAAGAAAGAAATTATAATAGAGCGCATTGGCCCAGGCGGTCGGTTCCTTCTTGACCGGCTTCTTGAGGGTTGCCCTCAAGGCGTCATTGTTGGGAAACAGGAACACCTGGCTGGTGATCTCGAACATGTCGGCGTCGTTCGACAGGCGGTAATTCGCCGACACGAACAGGACGCTGGCGCTTTTCGAATCCGCCAGCGCCTTCTCGGTGCCGCCATACACCGCTTCCTGCATCACGCGGTAATCCGTGCCATGCAGCCAGGCGAGGCGGCCCAGCGAGTCCTTGAGGCTGGTCTGCATGGCGGCGTCGAAACTGTAATCCAGCAGGGCGTCGCGCAACGGCCGGACCGCGTCTTCCGCCTTGCCGGTGCGCACGTCATTGACACCGGCCGCGATCAGGCTGCCGATGATGCCTGCCATCGCAATGTCTGAATTGGGAACAAAGACGTAGATCTCGCGCTGCTGGATCGGAAGGATCACATCGGTGGAGGCGATTTGTTGCTCCACGCCGGGGGAAATCGCCATGTGCACCGCCGGAGCACAGGCGGCGGGAAGAATCGTTGCCAAGATGACAGCAAGATGACAAGCGCCGAGGCGCATACTTCCCCCTTGATACCCGGTTTGCTTTTTGAAGCCGCCCCCGCGACCCACGAAGCGTTATTCTAGATTGCGCCTTTCCACGAAAGCAATCGCCGGCGCGATGGAACGCGCCGCGGAATACGGCGCAAGGCTTTGTGCGGCGGGAACGTTTGCACGCGTCACTTGTAGGATTTCACCGGCAGGGTAGGATGGCCGGGCGTTGGCAAGGAGTTCGTCATGAAGCCCTGGTCCGCTCTTCTCGCAATAAGCGCCGCTGCCGCGATCGCCGGTCCTCTCGCATCCGCGGCGGAATCCGATACCGGTTCGGCGTTGAAGTGCCTGCTGGATGGGGGAAACGCGCAATGCCGCCAGGTCTTCGTCGCCGCCGCTGCCCCGGCATCGCGGCCCTGGGTCTATCCCAACCAGAATCTGCGCTTCAATCTGGGGCCGCTGGTTTCGGCCACCTATGTGCGTTCGATTTCAGGCGCCGAGCTTTACAAGGTGAGACTGATAAGCTGGCCGGCGGCGGACGTCTATGACGTCAAATTCCAGCACCAGGAAAAGACTTTCTACATTTCGCCGCCGGAAGCGGACGGCAAGATACGCTACCTGGCGATCCATGACGGTTCGCCGGACGACGATCTCCTGTACACGGCCGGGCGCCACGGCCCGCTTTGATCCGCTTCGGCACAGGACGGCGGAACCTTGAAAAAATGCAAGGCAATTGTCCGCCAATTTCCAGCCAATTGCCTGTCGAATGCACGGGGTGAAAGTCGCTTTCCGGTAAGGCGGCGGGCGCATCATCTTCGCCATGCGCAGGATGTTTCACCGCCGACGTTACTTCAACCGCTGCTTCACCGGCCGCCAGCTGGTCGCGGCGGGCTGTGCGGGGCTCACGCTTTGCGCCGGTCTCCTGCTGAAGCCGCGTCATGCGGCGGGCGTGGAATTGAAGTCCGCCTATCACAGCTATTCGATCCCCGACTATGGCGGGGAGGAGCGCATCCTCAACGTCTTCGAGGCGAAGGACGGCCATCTGGTGCTCCAGTTCTTTTACATGGATCACGACGTGGCGAAGGTGGATTATTTCGACACAAGGAGCGGCACGCGCCTTTTCCCCGAGCGGGAAAGCCAGATGGCGAATGACAGCACGCTTGCCTTGCATCTTTTGCCGGCGGGACTGAAGCCTCTCACCCCGGAAACCAAATTCAAGGCCCGCAACGGCGCTTCGGTGCATGCCGATTTTGAAGGCGGCAGCCGCTGCGGTTTTCCTTATTCGCTTCCCATCACCATCGACCCGCCGGGCGATGGCGATGAAGTGCGGATCGAGCTTTTCGAGCGCCGCGCCAAGCCCGGCCTCTGGAAAGGCGCCTGCAGCGGCGAGCCGGTGGCGCTCCAGTATGAGGAGACGGGATACCGGCTCTTCTATCCGGGCGGCGGCGGCTTTTTGGCCGATACCGACAGCCGGCATCTGGTGTGGATCGGGCTGGACGGGCGTTGCGACCTTGGCACCGACAATCCGGATATCATCGCCGTTCCGTACGAGGAATTGCGGGAGATCATCTTCGACGGCGCCGACACCGAGATGGGACCGGGGGCGGACAATTTCACCCGCGCCGAGGCCTTCATCCAGGAACATGCGCGGAGCGACACTGCCGCGCCCGCCGCGCCGCCGCGTACGACCCTGGCGGATAAACGCTGAGATCAGCCGCCTATCCGGGGAATGCCGGCCTCGGCCGGATTGAAGGCAGGGACGCCCGAGGCGCGCTGGACATGCACCACGACGAAATCCGAGCTTGGCGTCTTGATCGCGGTCGCCGCCGCGTGATGCAATCGGTTGGGCGTGCCCCATGCCGTCATCAAGGAATCGGCACGCCATTCCGCCTCGGTCATGATGTCGGTATCGGTGACAAAGCCCGCCCGGTCGAATTTGACCAGCCGCTCGGTCGTCCTGCTGTGGACGGGCGCTTCGGATTCCAGATATTCCCGCGCGCCTGGGAGACCTTCGGAAAAGCGCCAGCCGATCCAGTTGTTGCTGCGGCGAAGAAGAATGACGCCGCCGGCGCAGCCGGAGGCCTGGCTCAGTTCGTGCAGCACGCAAGGCCATTTTTCGGGATAGATCGCGGCTTCGTAGATATCGTCCACCAGCGTTTCGAAATTCATGAGGCCTTCTTATCCGGGCAGCACCAGGCCGGCGAGAAGGGACACAAGCTGGGCCTGGCGGTTCACGCCCAGCTTGGTGAAAAGGGATTTCAACTGGCTTCTCACCGTGGCGATGGTGATGCCGGTCTGGACGGCGATGTCGTCCGGCGAGAGGCCGTTCGCCAAATTCCGCGCCAGCCGGGCCTCGGCGGGGGTGAGGTCGTAAAGCGACTGCAGCATTTCCGATTTCAATGCGCGCCCGCTGCCCGGACGGCTGACGACGAGAATAAATCCGCCATCCCAGAACACGTCGCGCGCCTCGCCCAGCACCGGCAACATGTGCAGCACGGCGGCGGCACGCTCCGGCGTTCCTCTCAAGGCAATGGAAATCCCGGTGGGCGCGCCCGCCTTGGCGCGCTCCAGGCCCTGGACGAAAAGCAGGTCGGCGAGCGCGTCGGCGATTTTGAGGCGCTCCGTCCGCTCCAGAATCTCGCTGCCGATCAGGCTTTGAAACAGGCGGTTGGCCGATCTCAGCCGGCCCGAGCCGCTGACAAAGGCGGCGGCTGCGCCGATCATTTCCAACGCCACGGTGGCGGCCTTGGCCCGCTCCAGCCTTATCTGGGAGGTGAGCATGGCGGCGCGCGCCAGATGCGGACGCAGCGCGTCCAATTGCGGGATGATCTTTTTCGCCCAGCCGTAATCGGAAAGCCCTTCGATGGAAAAGATCAGGAGATCGCCGGCCGCGCCTTGAATGGCGGTGCCGGCGCAGACGCTGAAGCCCCGCGGAGACAAGAACTGCGTGTACATGGGATGGGCGGCAATCTCGGCCTCGGTCATCACATCGGTATCGGTGATGAAACCGGGATAACGCATGGCGATCAGCCGGGGTACCCGGTCGTTGCGCAGGTGCCAGCCCTGGGCGACAAAGTCCGTCATGTTCCCTTCGGTCTCGCCCACGCCCATCCAGCGGAAATCGTCCAGGCTGCTGGTGAAGAGAAGTCCGCCCTTGCCGCCAAGATGATCGGAAAGATCGCCGATGATGGTGCGCCAGCCTTCCGGCAGCACCGCGGCCTCATAGATGCGGCCGATCAGATCGGAATTGGAATCGGAAAGCATGCCCCGGCCCAGATCTCACGTGGGAGTTGACCAGACCCAATGTGCCCTCCCTCCCGGTGCAACAAGCTGATGGATTTGGCGGCACGACCGCAAATTGCGTTTTTTTAACTTGGGGCTTCAGCTCGATTGGCGAAAGACCCAGGCCACAAGTTGCGCCTGTGAACATGTGCCGGTCTTGCGGAAGATGGCCTTCAACTGGCTCCGCACAGTGGAGACGGTAACCCCATGTGCGGCCGCGATGTCAGCGGGCTTGGCGCTGCGCGCCAGTGCCAGCGCGACCCGGCTTTCCGCCGGCGTGAGCGCATGCTTGGCATGGAGCGCCAAACTCTGGCGATTCTTGTCCCGATGGGCGCGCACGATTCCCCGCAGAAATTGCAGGCTAAGACGAAATCCTCTTCCGCGGCATCCCTCAAATGGGGTATGCGGAGTAATCGGCGACAACATCGGCGGAATGCCATGGGCTGGGCTCGGCCAGCGGTTGCTGGCCGCAACGGCGGCGGACGACTTCCGCATTTAACCAAGAGAAGAGTTTCTTCGCCCCATCCTCCGAATGGAGGATGCGCGCCCGGCGCCGGACGGCCAACAATTTCGCCGGATACTGGGTGGGAGCTGCTGATGAGATTGCGTGCGGGATTGATGAATGGCGGCGCCTTGTGGGCCGCGCTTGTGTTTTCCGGCGCGCAGGCGGGAGCGGCGACCCTCAATCCGGTGCTGGGCGGCACCATCACTTATACGGGTACTGCCGGCACGCTGGGCAGCGGCTATGTGATCGATAACACGGCCGTGGCCACCACAACCGTGACCGGCGTGACCATCGTGCAGACCGAGCATAATCCGGCGTTGCTGATCGACAATATCGCGGACCAGTCCTTCAACGTTAATTTCAGCGGCGCGGCGACTTCCATCAGCGGCGTGGCCGATGCCCTGAATGTCGGCAGTTTCAATGCAGGCGGCAGTGTCTCGCTCGACACCACGGGCACCACCACCGGGAACAGCTTCACCAGCACCAACGACTTTGGCGTGGACGTCGAAACCGACACGATGGGGCCCACCAATGCAACCGCGACGCTTGGCGCCGACACCATCACCAGCACCAATGGCACCGGCATCCGGGCATCTTCCGGCAGCGGCAATACCACCCT
>CAZEFQ010000055.1:0-3670 GCA_964511505.1 uncultured Rhizobium sp.
GGAAGCCGTGATCAACATGAACTTGAGCGAGCAAACTCGCCGGGTCTTGAAGACGCTCACGCCGCGCGAAGAGAAGGTGCTGCGCATGCGCTTCGGCATCGGCGAGAAGAGCGATCACACGCTCGAAGAGGTCGGGCAGGATTTCGAAGTGACGCGCGAGCGCATTCGTCAGATCGAAGCCAAGGCGCTCCGCAAGCTGCGCCACCCGAGCCGCTCGAAGCAGCTGAAGAGCTTCATCGACAGCTGATCGCCGTCACCTGACCGCGATCGCGAGACGCCCGCCTTCTTCGAAGCGCGGGCGTTTTGCTTTTGCTCGTCGATGGGGTGACGAGGCCGCACGAGCGACCAACCGCGACTTGATCGCCGAGGTCGAGCGCGCCAACTTCCGCGAAGACGTCTACTTCCGCGTCGCGACGCGCAAGTGTTCGTGCCGCCCCTGCGCGATCGCTTGGACGACTCGCCCATGCTGGTCGCGCATTTTCTCGAGCACTCCTCGGTGTGCAGGGGCTCGGCGCGCCATCGCCGCCCGCCGCGCAGGCTCCGGCAGATGATTCAAAAGCTGCTCGGAAAGCACGGCTTTTGAGCGACAACGCGGCGCGAATGCCTCGGCCAATAAGCCGGTCCGTGATGCGCGATCGCGTGCACAATCGCGCGCGCCGAAGGACGAGCGGCCGACCTTGACGCGCTACGCCGAAGGGTGGGAAAAGGACCGTTCAACTAAGAACTTTCAACTTCAACTGGCGACCGCCAGGGGAGTCGATCGATGAAGTTTGGTACGAGCAAGAAGTACATCGCACACTTGGTGCTGCTCGCAGGAGCGGTAGTGATCTCCGCGTGCGGAGGCACGGTGGCTTTCCAGGGCAAGCAGGCTCTGTCGGTCACTGGTACCCCGCCGCCGCCGCCGCCTCCCCCGCCGCCGCCCCCACCACCCCCTCCCCCGCCGCCGGCTCCGCCGCCACGCGTGGAGATCCGCGACAACAAGATCGAGATCCACGAGAAGATCCAATTCGCCGTCAACAAGGCGACGATCCTCGAGGCTTCGTTCGGGCTCCTCGACGACATCGTCAAGGTGATCAAGGACGCGGCTTGGGTGAAGAAGGTCGCGATCGAAGGCCACGCGAGCGCGGAAGGCGACAAGAAAGCCAACCTCAAGCTCTCGGATGATCGCGCCAAGGCGGTCATGAAGTACCTCGTCGATCACGGGATCGCGAAAGAGCGCCTCACGGCCAAGGGCTTCGGTTCCACCAAGCCGATCGCCGACAACGACACCGAAGAGGGTCGTGAGAAGAACCGCCGCGTCGAGTTCAACATCGTCGAACAAGACGTCACGCAGAAGAAGGTCGAAATCGACTCGACCACGGGCAAGGAAAAAGTCGTCGAAGAGAAGCAGTCGACCGAGAAGAAGGAAGACGCAGCTCCGACGGACGAAACCAAGGCCGAAAAGAAGGCGGAGAAGAAAGCCGAGAAGAAGGCTGAAAAGGCCGACAAGAAGGCTGCTCCCGCCAAACCCGCGCCGGCTCCGGCGCCCTCGAAGTAACCCTTAGGATTCGGAGAAACCAAAGATGACGAAATCCTTCGCCACGCTTTCGCTCCTCGCCACCGTGTTCATCGCCGGTTGCTCGTTCCACGCGCGCAGCCCCGATGAATACCGGGATGCGACGCAAGCCCTGCTCGAGACCAAGAGCGCGGACATCAAGACCTGCTACGACGGCGCGCTCAAGGGCAAGTCGGACCTCGCAGGCACCGTGACCGTGCACTTCACCGTCGAAGCCGAAACCGGCAAGATCGGCAACGTGCAAGCGGACGTCGCCAAGACGCAAGCGCCGGACGTGCTCCAGCAATGCGTCGTCAAATCGATCGACGGCCTCGTGCTCAATCCCCCCGACGCAAACCCGGGTGATGGCACGTTCGAGTATCAGTTCGTGGTCGGTCCGACGCCTGCGGCGCCTGCTGCTGGCTGATCGAGCTGATTCGAGATTGAAGGCCACCCGGTGACGGGTGGCCTTTTTTTTTGCTCTGCGCGTTGAGTGGCGTTTGGTCACTCGCGCGCTGGGATGCGACTGGCGCCTTGTATGTCTCGGGGGGTGAAGAGACCCGGTATTGTTAGCGGGGTTCGAGCCGGCGGGGTTGAGGGCGGGGCTCGATTGAAGGAAAAACAGACTATGCCGCGGGAGTCCGACTGCGCCTGGGTCTTGAAGACCGACGGACAGCGAGAGGCGCCGCGGCGTAGGCCAAACCTGCAGAATCCGAACGGCTGGCAGAGCGCGAGCTCGAATCGAACGGCAAGAAAGGATGCGTCAGGGAGGCCGAACACACCCAATGCCATCGCTCGGAGGCAACCAATGCATGTAGGAATCGACGTATCGAAGCTCCATCTCGACGCTCACGTGCACGAAACAGGGCTCGCGTTTCGCGTCAGCAACGATCAGGTGGGCATCGAGCAGCTGATCTCGAAGATTTCCGGACTTGCGCTCGAACGCATCGTGCTGGAAGCAACGGGACAATACGAGCAGGCCGCGTTTGTTGCGCTGAGTCTGCATCGCTTGCCGGTGGCTGTCGTCAATCCGCGCAGCACCCGCGATTTTGCAAAAGCTTCGAATCGACTCGCGAAGACGGACCAAGTGGACGCCGAGTGCGTGGCGCATTTTGCGGCTGTTTTGAAGCCTCGTATCACTCCGTTGCCAAGCGAAGATGCTGCCGAGCTCGACTATCTGGTGACTCGACGACGACAGCTTGTCGATCAGCTCGTCGCCGAAAAGAACCGTCGCGCCGGCCCCGCCGTCCTTCGACTCGGACCTGATAGTCGCGCCAAGCGCAGCGTCGAAGAGCACATCGTGTGGCTCGAAAAAGAGATCGCTGGCTTCGACGAGCAAATCACGCAGCTCATCCAAAACTCGCCTGCGTGGAAGCAGAAGGACGAGTTGCTTCAGTCAGTGCCTGGCGTTGGACCGAAGACTTCGGCCAATCTTCTGGCTCATCTGCCCGAACTTGGAACGCTCGACCGCAAGCAGATCGCGGCGCTTGCGGGGCTCGCGCCTTACAACGCCGACAGCGGCTCCAAGAGCATGCCGCGCCATATCCGCGGCGGTCGTGCCACCGTCCGCACCGCTCTCTACATGGCAACTGTTGCCGCAGTCACTCACAACCGAACGCTGAAAGCTTTTCATCGTCGCCTGCTCGCCGCCGGAAAAGCCGGTCAAGTCGCTCTCACGGCTTGCATGCGAAAGCTCTTGACCATCCTCAACGCAATGATTCGGGACAACCGACCATGGGCCGACGCAAATCCTTGACCGAAGACACAGCTGCTGTTCGGTCAGACTCGTGTGGCGTGCGGCTGCTCGACTAATCCGTGATCAGCCGTGCGAGTCTGTGGCCTTGTTCTATTTCCGTGCAGGCGGGCTGTTGGGGTTGTTCGGGATCCGGCCTACGTCCTTCGCGCGCGCCGGGCGCGAGAGACGAGGAACAGTCCAGTCTCAGTCCGCGCAGACGGGCGGCTGAGGAACCGCTATTCCTGCGCTTCGGCGTGCTTCGCTTTGGCGAGCTTGCGGCCCATCATGCGCTTCTTGAGCGCGCTCAGCTTGTCGATCATCAGCACGCCGTTGAGGTGATCGGTCTCGTGCTGGATGGCGACTGCGAGCAGGCCATCGGCCTCGAGCTCGAACTGTTTGCC
>CAZEFQ010000056.1:0-39207 GCA_964511505.1 uncultured Rhizobium sp.
ACCGCCACCAGCGACGACCGGGTGACACCGGCGCATGCCCGCAAGATGGCGGCCAAGATGGAAGCGCAAGGCCATGACGTTCTGTTCTACGAGAACACCGATGGCGGCCATGCTGCCGCCGCCGACCACAAACAGGCGGCCGAGATGTGGGCGCTCTCCTTCGTCTATCTGGCGCAGAAACTGGGGCTGAAGTCTTAGCCGGGACTCGCGCCCTGGATATTCACCCGCACCATATAAATGGACTGGGACGCGGTCATGAAAAGATAATCGCGCTTCGGCCCGGCGAAACAGAGATTGGCGCAGGTTTCCGGCAGCCGGATGCGCCCCAGAAGCTTTCCTTGCGGACTCCACACCGTCACCCCGGAATAGCCCAGGATCGAGGTTGAACCGATCCACAGATTGCCCGCCACATCGGTGCGCATGCCGTCGGCGCCGCAGCGTATGCCGTCCACCATGCAATCGGTGACCACGCGCGTACCTGAGACCTTCGCGCCATTGATGTCGGAGGCGTAAATATTGCCCTTCCCCATGGTGTAAACGATTTTGTAGTCGGGCGAGAAACAGATGCCGTTGGGGCCCCCCAGCGTGTCGGGCGTGAAGACGAGATCGAGCCGGCCGCTGGGGTCCCAGCGATAGGTATTGGCGGGCAGCTCCATGGTCATGTTGCCCATGCTGTCTTCCTGGCCGGGCTTGGGCAGGCCCAACCCGCCTTCGCCGGAATAGGGATTGCCTAGCCGCTCGCTGTTGTTGCCGGTGCCCGGCGCGTCCGGATGGCCTTCACTGAGCGAACCGCCGAACTGGGGATCGGTGAACCAGATCGAGCCGTCCTTGTGGCAGGCGACATCGTCGGGCGAGTTGATGTGCTTGCCCTGATAGTGATCGGCGATGACGGTCAAGCTGCCGTCATGCTCCCAGCGCACCAGGCGGCGCAGATAATGCTGGCAGGAAACCTGGCGGCCCTCAAAATCGAAGGCGTTGCCGTTGGAATTGTAGGAGGGGCGGCGGAAGGGCGTGACCTCGCCGGTTTCCCAGATATAGCGGTATTGCACATCGCCCTTCACATCGCTGAACAGCACATACTGGCCCTGGTTGGACCAGGCCGGGCCTTCCGCCCACTGATAGCCGGTGGCGAGGCGGTGGATGTTGGACTGGCCCAGCCTGAGGCGGTTGAAGCTGGGGTCCACCACAATGATGTCGGGATCGGGAAACATCTGCGGCGGCGCATCCGGTCCCCATACGCGTGGCGGATCGGAAATCACCGTCCGTGGCTTGCCCAATTGCGCATTGGGCGAAGGATTGTTCTGCGCCAGGGCCCAAGAAGGCATCATACCGGGCAAGAGGGCCGCGCCGCCCGCGAGCAGGCCGCGGCGGCTTAAATGATGGGGCATGAAATCCTCCCTGTTTTGGGGAAGGGTTGGGGCAGGCCGAGAACCTGTCAATGGGGCCGGCCCTCCGCTTGCGCTCCGGGCGTTCGTCGCTTGCAATGGTCCATTGGACCGTTGCATTTGCCGGGGGGCAAAGCGCTCTTCACCCTGTCAATGCCCCGCAATTTGACTTTTTGGCCGCCGAAAGCCTAAAACCCGCCCGTTTTCCGGAAAGACCACAGGCCTTTCCGGTCCCCCGCCTGGCGCGGGGGATCGCCCCCAGGCAGCGCGTTGCGCCCCCTGGGGCGTAATCACTTGGAGTAGACGGATTGTTTGAGAGCCTTCAGTCCCGGTTGGGAAGTGTTTTCGACAAGCTTCGCGGGCGCGGCGCGCTCAGCGAGGCCGATGTCGATGCCGCGCTGGGGGAAGTGCGCACCGCCCTGATCGACGCCGATGTGGCGTTGCCGGTGGTCAAGGATTTCATCGAAAAGGTGCGTCCGCGTGCGGTGGGTGAGGCGGTGATCCGCTCGGTCACCCCCGGCCAGCAAGTGGTCAAGATCGTCCATGACGCGCTGGTGGAAACGCTGGGGAGTGAGAATGCCGCCCTTTCCATCGGCTCGCCGCCAGCGCCGATTTTGATGGTGGGCCTGCAGGGTTCGGGCAAGACGACCACCACCGCCAAGCTCGGGTTGCTGCTGCAGGGCAAAGAGAAAAAGAAAGTGCTGATGGCGTCGCTGGACGTGAACCGTCCCGCCGCCATGGAGCAATTGAAGGTTCTGGGCGAGCAGGCCGGTGTGGCCACCTTGCCGGTGGTGGCGGGGCAGGATCCCTTGGCAATCGCCAAACGCGCCATGGCGAGCGCGAAAGTCGGTGGCTATGACGTGGTCATCCTCGACACTGCCGGCCGCCAGTCCATTGACGAACAATTGATGAGCGAAGTGGCCGCCATCAAGGCCGCCACCAATCCGCATGAGACGCTCCTGGTGGCCGACAGCCTGACCGGCCAGGACGCGGTCAATATCGCGAAAAACTTCAACGACCGGCTCAAGCTTTCCGGCATCATCCTGACCCGGGTGGATGGCGATGCCCGCGGCGGCGCCGCCCTTTCCATGCGCGCGGTCACCGGCGCGCCGATCAAGTTTTTGGGCGCGGGCGAAAAGCTCGACGCGCTTGAGGTTTTCCATCCCGCCCGTGTCGCCGCCCGTATCCTCGATATGGGGGATGTGGTCTCGCTGGTCGAGAAGGCGGCCGAGACCCTCGACAAAGAAGAAGCCGAGAAGATCGCCGCCAAGATGAAGAAGGGATCGTTCGACATGAACGATCTCAAGACCCAATTGAACCAGATGAAAAAGCTGGGCGGCATGAAAGGCGTGCTGGGCATGCTGCCCGGCGTCGGCAAGGTGAAGGAGCAACTGGATGCGCTCGGCATGGATGACCGCATCCTCACCCGCCAGGAGGCCATCATCTGCTCCATGACCAAACAGGAACGTGCCGATCCCGACGTGATCAACGGCTCGCGCCGGAAGCGCATCGCCGCTGGCGCCGGCGTCGAAGTCAGTGAAGTCAACAAGCTCCTCAAAATGCACCGCCAAATGGCGGACATGATGAAAAAAGTGGGGAAGGGCGGGCGCATGCCGCAATTCCCCGGCGGCATGCCCGGTTCATTTCCGCCCGGATTTTTTCCCGGGCGGCGTTAGTTTCAACCAACCATAGAAGGAAAACCAATGGCTCTTCGTATTCGTCTGGCGCGCGGCGGCACCAAGAAACGCCCGCATTACAGCGTGGTGATTTCGGATTCGCGCTCGCCCCGCGATGGCCGCTTCATCGAGAAGATCGGCTTTCATAATCCGCTTCTGCCGTCGGATCATCCGGACCGGCTGAAGCTCGATCTCGACAAGGCCAAGGCCTGGATCGCCAAGGGCGCGGTGGCGTCCGACCGCGTCCACAAGATGCTGGCCAAGGCCGGTCTGGTGAAAGCGCGCATCCATAACAATCCGCAAAAATCCCAGCCCAAGAAGAAGGCGCAGGAGCGCGCGGCCGCGGCTGCCAAGGCGGCCGAGGCGCCTGCCTCTTAAATTGGGCGCGGATGTTCTTCTGGCCGCGGTGATCGCGCCGCAAGGCCTGAAGGGAGCGGTGAAGGCCAGACTCTTCACCGCCACGCCCGACGCCCTGTTGCGTTATTCCCCGCTGCATGACGGCAAGGGGCGCCGCTTCACCATCACCGCCCTGCGTCCCGGCAAAAAGGGCGAGGCGGTGATGTCGTTTGAAGGCGTCGAAAGCCGCGAGGCAGCCGAAGCCTTGAAAGGCACCAGCCTCTATGTCGCCCGCGAGGCGCTGCCCAAAGAAGGCGAAGAGGAATTCTATCATGCCGATCTGGTGGGGCTGGAAGCGCAAGACCAGGAAGGCCGCATTATCGGCAAACTTGCGGCCATCCATAATTTCGGCGCCGGGGACGTGGTCGAGATCGCGCGCGCCGACGGCGACAATGTGCTGCTCGCCTTCACCCGCGAGACCGTGCCGGTGATCGATATTCCCGGCGGGCGGATTGTGGTGTCTGTACCTGAAGAGGACGAGGGCGGCGATCATGTCGAGTGACTGGCTGGCGACCGTCCTGACCCTTTTTCCGGAAATGTTCCCCGGGCCGCTGGATGTTTCGCTGATCGGCAAGGCGCGGGAGAAAAATCTCTGGTCCCTGGAAGTCAAAGACATCCGCGACCATGGCCTGGGCAGGCATCGAACGGTGGACGACACACCGGCCGGCGGCGGACCCGGCATGGTGATGCGGGCCGATGTGGCGGCGGCGGCGGTTGACGCCGTGGACAGGAAGGACCGGCCGCTGATCTATCTCTCGCCCAGGGGCAAGCCCCTGACCCAGGCGCGCGTCCGCGCCCTGGCCCAAGGGCCCGGGGCGGTCCTTTTCTGTGCCCGTTTTGAAGGCCTGGACCAGCGGGCGATCGAGGCGCGGGCCATGGAAGAGATCAGCCTGGGCGATTTTGTCCTGGCAGGAGGCGAAATCGCGGCTTTTGCCCTGATCGAAGCCTGTGTGCGGCTTCTGCCCGGCGTGCTGGGCGACGCCGCTTCGGCCGAGGAGGAAAGCTTCGCCAGGGGGCTCTTGGAATATCCGCATTTCACCCGCCCGCAACAGTTCGAGGACCGCGCGATTCCGGATGTTCTAACATCTGGAAATCATTCGGAAATTTCAAAATGGCGGCAGGCCCAGGCGGAACGCTTGACCGGGCTGGTCAGACCCGATCTCTGGTCCCTCTATGAAAAGAGAAAAGGCTAGGCTATACGCCCGCCTCTTTCGCCCGTGTGGAGACGAAACATGAACCTCTTGCAGACGCTCGAAGCCGAGCAAATGAAGGCTGTGCGGGCCAAGGCGCATCCCGATTTCCGTCCCGGCGACACGTTGAAAGTCAACGTCAAGGTGGTCGATGTCACCTATGACGAGAAGACCAAGCAGAACAAAACCCGCGAGCGGCTCCAGGCCTTCGAAGGCGTCTGCATCGCCCGCCAGGGTCAGGGGATCAATGAGAGCTTCACGGTGCGCAAAATCTCCTATGGCGAGGGGGTGGAGCGCGTCTTCCCGGTCTATTCGCCGCTGGTGGATTCGGTTTCCGTGATTCGCAAGGGCAAGGTCCGCCGCGCCAAACTCTATTATCTGCGCGGCCGCACCGGCAAATCGGCACGCATCTCCGAGCGCGCGGAAAATGCCGGGCCGGAAGATACGGCGGCCTAAGACGGTCCTGAAAAGCCCCAAAAATGGGGCTTTTCCGCAGTCATCCCCAGAAAGCGTCAAAAAGCTCCGATTTTTCGGGGCTTTTTTGCATTTGAGCCCATTGCGTGCGCAGGAAATGCCGTAAAATCAAGCTCACTGTTGATTCGCTAAGAGGGACCGCAAATGGCCACACCTGGAACAAAAGTCGAAACCATCTCCACCCGCCAGCTCGCGGGCCAACTCGCCGAGAAGCATGAGATCTCGCAGAAGAGCGCCAATGCCATGCTGGAGGACACGATCGGCCTCATCACCAAGCACCTGAAGAAAGGCGCCCGCATCCGCTTGAACGGGCTCGGCATCCTGGTCGTGCGCAAGCGCGGTCCGCGCATGGGCCGCAATCCCGCGACCGGCGAAGCGATCAAGATCAAGGCGTCCAAGAAGGTCGCGTTCCGCGCCTCCAAGGAGCTCAAGGAAGCGATCTGACGCTTTTCCTTTTGAAGAAAGAACAGGCCGGGCTTTTCGAAGTCCGGCCTGTTCTTTTGGCTCAGGTTCTGGCGAGCGGTTCCAAATCGCGCTCCACCCTTCGGGCGCTTATCTGCCGCCTTGCCCGCCTCACGCCCCTGGGCTAGGTAGCGGCCGAACGCGCAAGCGGCGCGGGCTTTCCAGACAGACAGGAATGGATCATGGCGCGGAAAAAGATTGCTCTTATCGGCGGCGGACAGATCGGCGGCACGCTCGCCCATCTCATCGGGCTCAAGGAATTGGGCGATGTGGTGATTTTCGACATCGCGGAAGGTCTGCCGCAAGGCAAGGCGCTGGATCTTTCCCAGTCCGGGCCGGTGGACGGCTTTAACGCGAAACTCAAGGGCACCAATGATTATGCCGATATCAAAGGCGCCGATGTGGTGATCGTCACCGCCGGGGTGCCGCGCAAGCCCGGCATGAGCCGCGACGATCTGGTCGCCATCAACCTCAAGGTGATGGCGGCTGTCGGCGCCGGCATCAAGGCGCATGCGCCCAACGCTTTCATCATCTGCATCACCAATCCCTTGGACGCGATGGTCTGGGCGCTGCAGAAATTTTCCGGTGTGCCGCATGGCAAGATTGTCGGCATGGCCGGCGTGCTCGACAGCGCCCGCTTCCGCTATTTCCTCTCCGAGGAAATGGGCGTGTCGGTGGAAGATGTCTCCGCCTTTGTGCTGGGCGGCCATGGCGACACCATGGTGCCGATGCCGCGCTTCTCCACTGTGGCGGGCGTGCCCCTTCCCGAACTGGTCAAGATGGGCTGGATCAAGCAGGAGAGGCTGGACCAGATTATCCAGCGCACCCGCGATGGCGGCGCCGAGATTGTGGGCCTGCTCAAGACCGGCTCGGCCTATTATGCGCCGGCCGCCAGCGCCATTGTGATGGCGGAAAGCTATCTCAAGGACCAGAAGCGGGTGCTGCCCTGCGCCGTCCATGTCGATGGCCCCTATGGCATCAAGGACCTCTATGTCGGCCTGCCGGTGGTGATCGGAGAAAAGGGCATCGAGCGGATCGTCGAGCTGGAATTGAGCCAGGCGGAAAAAGACGCTCTCAACAAATCCGCCGATTCGGTGCGCGGGCTGATCGAGACCTGCCGCAAGCTGGAACCGAAACTGGTCTGAGATTTCTGCGCTTAAATAGGCAGCAGCTGGGTTCGCCCGGCTGCTGCTTCTTTTTTTGCCCGCTTGTCACAGGAGGAGAATTCTGCGACAAACTGATACAAATTTCAAAAATTGGGTCAGGGGGGCCCAAAGCATGGCCAGCAAGGAAAGATGGAGCTGTCTGCCGCTCTCTTTCCGGCTGTTCATGGCCTCCATGGCGGCGGTGGCGGTGTGGCTTGTGGAGCCCGCGAAAGCGGATGGCCTCACCGCCGCCGCCAGCCAGCCCGGCCAACAACAGGCGGAACTGACCATCCGCATCGAAGGAATCTCCCCAGGGGGCGGCTTGTTGCGGTTGGGGCTTTATGATGCCGCCGGCTATCCGGATGACGACTCACCGGTGGCGACGGCCGATGTTCCCGCCACGCCCGGCTGCGTCACCGTCACCCTCAAAGACCTCAAGCCTGGCCGCTACGCCATCGAGAGCTTCCAGGACATCAACGGCAACGGCAAGATGGACACCAGTTGGCTGGGATTGCCGGAGGAGCCTTATGGCTTCTCCCGCGATGCCCATCCCTTCCTTTCCAAGCCCGGATTCAGTGCTGTCGCCTTTGTCGTCACGGCGGGCGCAAACAGCCAGACCCTGCATCTGCAGAATTCGCGGCAGGCGGCCAGCGCCGGTTTCTAGAATCCTCTCATTTCGTGTTACCAGCGGCGGATCAGCGATTCCCCATGAGCGATCCCGCCCTTTACCGTCCCCGCGATCTTTATCTGTTTGTCGTTTCCCGCTTCGTCTCCACCATCGCCATCCAGGTCCAGTCGGTGGCGATCGGCTGGCAGATCTACGACATGGAGCGCACGCCGCTGTCACTGGGGCTGGTGGGGCTTTGCCAGTTCGTCCCTATGTTCCTGCTCACCCTGCCGGCAGGCGATGTCACCGACCGCTTCAACCAGCGCGGGGTTTATTTCCTGGCGGCCTCGCTGCAGGCTTTGTGCAGCGGGCTGTTCCTGGGCTTGAGCCTGATGCACGGGCAGGCCGTGTGGCCCTTTTATGCCGTGCTGGTGCTGTTCGGCGCGGCGCGCGGCTTTTCCGGTCCTTCCGGCCAATCGCTGCTGCCCTTCCTGGTGCCGCCGGAAAGATTGCCCCGTTCCATTTCCATCAATGTTTCCGCGTTCAACGCCGCTGTGATCGCCGGTCCGGCAATTGGGGGCTTTCTCTATGGATTGGGCCCAGTGGCGGTCTATGCGCTTTGCATCGCGGGCTTTACCGCCGCCGCGCTGATCGTGGTCCGGCTGGGCGGACGGCGCTTCAAACCCGAACCCACCCGCGCCACCCGCTTTGAACGGGTCGCCGAAGGCGTGCGTTTTGTCCGGTCCCGGCCGGTGATATTCGGTGCCATCTCGCTTGACCTGTTCGCGGTCTTGCTGGGCGGGGCGACAGCGCTGTTGCCCATCTATGCGCGCGATATCCTGCATGTGGGTCCCGATGGCCTGGGCTTGCTGCGCAGCGCCCCGGCAGCCGGCGCCTTTGCCATGGGCGCGTTCCTCACGCGCTGGCCCATCAACAGGGGCGTCGGCGCCAAGATGTTCGCCGCGGTGGCTCTGTTCGGCCTCGCCACCATCCTGTTCGGTATCTCGACCTCGTTTTTTCTTTCGCTGCTGACGCTGTTTGTGCTGGGAGTGGCCGACCTGATCAGCGTCAATGTGCGCCAGGCTTTGATTCAGCTCTCCACCCCCGACACCATGCGCGGTCGCGTCTCGTCGGTGTCGCAGCTCTTCATCGGCGCCTCCAACGAATTGGGCGAATTTGAATCCGGCATCACCGCCGCCTTGATGGGAACGGTGCCCGCGGTGGTGGCGGGGGGCGTCGGCACGCTCCTGGTGGTGGCGGTTTGGATGAAGCTGTTTCCGGCGCTGCGGCAGGTGGACAGCTTCAGGGATGTCGCAGGCTAGAAGTCATAGCTGAGATGGAGATAGGCGCCGTCCGGCGCGGCATAGGCGCCATAGCGCAGGCCGGGCCTGCGGTAGGTGGTGGTGACCAGCTTGCTGAAGCCGAAGGCAAAGCCGGCACTGGCGGCCACGTCGTACCAATGGTGCTTCTTGGCATCCACCCGGCTCCAGCCGACAAAGCCGGCCGCGGCGTAAGCCGGAAGGCCATATTCCCAGCCATAACGGTCCCAAAGAAATTGTGCCGGCGCGAAGGCCAGGGCTGCGGTGTCGGAGGGAAAGGAGCGGAAATCGCTGTGATCGGGACGCTCTTCCCGCACGATATGCTTGAGGCCATAGACGGTGCCGACGGTCAGCACGGTATCGGCGGTAAGTTCCGCCGCCCCGTTCCAATCGCCCTTCCACAGCGTGATTCCGCCTGCCAAGAGAGGCAGCGCCACGGCCACATCCGTGCCGGCGGATTCGCTGCTTACCGCCAAAGCGGGACCGTTTCCGCCAACAAGCAGGGCCAGGAGCATAAGCGCGGGGACGGCGCGGCTAAGCATCCATTCCTTTTAGAGCCATGGATCGCCACGGCAAGGGTTCAAATCGCGACAATGAGCAAGTAGTCTTTGCCGATAAGAAAATTCGAGACTTCGGTTGGGGGGACCATGACCTGGACAAAAGACGAACGCCATGCGGTGGCGGCCAGCTATCTGGGCTGGACTCTGGATGCGTTCGATTTCTTCGTTCTCACCTTCGTCCTCACCGACCTGTCCGCCCAGTTCCAGGTTCCAATCCCGCAAATCGCGCTGGCGCTCACCTACACTTTGGCGCTGCGTCCCGTGGGCGCTTTTATTTTCGGCCGGTTGGCCGACCGCTATGGCAGAAAGCCCATCTTCGCCATCAACATCGCGCTTTATTCGCTGTTCGGGGCGCTCACGGCCTTTGCCCCCAGCCTCACCGCTTTCTACCTGATCCGCTCCCTGTTCGGGGTGGCGATGGGCGGCATCTGGGGGGTGGGCGCCAGCCTGGCCATGGAAACCATCGCGCCCGCCAAGCGCGGTATTGTCTCCGGGCTGATGCAGGCGGGTTATCCGTCGGGCTATCTGTTCGCGGCGCTGGCCTTTGGCGTGCTTTATCCCATGTGGGGCTGGCGCGGGCTGTTCCTGATCGGTCCGGTGCCCGCCGTTTTTTTGATCTTCTACATCATGGCAGCGGTTAAAGAATCGCCGGGCTGGAGCGTGGCCGAGGCCGGCGCGGCTTCGACCTTCCGGGTGCTGGCGGATCATTGGCGTATCGCGCTGTTCGGCATCCTCCTGATGACGTCTTTCACCTTCTTCAGTCACGGCACCCAGGACATTTATCCCACCTTCCTGCGCGCCCAGCATCATTTCGATACCGCCACCGTGTCGGCCATCGCCATCACCTACAATATCGGCGCGATCCTTGGCGGGCTTGTGTTCGGCAGCATCAGCCAGAAACTGGGCCGGCGGCGCGCCATCATTTCCGCTGCCCTGCTCGCGATTCCGGTGACTGCGCTCTGGGCCTTTTCCACCACCGCCCTGATGCTGGGAATCGGCGCCTTTGTGATGCAATTCTTCGTCCAGGGCGCGTGGGGTGTGGTGCCGGCGCACTTGAATGAATTGTCGCCGCGGGCGGCGCGCGGCACCTTTGCCGGCACGGTCTATCAATTGGGCAATCTGATCGCGTCCACCAACGCCACCCTCCAACCCGAAATCGCGGAGAAGATGGGTGGCAATTATTCCGTGGCACTGGCTTCGGTGGCGATCGGTGCGGCCTTGGCAATCAGCCTGGTGGTCTGGCTGGGGCCGGAAGCGCGCGATATCGCGATGAGCAAACGTCACACTTAGGTTTTGACGAACACATCCACCCGGTCGGCGGGGCCGCCATCATCGGCGCCGCCCATGGCGCGCACATCAATGCGCTCAGACGGCACGCCGTCATCAATCAGGACCTGGCGGATGGCGAGCGCCCGCTTGAGCGAAAGCCGTCGCGCATCCGAGCCTTTGTCGCCTTTCTCGCCGCCATAGGCCAGGAGCTGCACCCGGCTGCCCTGGTTCACCATCGCGGCATTGAGATCGCCGGCCAGGAACTTGATCGAATCCAGCGCCTTCTTGGCCGGATCGGAGGCGCCGGCAGAGAACAGGATCACGCTGCGCTTGGTGAGGCCTGGAGTCGGCGGCTCCTGCGCCATCAAGGGCCGCGCAGGCGGTGGCGGTTCTGCCTTTGCGGTCTGTTGCCTGGGGGCGGTTTGTGGTTTGGGCGGCGCGCTCCCGTTTTTCGGCTCGCCGGGCGATGGCTCCGTGGTGAGACCGGCACCCGGCGGAGCGGCGAAAATGCCATAGCTGGGCGTATAGCTATCGCCCGATGAAGGAGCGGCCGATGCCGTTTGTTTGGTCGGCGCGGGTTTGGACGCCGCCGGCTTGGACGCTGCTGGTTTGGGCGCCGCGGCCACCGCACGCCGAGGCGGCGCGGCAGCTGTGGCACGTTTGGGCGGGGCAGTTTTGGCCGGCGACGGCGCGGCAGAGGCAGCGCGCCCGGCCGCGCCGTGCACCGGCATGTGCAGGCGAATGGGGCCGGCATCACGCGCGCTCTCGCCCGGCTGGAGCAGGGGCTTGACCACCCGCATATATTGGCCGCCGGGATAGAGCAGAGTGTTACCGCCGCTGGCGGGCAGCGGATTGACGCTCACCTCGTCGCCGTCGGGAAGGCCCGCCCAAGCCGGGCCGGAGGCGATCAGGGCGGAAAGACCCAACAGCTCCGTCAAAATGACTGCGCGCACAAAACGCATTCGCCTAAAGCCCATTTTCGACCGGAAAAGTCTAGCCAATCCGGTGTCCAGCCTCAATCCGGGCCTTTTCATCAGGATTTGAGGATTTTCAGGAGCTGGGGGTGGAGATGTTCATTGGCGCAAAGAATGCTGCCGCCGGTGAGCATGTCCTGCCCGCCTTCCAGGTCGCTCACCATGCCGCCGGCCTCGCGCACCAGCACAATGCCGGCGGCCACGTCCCAGGGCTTCAGCCCGCGCTCCCAGAAGCCGTCAAAGCGCCCGCCCGCGACATAGGCCATGTCCAGCGAGGCGGCGCCCATGCGGCGCACGCCGGACGAAAGTTTCATCACCGCCGTCATTTCGGCGATGGCGCGGTCCTGGCCCGACCGGTCCATGAAGGGCAGTCCGATGGCGAAAAGCGAGGGCGTCATTTCGCGGCGCGCCGCCACGCGCAGGCGCTTGTTGTTGAGATAGGCGCCGTGGCCCTTCTCGGCATAATACATGTCGTCGGTGACGGGATTGAAGATCACGCCCGCCACCAGCTGTCCTTCCCGCTCCAGCCCGATGGAGATGGCGAATTGCGGCACCCCATGCATGAAATTGGTGGTGCCGTCTATTGGGTCAATGATGAAGCGGTGGGTCTTGTCCTTGCCTTCCGCCACGCCGCCTTCCTCGGCGAGGAAGCCATAGCCCGGTCGGGCCTTGGAGAGTTCTTCGATCAGAATCCGTTCGGTGCGCTGATCGGCGCTGGTGACGAAATCGCCCGGACTCTTCATCGAAATCTGGAGATTTTCCAGCTCGCCGAAATCGCGCACCAGGGGACGGCCCGCCTTGCGCGCCGCCGCCGTCATCACATTAAGCGTGGGCGATTGATACGCCATGACTTCCTCTTATTGTCGCACGGCCAACGGAAAACGTGGCACTACGCTGTTGCTAACCACCACACTTTTCCTGGCCGGCGCTCCTATTCGGCGCGCCGGACGTAGGATCCGTCCTCGGTGGCGACGACGATCCTCTCGCCGGCCGCGATGAAAGGCGGCACCAAAATCTTGAGCCCGTTTTCCAGGACCGCGTTCTTGTAGGAAGGTGCCGCGGTGCCGCCCTTGAGCACCGGATCGGCTTCCGCCACCGCCAGCGTCACCTGCACCGGCAATTTGATGCCGATGGGCTTTCCTTCATAAAGCTGCACCAGGGTCTTCATCCCGTCCTGCAGGAAGACGGCCTGCTCGCCCACGAAATCTGCCAGGAGCTCGATCTGGTCATAGGTCTCCATGTCCATGAAAGTGAGCATGTCGCCCGCGGCGAAAAGGAACTGGAAATCCTTCTTCTCCAGATAGACTTCGTCCACAGCCTCGTCGGAGCGGAAACGCTGGTTGAGCTTGGTGCCATGGATGACATTCTTGAGCTCGACCTGGTTATAGGCGCCGCCCTTGCCGGGCTTGACCTTCACCGTCTTGACCGCGATCCACAGCCCGCCATCGAATTCGATCAAGGTGCCCGGGCTGATTTCGTTGCCGGTGATTTTGGCCATGGGAAAACGCGCCTCCGTGGAGCGGGCTAAAAAGGTCTGCAAATTCAAAGAGCGCGCGGTCTTTAGCAGGCCGAAGCCGAAATGGCTAGAAGCAGCCCAAACCGCAGGAATAGGAGGCCGGAATGGTCAGGAAGACCAAGGCGGCAAGGATGAGTGCGGCCAACGCATCAGCGCCGCGATTGCCGCCGTGGCGATAAAAACCAAGCCTCCAGGCCAGCCAGAAAAGCAACGCCGCCGGAATGGCGATCAGGGCGAGATACCAATAATCGGTCAGCCAGGTGCTGGTGGCGAAGAAGTGCTGATAAGAGAGATTGAAGAGGAGATGATAGCCGAGCGTGACGAGAATGCCGAGAAAGAGGAAACTCAGCAGCCTCTCTGTCATGGACGCTTGACCGTCATCCGAGGAACAGCGCGTTGAAGGCTTTCACCGCCGCTTCCGGGCCATCCTTGTATTCCCACACACCCGACGACACCGCCAGGAAATCGGCGCCCGCCTCGACCAGCGGCGCGGCATTGGCGACCGTGATGCCGCCGATGGCGACTGAGGGCACCACCATGTCTTCCGCCCACCAGCGCAGCAGCTCGACATCGGCCTGGGTCTTGGCCTGTTTGGTGGCGGTGGGAAAAAAGGCGCCGAAAGCGACATAATCGGCGCCGGCTTCGCCCGCCTCCATGGCGAGGTGCCGGCTGTTGTGGCAGGTCACGCCGATGATGCCGTTTGGCAATGCCATGCGCGCCTCGGCATAAGTGGCGTCTTCCTGGCCGATATGGACGCCATCGCAGCCCAGCTCGGCAGCGAGGTCGGGCCGGTCATTGAGGATGAAAGCAGCGCCGCGGGCTTGCACGATGGGCCGGAGCACATCGCAGGCGCGGCGGATTTCCTCGTCACTCGCATGCTTGAGACGAAGCTGGAAGGAAGCGACATCGCCCGCGTCCAGCGCCTCGCGCAGGGGGATAATGAAATTCGCCGCCGACAGCCGCGGCGGGGAAATCAAATAGAGGCGGCAGTCTGACAAATTTTTTCCCTCAACCTTCCCCGGCCCGCCTCCCCCGTGCGCGCGAAGCGTGCTGGCGGGGGAGGTGCCCGTAGCACGCTCTCGAGCGTGCGAAGGGCGGAAGGGGAAATAAAGTCAGGCCGCCTTGCTTTCGTCGGCCTTGGCCCATTTGCCGTTCGCGGCCAGCCAATTCATCTTGGCGCGGTGGGCGAAAGCGGCCTTGCCGGCTTCGACATTGGTTTCCTTGCCGCCCCAGGCCTTCTGCGGCGCGGCCTGCAGCGCGCGGCCATAGGAGAAGGTCAGCGGCCAGGGATTGCCGCCGATCTTGTTCATGGCGTCCAGATGGGCGGTGGCGTCCAGATCCGACTGGCCGCCGGAGAGGAAGGCGATGCCGGGCACGGCCGACGGGGTGGTGCGGCGGAGCACACGCAAGGTGCGCTCGGCCACTTCCTGCACGCCCGCCTGCTTGGCGCTCTTCTTGCCCGCGACGATCATGTTGGGTTTGAGGATGATGCCCTCCAGCGCGATGCGCGCAATGTAAAGCTCGCGGAAGAACTCCTCATGCACGAAGGTGGTCACTTCCTCGCAGCGCGCCGCGTCATGATCGCCGTCCATCAGCACTTCGGGCTCGATGATCGGCACGATGCCGGCTTCCTGCGCCAGACCGGCATAGCGGGCCATCGCCTGGGCATTGGCGTGGATCGCGCCGTAGGTGGGGATGGTGGGGGAGATATCGATCACCGCCCGCCATTTGGCGAAACGGGCGCCCAGCTTGTGATATTCGGCGAAACGGTCGCGCAGGCCATCGAGACCCTGGGTGATCACCTCGCCGGGAAAGCCGGGCAGCGCCACCGGTCCGGTATCGACCTTGATGCCCGGGACCGCGCCGGCATCTTCGATGATCTTGACCAGCGGGGTGCCGTCCTTGGCCTTCTGGCGGATGGTCTCATCATAGAGGATGACGCCGGAGATATGGTTCTTCATCGCCACATCGGTGCGGAACATGAATTCGCGATAGGCGCGGCGGTTATTCTCGTTGTTCTCTGTGGCGATATCGGCGAAGCGCTTGCCGATGGTGTTGTTGGATTCGTCAGCGGCCAGAAGGCCTTTGCCATTCTCCACCATCTTCCTGGCGATGCGGTTCAATTCCTCAAGATCCATCGTCTGCTCCTTTACTCTTCAAGCGCTTCCACGCCGGGTAATTTTTTGCCCTCAAGCCATTCCAGGAATGCTCCACCGGCGGTGGAGACATAACTGAAATCCTGCTCCACGCCGGCATGGACAAGGGCGGCAACCGTATCGCCCCCGCCCGCCACCGACAACAGGCGGCCCTTCTTCGTCGCCTCGGCCACGCTTTGCGCCGCCACCACCGTGCCTACGTCAAAAGGCGGGGTTTCGAAGGCGCCGAAAGGCCCGTTCCAAACCAGGGTTTTGGTGGTCCGAAGGCGGTGGCGAATGGCCATCAGGGTGCGGGGCCCGATGTCCAACGCCATTTCGTCCGGGGCTATCTGGTCCGTGGTCACGATGCGATGCGGCGCATGGACGCGGAGTTCCTTGGCCACCACCAGATCCGTGGGCAGGAGCAGAGCGCAGCCGCTTTCGGTGGCGAGGTGAATGATTTTGCGGGCAACGGGAACGTAATCGGGTTCATAGAGCGAGCGGCCCACGGAAAGGCCCTGGGCGGCCAGGAAGGTATTGGCCATGGCGCCGCCGATCACCATGGTTTCCACCTGATCCACCATATGCTCGAGGATGCCGATCTTGGAAGAAACCTTGGCGCCACCCACCACGGCCATCAAGGGGCGCTCGGGATCGGCAAGCACCTTCTCCAGATAGCGCAGCTCGCCTTCCATGGTGCGGCCGGCATAAGCAGGGAGCAATTTGGCAAGCCCGGCCGTGGAGGCATGCGCCCGGTGGGCGGCGGAGAAAGCGTCGTTGACGAAAATATCGCCCAGGGCAGCCAGCGCCCGGGTGAAATCGGGATCGTTTTTCTCCTCGCCGGGATGGAAGCGGGTGTTTTCCAGGAGCAGCACGTCCCCGTCCGCGAGCGAGCGGACCGCGCTTTCCGCCTTGGGCCCCACACAGTCCTCGCAAAACGTCACGTTCCGGCCCACCGCCGCGGACAACAGCGATGCCAGAGGTTTCAAGGAAAGGGACGGCACCACCTTGCCTTGCGGCCTGTCGAAATGGCTCAGCACGATGACGCGGCCGCCTTTGTCCGCCAATTCCCGGATAGTGGGGGCCTGGCGCTCGATCCGGTGATCATCGGTCACCTTGCCGTCGCTCATCGGCACATTGAGGTCGGCGCGCACAAGGACGCGCTTGCCTTTTACGTCAAGGCCGTCAAGCGTTCGCAGTTTCATCTAAATCAATTTTCCCATCGCCGCGGCGACATCCGCCATGCGGTTTGAGAAACCCCATTCATTGTCATACCAGGCCATCACCGCGACGAAATTTCCGCCGATCACCTTGGTCTGGTCCAGCGCGAAGGAGGCCGAGGCGGGACTGTGGTTGAAGTCCATGGAGACCAGCTTGTCATGCACCAGATCCAGCACGCCCTTCAGCGGGCCCGAGGCTGCGGCCTTGATGGCGTTGTTGATCTCTTCCACGCTGGTCGGGCGCTTGGCGGTGAATTTGAGGTCCACCAGCGAGACATTGGGCGTGGGCACGCGCACCGAAATGCCGTCCAGCCGGCCCTTGAGTTCGGGCAGCACCAGCCCCACCGCCTTGGCGGCGCCGGTCGAAGTGGGGATCATCGACAGTGCCGCGGCGCGGGCGCGATAGAGATCCTTGTGCAACTGGTCCAGCACCGGCTGGTCGTTGGTGTAGGAATGGACCGTCGTCATCATGCCATGCTCGATGCCCACCGCGTCATGGAGCACCTTGGCGACGGGCACCAGGCAGTTGGTGGTGCAGGAGGCATTGGAGACGACCTGGTGATCTCTGGTCAGCTTGTCGTGATTGACGCCATAGACCACGGTCAAGTCGGCGCCTTCAGCCGGCGCGGAAACCAGCACGCGCTTCGCCCCGGCGGCGAGATGGGCCGCGGCTTTGTCCCTGGCGGTGAAATGGCCGGTGCATTCCAGCGCGATATCGACGTCGAGCTCCTTGTGGGGCAGCCTGGCCGGATCCTTTTCCGCGGTGACTTTTATGCGATGTCCCGCGGCCACCATCATCGCGCCGTCCACCGCAACTTGCGCCGGGAAACGGCCATGCACGCTGTCATAGCGCAAGAGATGGGCATTGGTCTCGACCGGCCCCAGATCATTGACGGCGACCACTTCGATGTCACGGCGGCCCGATTCCACAATCGCCCGGAGCACAAGCCGTCCGATGCGGCCGAAGCCGTTGATGGCAACACGCAAAGCCATGCTTTTATCTCCCGAGCGCCTTTTTAGCAGCCGCAGCCGCGGCCGCGGCCGTAATGTTGAAGTGCTGGTAAACATCCTTCCAGGGGCCGGAGGCGCCGAAAGAATGCATGCCGATGAATTGGCCGTCCGCTCCGATATAGCGGTCCCAGCCCAGCCTGGCACCGGCCTCGACGGCGACGCGCGGCAAAGGGCCCAAGAGCCGGTTGCGGAAAGCGTCATCCTGTTCCTCGAACAGGTCCCAGCAAGGCATGGAAACGATGCGTGCGCCGATCCCTTCTTTGGCCAGAAGATCGCGGGCGGCGACAGCGATGGAGACTTCGGAGCCCGTCGACAGAAGCGTCACTTTGGCGTGGCTGTCGCCGATCAGCTCATAGGCGCCGCGCGCCGATAGATTCTCGTCGGTATGAACGGTCCGCACCGTGGGCACGTCCTGGCGGGAGAAGGCGATCAGGCTGGGGCGATTTTTGTTTTCCAGTGCGAGCCGCCAGCATTCGGCGGTTTCCACCCCGTCGCAGGGGCGCATCACCAACAGACCCGGCATGGCGCGCATGGCGGCAAGCTGCTCGATGGGCTGATGGGTTGGGCCGTCCTCTCCCACGCCGATGGAATCATGCGTCATCACGAACACGACATGCGCGCCCATCAGGGCGGCGAGGCGGATGGCGGGCCGGCAATAGTCGGAGAAGACGAAGAAGGTGCCGCCATAGGGAAGCACGCCGCCATGCAGCGCCATCCCGTTCATCGCCGCCGCCATGCCATGCTCGCGGATGCCGTAATGGATGTAGCGGCCGGAAAAATCGCCCGGCGCGATCTCGGCGATGTTCTTGGTCTTGGTGTTGTTGGAAGGCGTCAGATCGGCCGAACCGCCGATGGTGATGGCGAGCTCGGCGTTGATCACATCCAGCGCCTTCTCCGAATGTTTGCGGGTGCCGGCGGTGGGTTTGTCGGCGCTGAATTTCTTCTTGAGGTCAGTGAGGCCGGTTGCCAGCGAGGCAGGCAGAGTACCCGCCATGGCGTCTTCAAATTCCTTTTTCTTCGGATGTGCCGCTTTGCGCTTCTCCCAGGCATCCCGTGCGCTGCGGCCTTGCGTGCCGATAACTCGCCATTGATTGAGAAGATCGTCGGGAATGACAAAAGGCTCATACGTCCAGTTGAGCGCCTTGCGCGCCGCCGCCACGGCCTCGGCACCCGGCGCGTCGGAATGGGCCTTTTGGGTGCCTTGAGTGGGAAGGCCGAAGCCGATCACGGTGCGGCAGGCGATCATCACCGGTCCGCCAGCCTTCTGTGCCCGCACAAGCGCGCGATGAACATCCGCCGCATCCTGGCCGTCGCAGGAATCGGTGATCCAGCCCGCGGCTTCGAAGCGTTTCAATTGGTCGGTGGAGGTGGAGAGCGAGGCTGGGCCGTCGATGGTGATATTGTTATGGTCCCAAAGCACGATCAGGCCCTTGGGCTTCAGGTGGCCCGCCAGCGAAATCGTCTCATGGGAGATGCCTTCCTCCAGGTCGCCGTCAGAGGCGATCACATAGATTTTGTGCTCCACCAATTCGCTGCCGAAGCGGGCCTGAAGATGGTTCTGGGCAATCGCCATGCCCACCGCATTGGCGATGCCTTGGCCCAAGGGGCCGGTGGTGGTTTCGATGCCGGGAATATGGCCGTGCTCGGGATGGCCGGCGCAGGGACTGCCGACTTTACGGAAGTTCCGGATGTCGTCGAGGGTGATGCCGGGATAGCCGGTCAGCCAGAGCAGGGAATAAAGCAGCATCGAGCCATGCCCGGCTGAAAGCACAAAACGGTCGCGGTCCGGCCAGGAAGGATCGGCGGCATCGAATTTCAGGAAACGGCTGAACAACACTGTCGCGGCGTCGGCCATGCCCAGCGGCAAACCGGGATGGCCCGACTTGGCGGCTTCCACCGCATCCATGGAAAGGGCGCGGACAGCATTGGCGAGAAGCCGAATTTTGCTTTGCTCTGGGGCTTGTTCCGGCGGACTCATCTTACGGTTCCCGGCTGGGAGTGGAGGCCATAAGAGGGGGGTCATCCGCCGTCAAGACCTCGCGTATGACGGTCTAACGCAATTGGTTGACCCTCTTTCCTTAAGGGGCCTAAGGTCTTTCCAGATTCGAGAAACAGGCAAATGCCTATGAACCGGCTGGAACAGGCGGAACAGCGTCTGGCAGCGGCCTTGGAGAGGCTTGAAAAGGCTGCGGATTTGGCGGCGCGGAACCGCGCCCAGGCCGGCACCATGACAGCCCGGCTGGCGCAGTTGGAAAAAGAGCGCGAGGCGCTTCTTGCCCGCATCGCTGCGCTGGAGGAGGAGCTGTCCACCCTGTCGGGCATAACAGAAGAAGTCGAAGGCCGGCTGGAGGGCGCCATCGGCGAAATCCGTGCCGCCCTGGCGAGACCCTAGCAGCGAGACCGTAGGAGAAGGACATGGCTTTGGTGAATGTGTCGGTAAACAACCGGACCTACACCGTCGCCTGTGATGAGGGCGAAGAAGAAAGGCTGCATGAACTGGCCGCTATCGTGAATGTCAAAGTCCAGGAAGCGGCAAAATCGGTGGGTCAGGTGGGCGACATGCGGCTGCTTTTGCTGGCGGCTTTGTTGATGGCGGACGACCTGACGGCCATAAGCATGGCCGACGACTTGACGGCCACGAGTTCCGGAAGCCCGGCCCTAAACAGCCAAATTGAGACACCGGAGAAGGCAGCCCAGGCCTTGGAAAAAGCAGCCGGCAGGATCGAGGACATTGCCGCCCGCCTCGCCGCCGCCTAAGTTAGGGGCGGACGGATACTGTCCCGCGCGTCAGGTTAGCGATGCCCAGGGGCCTTAATGGTACTCATCGGGAGCTGTCCCTGGCCGGGATCGTGGTCCTGGTCATATGGCGCCCACCTGCACTTGCAGGCCCGTGAGGATCCAAACACCAACGGCGATGATGGTTCCGTCCGCTCTCTTTTCCCCCTCCGCCTTTCGCTGGCTCGAGAGCCAGCTACAGGCACCTCCCCCGCAGCGCGCTTCGCGCGCACGGGAGAGGCGGGCCTGTGCATGCTTCGGCAAAAAGCGAGAGCACGCTGATGACTCTCTCTAAAGCCGATCTGCGCCAGCAGGCCCGGCAGAAACGCAAAACCCTGGAACAGGTCGATATCGGCCCGGCGCTGGCGGCCCATGCCGGGGACTTGAAGGTCGAACTGGGCACGATTGTGGGCGGCTATCACGCCCTGCCGGGCGAGGCCGATCCCGCGCTGCTGTTGAAAGAACTGGTGGCGCGGGGCTGCCACATCGCTTTCCCCCGCATTGCCGGCAAGGACCAGCCGCTGGATTTTCATCTGATGCCGGATGGCGAAGTGCTTACTCAGGGGGTGCATGGCATCCACGAGCCCTCGCCGGATTGGCCGCAGGCGATGCCCGACCTTCTGCTGGTGCCGCTTCTGGCCTTTGACGCGCACGGCCACCGCCTGGGCTATGGCGGCGGCTTTTACGACCGCACCATGGAGTTTCTCTGCGTTCCGGCCATCGGCATCGCCTATGCCGGCCAGGAGGTCGCCTCGCTTCCGGCCGAGCCGCATGATATGGCGCTGGACGGCATTCTTACCGAACGCGGCTTCAGGGCCTTTTCATGAATATCCTTTTTCTGGGGGACGTGATCGGCCGGCCGGGCCGCGATGCGGCGGCGGCGGAGTTGCCGGCCCTGAAAGCCTCGCTCAAGCCGGACCTGATCATCGCCAATGGCGAGAATGCCGCCGGCGGTTTCGGCCTCACCCGCCCGGTGGCGGAGGAATTTTTCGCCATGGGAATCGATGTGATCACCAGCGGCAATCACTGGGCCGACCAGAAGGAAATCCTGGCTTATATCGACAATGAAGACCGCATCCTGCGTCCTGCCAACTATCCCAGGGGCACGCCCGGCCGCGGCGCCAATCTCTACAAGACCGCCGCGGGCCAGAGCGTGCTGGTGATCAACGCGATGGGCCGGGTGTTCATGGACCCGCTGGACGACCCGTTCGCCACGGTGGAGCGTGAGCTTTCCGCCTGCCCCTTAAGCGAAGGCGCCGACGCCATTGTGGTGGATTTCCATGCCGAGGCGACAAGCGAGAAAATGGCGATGGGCCATTTCTGCGACGGCCGCGCCAGCCTGGTGGTCGGCACCCACAGCCATGTGCCCACGGCGGATGCGCAGATATTGCCCGGCGGCACTGCCTATCAAAGCGACGCCGGCGCCTGCGCCGATTACGATTCCGTGATCGGCATGGACAAGGCCGAGCCCTTGCACCGCTTCCTGCGCAAATTGTCCACCCAGCGTTACAGCCCGGCCACCGGGCCTGCCACGCTTTGCGGGGTCTTTGTCGAAATCAATCCGAAAGGCCTCGCCAGCCGCATCGAGCCGGTGCGGGTGGGCGGCCGGCTCAAGCCCACCCTGCCCACGCTGTGAGCAATGAGGCGGCCAGACGCGGGACCTTTCTCCTCGCCTTGCTGCTGGGCTCTCTGGTGGTTCTGGCGCTTGGGGCGGAGCTTTTCACCCTCAACGCCCATATCCTCAAGAACTATAATGAAGGCTGGAACGCCTATCATATCATGGCGGCGAGCCGGGATCCCGCGGCGCTTTATCCGCCGCAAGAGTCCTTCTTCGGCAACAATTATCCGCCGCTGTCCTTTTTCCTGGCCGGCGCGGTCGCGAAGCTGACAGGCGACGCCATCATCGCCGGACGCATCGTCTCCTTCGCCTGCGTGATCGGCACCGGCCTCTGCCTGGGGCTGGCGGCCCGCGCTGTGGGATGTTCGGCGCGCAACGCGGCCCTGGCCGCCTTGCTGTTCTGGGCGGCGCCCTGGGTGATCGTGCGCTTCACCGCCATGAACGACCCGCAGCTTTTGGGCAATTTCCTGGATGCGGTGGCGCTTCTGGTGATCCTGACCGGTCCCCGCGATGTCTGGCATGTCGGCCTTTCGGCGCTGTTCCTCACCCTGGCCGAGTTCGTCAAGCCGCTTTACGTCACCCTGCCGCTGGCCCTTCTTATCTGGCTGTTCCTGTATGAAAGGCGCAGCGCCCTGTGGTTGGCCGCTTTCGGCATCGGTTTCGCCATTCTCGGTTATGGGATCACAGCCTTGGCGCTGAAGGCGGAACTGTTCCAGCATTTGTTTTCGCCGCGGGCGTTTTTCTGGTCCCGGCTGACCGGCCAGCCGGGTCAGTGGCTCCTGGTGGAGGCGCTGCCTTTTATCGCGTCTCTTGCGCTTTTCCGGCAAAAGGATGGTTTGGCTTTTTTCGCCGCGCTTTATGCGGCGCTGGCTTTCGCGCTGGCGGTGTTTTTCTCGGGCGGCGACGGGGTCAGCGCCAGCCAGATGATGGACGCGACTATGGCGGTGGCGCTGGGGGCGGCGCTCTATTTGGAGAGGACAGGCGCGGCGCGCGGAACATTGCCCGCGCTCGCTTTCACCCTGGCCTTGCAGGGTGTGATGCTGGTGCTGTCCTTTTTCGGCCAGTTCGCCTCACGGCCGTCCTTGCCGGAGTTGATGGGCACCCGCTACGCCACCCAATACGACACGGGGTTTGTTGCCCGCCATGGTGATCCGGTAATGTGCGAGAGCCTGGCGCTTTGCTATTGGGCGGGACGCAAGGCTGAGGTCGATGCCTTCAGTTTTCATCAAGCAGTGGAAACGGGTACCCGTCCCGGCGGCGATCTTGTTCGCCTGATCGACCGCCAGGCCTTCAGCCTCATCCAGCTCCAGCCCCGCTCCTATTTCGGTCCGCCTTCGCCTTTCTGGACCGCGATTGAGCGCAATTATTACCTGGACCACCAGGACAAAAATGGTCTCTTCCTGGTCCCGCGCGATGAACCCTTATCGGACGCCATGCGCCGGTTGGGCCGGTGAAGCGAAATCCGGCGGGTCTGTTGTTTGCCGCGCTTCCGGATGGTCCCTGTGCCACTGATCATAGGCCTGCTCGATTTTGTAGAAATCTTCCCGTGCCAATTGTTTGGTTTGATAGATCGGCCACGAGCGTGGGTCGCTGAGTTTGCCCTTTGCCATCATCGCGGCAACGCAGACAAAGTTGATGGATGGGACGCCATTGATCGGGGCAAAGCAGGGAAGCCATACCGGCGATTGCTTGCGTGCCAATTCTGCTTCCCAATGGGCTTCGTCTTTCACAAGAGAAGGCGATCCCATCAGATTGGGAGCGTCCTGGATCGCCACGCCCTCACCGGGACGGATGCAACGTGTCTGCTGCTCTGGTGGCAGATTGCGATAGCGCTCGGGCGCGCAGCCATTCAGCGCCTGGCCGAAATCGCGCAGATCGGGCAGCCCCGCCGTTGGCGGCGGTGCGATGAGGGGCGCGGGCGCTGCAAGGCCTGGCGTTGGGACTGGGGCTGAGCGCGTCTGTGCCCGCGCTGGCGTTTGAGGCACGATGGGCAAGGGCTGCGGCGGAGGCAGGCGCGGCAGAGTGAAGATCAGCTCGCGCCCCGGCGGCACCAAAGGCGCGATTTGCGGCATCGAGGCGAGAAACAAGAAAAGAAAACCGCCCTGCAGCAGCAAGGCGCCGGCGGCTCCGGCCATGCGGCTGGAGCGGGCAGGAGCATGGCTCGGGCGCAAATGCGCTCCCTCGTCAGACCAAACTCCCCGCGTGCAGGAAGCCTAGCTTGGCTCTCTTTCGCCGGCAAACAGGCGCCTTCTCCGCAGCAGCCACAAAAGCGGTGCCAAGGTGAGCAGGAATTGCAGACCCCATAGCGGCCCGGTCATCGGAAAAGGCCATCCCGCCAATTCTCCCAGAACGCCGATGGCGATCTGGCCGCCATGCTGCTGCTCCGGCGCAGGAAAACGCGCGATCATGTGAATGCCCGCCAAGGCGATGATCGCGGTTGCCAGCAAGGGCCATTTCCAGTTGAGCCGTTGGCGCACAGCCGTCCACACCATCAGTGCGGCCAGCCCCGGCCCCAAGCCGATATTGGCCAGGTCCGCGGTGGCATGGGCCCAAAGCTGAAACCAGCGCGGAGCTAGTGTGTGGCTCTGCATCCATGCGCCTTGCGAGTCGGCGGTCAGGACCAGCAGCAAGGCGAGCGCGAAAAACCCCGCCATGATGGCGAGCGGTGGCAGCAGTCCGAACACCAGCCAGGGCGCGCGGGCGGCCCAGCTCTTCAATTCCGGCCGGGCGAGCATGGCTGCCGCCAGTTCGGCGTCGCCGCCCAACAGGGCGCGGGCGCGGCTGGCGGCCTCGGGACCGTCATACCCCGTTGCCTGCTGGGCCTCGGTCAGGTCGGCCAGATGATCGTCCAATTCCCGCAGATAGCGCCCCACATGCCGCGGCGCGATGCCGGACCGAAGCAAAGTCTCGCGCAGCGCCTCAAACGGCATGGGATGGACCTTTCAGGACCTGGCTGACCGCTCTGGTCACCCTGGTCCATTCATCCGTCTTGTCGAACAGAAGCCGCACCCCTTTTGAGGTGAGGGTGTAATAAATTCGGGTGCGTCCCCCGACTGGCCGGGCTTGCGCCTTGAGCGCACCGTCCTTCTCCAAGGCATGCAACAGGGGGTAGATTACCCCTTCGCCGGGACTGATCGCCTGGCCTGTCTGGCGGGCGATGGCCTGGACGATTTCATAGCCATACATCTCCCGGTCCTGCAGGAGCTTGAGGATCAAAAGCTCCGGGATTCCGGAGGTAAAGCCAGGATTTCCGCGATTTTCCATATATACCTCGAATATAAAGGTATGATACCTTGCATTTATAGGTATACAAGCATTTTCCTGCGAATGACAGGCCGAAAAATGACTCCCGCTTGATGCGGCACCGGCCCCCGGCTATCTCAGCCCCCGCGAAATTCAGGAGGAGCATCGGCCCGGAGTTCGAAAGCGACAGCGTATCGAACGCGGCGGCGTTGACGTCCGCGTTGCCTACGCTGCCGCTAGGCAACTCCGATGGCCGTGCGACCATAAAAAATGGCTGGTCACAGTCAGTTCAAGAACATCATGTTCCGCAAGGGCAAGCAGGACAAAGAGCGCTCCAAGCTCTTTGCCAAGCTTTCCCGGGAAATCACGGTGGCGGCCAAATCGGGCCTGCCGGACCCGGCACACAACCCGCGCCTGCGGACCGCCATTATCGCCGCCAAGGCCGAGTCCATGCCCAAGGACAATATCCAGCGGGCCATCAACAAGGCTTCGGGCGGGGATGCCGAGAATTATGACGAGATCCGCTATGAAGGCCGCGGTCCCGGCGGCGTGGCGCTGATCGTCGAAGCCATGACCGACAACCGCAACCGCACCAGCGCCGATGTCCGCGCCGCCTTTTCCAAATATGGCGGGGCGATGGTCGAAACCGGCTCGGTGAGCTTCCTGTTCGATCATGTGGGGGTGATCACCTATCCCAAGAGCGCGGGCAGCGAGGACGCCATGCTGGAAGCGGCGCTGGAGGCTGGCGCCGATGAATGCGTCTCCACCGAGGACGGCCATGAGTTCATCACCGGGGTCGAGAACTTCGCCCCGGTGCGCGATGCGCTGGAAACCAAGCTGGGCGCCCCCCAGTCTGCCGCCATCGTCTGGCGGCCTCAGAACATGGTGGCGGTGCCGGATGAGGCGGGCGAGACGCTGATGAAGCTGGTGGACGTGCTGGACGATCATGACGATGTCCAGAATGTCTATGGCAATTACGAATTGTCGGATGCGCTGATGGCGAAGCTTTCCGGCTGAACCCGACCGTCCCTATAGTCGGGAGATGGACCAAGGTTCACCCCTGATTGCCGTCATTGTGCTGGGCATCGGCCTGGCCTTTGTGTTCGGCGCCGCCGTGCACCGGCTGAAGCTGCCGCCGCTGGTGGGCTATCTGCTCGCGGGCGTGATGGTGGGGCCTTTTACCCCCGGACTTCATATCGACCCCCATTTGACGCTCCAGCTCGCCGATATCGGCGTGGTGTTGCTGATGTTCGGCGTCGGCCTGCATTTTTCCCCCGCGGACCTTCTGGCCGTGCGCAATGTGGTGCTGCCGGGGGCGCTCATTCAGATGGGCGTGATCCTGCTTCTGGGCCTGGCCGCTGGCGCGGGCCTGGGCCTGCCGCTTTCCCAGGGACTGGTCTTCGGACTCTGCCTGTCGGTTGCCTCAACCGTCGTGGTGATGCGGGCACTGCAGGACCGCCGCCTTACCGAAACCCAGAGCGGCCGCATCGCCACCGGCTGGCTGGTGGTGCAGGATCTCTTCACCGTCCTGGTGCTGGTGGTGCTGCCGCCTTTGGCGGACACGCTCAAGGGCGGCGCGATCGATTTGCCCGGGCTGGCGGAAAGCCTGGCGCTGACTGCGGGAAAGCTCGGTCTCTTTGCTGTGCTGATGCTGGTGATCGGGCGCCAGGTGATCCCGATGATGTTGCATTATATCGCCCACACCGGCAGCCGGGAATTGTTCCGCCTGGCGGTGCTGTCGGTGGCCCTGGGCGTGGCTTTCGCGGCCGCCTATCTGTTCGGTGTTTCCATCGCGCTGGGCGCGTTCTTCGCCGGCATGATCCTCTCCGGCTCGCCGCTGAGCCAGCGCGCGGCCGAGGAGTCATTGCCGCTGCGCGATGCTTTCGCGGTGCTGTTTTTCATTTCCGTGGGCATGCTGTTTGATCCCGGCGTGATCGTGCACCGGCCGCTGGGGCTGGCGCTGACGTTCGGCATCGTCCTGGCGGGCGGCGCCGCGGCTTATCTGCTGCTGCGGCTGTTCGGCGTCAAAAACGTCCATGCCCTGGTGATTGCCGTCAGCCTGGCTCAGATCGGCGAATTCTCCTTCATCCTCGCGGATCTCGGCATCCGGCTGGGCGTCTTGCGCGACGATATGCGCGCCCTGATCCTGGGGGCTTCCATCCTTTCCATCCTGATCAACCCGCTCTTGTTTGCGCTTGCCGTCCGCCGCGAACCGGATGCCGTGCCCGAACCCGGCCGGCCGGGACCTGCGCCACAGCCGACTGCGCTCAGCGGCCATGCCGTCCTGGTGGGATATGGCCGGGTCGGGCGGTTGATTGCTGCCGGTATCCGGGGCCGGATGCCGTTGCTTGTGATCGAGGAAGGAACGGTGGGCACGACCGGTATCGAGCATATCAAAGGCAATGCGGCGCGGGACGAGGTCCTCAAAGCCGCGAATCTTCCCGGCGCAGTCTTGCTGTTCGTCGCCATTCCCGAAGCGTTCGAGGGGGGCCAGATCGTGGAAAAAGCCCGCCGTGCCAATCCCCGGCTGAAAATCGTGGCGCGCGCCCATCTTGACGCTGAAGTGGACCATCTTCTGGCCCATGGAGCGGACAAGGTGGTGATGGGCGAAAGGGAGATCGCAAGCGCCATGCTGGATTTCGCGGCCAACGCGCCGGCCTGAACCTTCGAGGACATGTTCCTCTAAAGCGCGATCCGGAAAAGTGTGAAGCGTTGCTCACGCTGACGCTAGGCAACTTCCGTAAGATCGCGCTCTAGCCAGCGGCGGAACGTAAAGCGTACAAATTCGCCCATGCCCGGCGCGATTCGCATTCTCGGCCTCGACCCCGGCCTCGCCCGCATGGGTTGGGGGGTGGTGACGCTGGAAGGCACGCGCCTTTGCCATATCGGCCATGGCGTGATCCTCACGCGGACAACCGAGGGCCTGGGTCCCCGGCTGCTGGTTTTGCATCGCGAACTTTCCCAGGTGATCGCGGCTCACAAGCCGGCGGCCATCGCGGTCGAGCAGGCCTTTGTCGCCCGCGATCCCTCCGCCGCGCTGAAGCTGGGCCACGCCCGCGCCATCGCCCTTTTGGCGGCGGCGGAAGCAGGGCTTCAGATCGCGGAATATTCGCCCAACCACATCAAGAAATCGGTGGTGGGCGCCGGCCATGCGGGCAAGGAGCAGGTGCAGTTCATGGTCAAGCGGTTGCTGCCGGCCTGCGGTGTCACCCAGGCCGATGCCGCCGATGCGCTGGCCGCGGCCATTGCCCATGCCCATCTTTCGGGAACGCGGGCGCGTCTGGTGGTGGCGTCATGATCGGAAAACTTTCCGGCACCGTGGATTCCATCCAGGACGACCATGTGATCCTGGACGTGGGCGGGGTGGGCTATCTGGTGCAATGCCCGTCTTCGACTCTGTCGCGCTTGTCGGTGGGCGCGCATGCCGCGCTGATGATCGAGATGAAGGTCAGCGACGATGCCATCAAGCTTTATGGCTTTGCCTCGGCCGAGGAGCGGGAATGGTTCCGGCTTCTGCAGACGGTGCAGAATGTGGGCGGCAAGGTGGCGCTCTCGGTGCTTTCCACGCTCAGCCCGCGCGAACTGGAGCGGGCGCTGGCTCTCTCGGACAAGGCGATGATCGGGCGCGCGCCCGGCGTCGGCCCCAAGCTGGCGCTGCGTATCGTCACTGAACTCAAGGACAAGGCGCCTTCGATGATGCTCAGGGGCGAAGGCGAGCGGCATATCGCCGCCGCGCCGCGCGGCCCCGCCGCCGATGCCGTGACTGCGCTGGTCAAGCTGGGTTATTCCGAAAGTCAGGCGGCGGAAGCGGTAGCGCGCGCCGCCAATGATCTCGGTGACCAAGCAGAAACTGGCGTCCTCTTGCGCGAAGCGCTGAGAGGCATGGCGCGATGAGCGGCAAAATGGAAAGGCTCGTGACGCCGGAACGCAGCGAAGACGATGTGCTGGAGTCGTCGCTGCGGCCGAAGACGCTCGCCGATTTTGTCGGCCAGCAACAGGCGCGGGAGAATCTCGAGGTCTTCATAAAAGCGGCCCGAAATAGGGGCGAAGCCCTTGATCACGTTCTGTTTTCCGGTCCGCCGGGACTGGGCAAGACCACCCTGGCCCAGATCGTGGCGCGCGAGCTGGGCGTGAATTTCCGCTCCACCTCCGGTCCGGTGCTGGCCAAGGCGGGCGACCTCGCCGCCATCCTCACCAATCTGGAACCACGCGATGTTCTTTTCATCGATGAGATTCATCGCCTCAATCCCGCGGTGGAGGAAATCCTCTATCCCGCCATGGAGGATTTCGAACTCGACCTGGTGATCGGCGAGGGTCCTTCGGCGCGTTCGGTGAAGATCTCACTCTCACCCTTCACCCTGATCGGCGCCACCACCCGCTCCGGCCTGATTACCACGCCCCTGCGCGACCGTTTCGGGATTCCGGTTCGGCTCAATTTTTATACCGCCGATGAGCTTTGCCGGATTGTGGAGCGCGGCGCCCGGGTGCTGGGTTTTGCCCTTACCGCGGACGGCGCGCGCGAGATCGCCGGCAGGGCGCGCGGCACCCCGCGCATTGCCGGCCGCCTGCTCAAACGGGTGCGCGATTTCGCCTCGGTCGGAGGTCATACGCTGGTGGACGCCAAAATCGCCGACGCCGCGCTCAATCGTCTGGAAGTGGACCAGAAGGGGCTGGACGCGTTCGACCGGCGCTATCTTTCCCTGATCGCGGAGAATTTTTCCGGCGGCCCGGTGGGGATCGAAACCATCGCCGCCGCCTTGGGCGAGGCGCGCGACGCCATTGAAGAGATTGTCGAGCCCTATCTGATGCAACAGGGTTTCGTGCAACGCACGCCCCGAGGCCGCATTCTTTGCAGCGCAGCCTATGGCCATCTGGGGCTGGAAGCGCCACCCGCTTCGCCGCTGCAGGCAGGCCTGTTTTCGGATGACGGCGAATGAATGTGCCAAGGCTCGAAACAGAGCGGCTCATTTTGCGGGAATACCGGCTGGAGGATTTTCCTGCTCACACCGCCATTTGGGATGATCCCCGCACCACGCGCTTTTTTTCGTCTTATGCATCCGGGGAAGAAGAACGCTGGCTTCGCTTCCTGCGCAATTTCGGGCTTTGGCAGCTTCTGGGATATGGCTGGTGGGGATTGGAGGACAAAAACAGCCATCGCTATGTCGGCTCCGTGGGTTTTTTCCAGGCCAAGCGGCCGCTTGCCGTTTCTTGCCGGGATTTGCCCGAGGCGGGATGGGTGATCGCGCCCGATTTTCATGGCAGAGGCTTGGTGCGGGAGGCGCTGACGGCGGCGCTGGATTGGGCCGACAAGCATATCGCCGCGCCGGAGAGCTGGTGCATGATCAATGTCCAGAACGCAATCTCCCGCCGGGTCGCTGAATGGGCGGGATACCGTGAGATCGCCACCACCGACTATAAAGGCGCGCCTGTGTGGATACTCACCCGCCCCCAGGGGGGGCAGCCATGAGGTCCGCCATATGACCGCCGGCCTCGGCCATTTCGACGGCAAGGCGCATATCCTGCCCATCCGGGTTTATTATGAGGACACGGATCTGTCGGGCGTGGTCTATCACGCGAATTACCTGCGTTTCATGGAACGCGGCCGCACCGAATTCTTCCGCCTGGCGGGTGTCACGGTGGCCGATCTCACCGGCAGCGAACCCTTTGTCTGGACCATAAGGCGCGTGGCATTGGAGTTCTTGCGGCCGGCGCGGTTGGACGATGCGCTCACTGTCAAAAGTGAACTCACTGCGGTCAGCGGCGCCCGGCTCAAGGCCCGCCAGCGCATCTATGCCAGCGAAACTTTGCTCTCCGATGGCCATATCGAAGCCTGTATCGTCACCTTGACCGGCAGGCCCTGCCGCATCCCCGATAAAATTCGCGATTTGTTGAAGCCTTTTCTTTATGAAACAGATGCTTGACTGGAAACGCCCTAGTTCGGCCAAGATTATACTTCATGCCCGACATGAATCAGCGCGTTCCCGCGCCTATAAGGTTCACCCAATGATCAAGCGCTCGCTTGCCTTTCTGTTGTTCCTGTTTGCTGCGTCTCCGGCGCTGGCCCAATTGCAGGAGGCGCCGCAACCATCGGCGCCGCAAAGCGCGCCGGCGGCCGCTCCCAGCGGAGCCGGCGATACCACCAGCCAGAATTTGGCTCCGGCTCCGGCACCGGCGGGGGCCGTCTCCTCCAGCAGCCTGGGTGCTGTGAGCGGCGGCGATGCCGCTCAGCCCGGCGGCTTTGGCGGCTTCAACCTGGTTTCCATGTTCGTCACCTCGGGTTGGGTGGTGCGCGGGGTGATGATATTACTTCTGATCGCATCGCTGTTCAGCTGGGCGATCATTTTCAACAAATGGTTGGGCCTCTCTTCGCTCAAGCGCAAGGCGGCGAAGTTCGAGAAGCTGTTCTGGTCGGGCCAGTCGCTGGACGAACTTTATCAGCAGGTCGCACCCAAGGCGGATCATCCCATGGCGGCGATTTTTGTCGCCGCGTTGCGGGAATGGCGTCGCGGCTTCGAGGGCGGCAATCTGCGCGAAAGCGCGGTGGCGGGGGTGAAGGAACGCATCGAAAAAGCGATGAATGTCACCATCCTCAGGGAAACCGACGGCATCGAGCGCCAGCTGGGCTTCCTGGCCACGGTGGGTTCCGTATCGCCCTTTGTCGGCCTTTTCGGCACAGTGTGGGGCATCATGAACGCCTTCAACGCCATCGCCGCCCGGCATGACACCACCCTGGCGGTGGTGGCGCCTGGTATCGCCGAGGCTTTGTTCACCACCGCCATGGGCCTCTTGGCGGCGGTACCCGCGGTGATCTTCTACAACCGTTTCGTCAATGAGATCGGCCGTTATGTGAACCGGCTGGACGCTTTTGCCGATGAATTTTCCGCTATCCTGTCCCGCCAACTCGACGAAAAGGCGAAATGATGGCGGCCGGCCTTCAATCCGGAATTCTGGCGCGGCGCGGGCGGCGGCGCGGGCGGGCGATGTCCGAGATCAATGTCACGCCTTTTGTCGATGTAATGCTGGTGCTCTTGATCGTCTTCATGGTGACGGCGCCGCTTCTGACGGTGGGCGTGCCGGTGGATCTGCCCAAGACGCGGGCCCCGGCCCTGGGCCAGGACCGCGAGCCGCTTTCCATCACTATAGCCAAGGACGGCAAAATTTATCTCCAGAAGCTGCCCGTTTCCGAAGAGGAGTTGGTTCCCAAGCTCACCGCCATCTCCAATAACGGCTATGACCAGCGTATCTTTGTGCGTGGCGACACCACGGTGAATTACGGCAAGGTGATGGTGGTGATGGGCATGCTTTCGGCGGCGGGGTTCACCCATATCGGGCTTGTGACGGATGTCGAACGGCCAAGGCCAGAGCAACATTAGTCAGACCGGCATCAGCCAGGTTCGCGCGAACCTGATCAGTGCCAATGAGGCTGGGAGCAGACGCACGCCCCCGGCGCGGCGCCCGCCGCGTCCCACCACCGCGCGGCAGAGTCCCGCGGGACTGTTGATCTCGTTCTTTTTTCACGCCGGGCTGCTCACCGCCACCTTCCTCACCTGGAACCGGATGGTGGATTTGTCGCCCGAAACCCATGCCATTCCGGTGGATCTGGTGATCGAGCGGCAGACCAATGTGCGGGCGGAGGCGCCGCCGCCCGAACCGGACAAGCCGATCCGGGATGTTCTCCCCGAACCCAGCCTGCCGCCGATTGTGCCGCCCGAGGTAGGGCCGGTCCCCCCGATCCCCCAGGTCAGGATCATCCAGCCCAAACAGGCCGACCAGACCCCGACCGACCAGCCCAAAAGCCGGCGGCAAATGGTCAAGGAAGCCGACTCCGTCCTTGATAAAATTCTTGCCCAAGCCAAGACGCCCAAGAATGCCAAGACCTCCGACCGCATCATCGAAGGCGCGGGAAATCAGGCGCTTTCCAGCGCCGATCTGGTGGATGCGCTTCGAAGCCAGATCGACCGCTGCTGGACGCCGCCGACCGGCGCGCCCAATGCCAACGACTTGGTGGTGGATTTCGACTTAAGGCTGAATGCCGACGGAACCGTCATGGGCCGGCCACAATTATCTGGGAATTCGGCGTCGGCGATGGGCAACCCTTACACCCGGGCCGCCGCGGAAGCGGCCAGCCGGGCGATTTATGCGTGCGAACCCTACAAATTGCCGACCAAGCGTTATGCCGAATGGCAGGAGATCAATCCCTTGCGGTTCGATCCGCGGCAAATGATGGGCCAGTGAGGATTGGTTAAGTGAGGATTTCGATGCGGAGATTTCTATTTTCCCTGGGCTTGGCGGCCCTGACCTTCCTTTCTCCAATGTTCCTTTCCTCGCCGTCTTTTGCGGCGCTTTCGGTGGATGTGACCCAGGGCAACGCCAAGCCCCTTCCCATCGCCATCCCGGACTTCATCGGCACCGCGCCGATGGGCGCCAACATCGCCTCGGTGGTGCGGGCCGACCTGGAGCGCTCCGGCCTTTTCCAGCCGATCGATCCCAAAGCCTTTGTCGATCACATCACCAACATCAACACCGTGCCCAATTTTTCCAATTGGCGGGTGATCAATGCCCAGGGCCTGGTGGCGGGCGATGTTTCGAGTGAAGCCGACGGCCGGCTCAAGGTCGATTTCCGGCTTTGGGACGTGTATGGCGAAAGCCAGATGGTGGGCACGTCTTTTTCCACCCGTCCGGAAAGCTGGCGCCGCGTCGCCCATATGGTGTCGGACGCGATCTATGAGCGCATCACCGGCGAAAAAGGCTATTTCGACACCCGCATTGTGTTCATTTCCGAGTCAGGCCCCGCCACCAAAAGAGTGAAGCGCCTGGCCATCATGGACGAGGACGGGGCCAATCCCAACTTCCTCACCCGTGGCGATTATATGGTGCTCACCCCCCGCTTCAATCCCACCGCGCAAATGATCGCCTACATGTCCTATATCGGCACCAAGCCGCGCGTGTATCTGTTCGACATCGAGACCGGAAAGCAGGAAATGCTGGGCGATTTTCCCAATATGACCTTCTCCCCCCGTTTCTCGCCAGACGGCAACAAGGTGGCGCTCACCCTGGAAACGAACGGCAATTCCGACATCTACATGATGGATTTGCGCACCCGTCAGGTCAGCCGGCTCACCACCGATCCCGCCATCGACACTGCACCCTCCTTCTCGCCGGACGGACGCCAGATCGCTTTTGAGTCCGACCGCGGCGGCAGCCAGCAAATCTATGTGATGAACGTGGACGGCTCCGGCCAGCACCGCATCAGTTTCAGTCCGGGACGCAACGGCACCCCGGTCTGGAGTCCCCGCGGCGACCTGATCGCCTTCACCAAGCAGGACACGGGCGGGCGATTCGATATCGGCGTGATGCGCCCTGACGGTTCGGGCGAAAGGCTGATTTCCTCGGGCTGGGAAGATGAGGGGCCGACCTGGGCCCCCAATGGCCGGGTTCTGATGTTCACCCGGGAGTTGGAAGGGGGGCGCGGCGCGCAAATCTGGTCCGTGGACGTCACCGGCCGCAATGAAAGGCGGGTGGTGACACCGGGCGATGCATCCGACCCTGCCTGGTCTCCCCTGATCCAATAGTCCGCCAATAGGCTGATCCAACAGCGTATTTGATGCTGTTGCCCCTCGCGGCACAGCGGGACTAAGCTTGACCATGTTATCCGAATTTACATGAAGCTTACGACTTTGCCCGACATCTTGCCGGGGTTGCAGTAGCATCACCGGATCATCAGGTTGCTCGGGCGTATCCCAGATGAGGGAACCGTCATTTTTTTGGCTCTTTTTCCCGCTTAATACGTTTCGCGTAAGGGTGCATATTCATTTGCGGAGGCCCGCCACCGGTCTTCGTTCTCGGGAGATAATTGCGATGAAAATTTCCACCTTCATGAAATTTGCTGTCTTGTCGGCAGCGCTTCTGGCCACCGCGGCTTGCACGTCCAAAGAGGAAGTGGCCGCCACGCCGCCACCGCCGGTCGCGGCGCCGCCCCCTCCGGCTCCGCCCCCGCCCGCGCCCGGCATTACGCCCGGCAGTGTGCAGGATTTCAAAGTCAATGTCGGCGATACCGTGCATTTCGCTTACAACGAGTACGCCATCATGGATTCCGACAAATCCACGCTCCAGAAGCAGGCGACCTGGCTCAACAAATATCCGCAAGTCCAGATCACCATCGAGGGTCATTGCGACGAGCGCGGCACGCGGGAATACAATCTTGCCCTGGGCGCACGCCGCGCCAATGCGGTGAAGGAGTTCCTGGTCAGCCTGGGCGTCAACAACGGCCGGCTCCAGACCGTGTCCTACGGCAAGGAACGCCCGATCTGCACCGCTTCCAACGAAGATTGCTGGGCACAGAACCGGCGCGGCGTTTCCGTGATCACGGGCGGCGCCACCTCGTGAGGCTTGACGTATAAGAAAAAGGGGCGCGGGAATTCTCCTGTGCCCCTTTTTGCTTGGACGTGACAGATGAACAAAGCTTTTCTTCTTTCCGCCGCGTTGCTTCTCGTGAGTGTGCCTGCCGCCCAGGCGCAATTGTTCGGGCCCAGCGATGAGGAAAAGCAGCATGAGGCGGACCAGGACAGCCAGCTGACCAATCTGGCGGGCCAGAACCAGCAGCTGCAAGGCCGCATCCAGGTCCTGGAAGACCAAACGCGCAGCCTGACCCAGTCCCTTTCCCAGGCAACCGGTGCCAATGAGGAGCTGCGTCATCAGGTCGATCTTCTGAGCCAGAAGCTCGATCAGCAGCAGAAGGATTTTTCCTACCGGTTGTGCATGGTATCGGCGCAGCAATTGGGCGCCGGCGCCGGCGATCAGGGTCTCAATTGTGCGGGGACCGGCGCCAATCCGGCGCCCGCCGCCGGTGTTCCGCCGGCGGACGGGCTGCAGGCCGGCGCGGCCTTGCCGCCAGTCGGTGCGATGGCGGGCGGCGATACTGCCGCCCAGACGGCAATGGCTGCGCCTTCGCCACCTCCCTCTGGATCGGCAGCGCCCGGTCCGGCTCGCCCTCCCGGCAATCTGGGCACCCTTAATTCGGACGAAGTGGCGCAACGGCCGGTGGCAAACCAGTTCGATTCGGCGATGAATTTGCTCGCCAAGGCGCAATATGACGAAGCCAAGGCCCAATTCCGCGCCTATGCCGACGCCAATCCCGACGATACCGAACTCACGCCCCAGGCGATCTATTGGGTGGGCAATATCAATTTCACCCAGCACGACTATCAGGGCGCGATAGCCGCCTTCGCCGAACAGATCAAAAAATATCCCAAGTCACCGCGCGGTCCCGACAGTATGCTGAAACTGGGCCAGTCGCTGCTGGCGACGGGCCGCACTCAGGATGGCTGCACAACACTTGGCGCAATCAAAAGCAAATATCCGCAAGCCTCCGCGCAAGTCATCGCGCTCGCGGCCGGCGCCCGCAAAACCTCCTGCAGCAAATAGCGCCGGGCCAAGTTCGGCGCCGGACCTGCAAAAGCTTTTTGCCGCCGCCATGAAGGAGATGCCTTGGCCTGGGGCGGTGGCGGTTTCCGGCGGCGGCGATTCCCTGGCTTTGATGCATTTGCTGGCCGGCTGGGCCCGTGCGCGGCGGACGGTGCCGCCCCTGGTCTTCACCGTGGATCATGGGCTGAGGCCGGAAAGCGCTGCGGAAGCAAGAAAAGTCGCGCGCTGGGCCAAAGAGGCCGGACTCTCCTGCGAAATCCTCACCGTCAAAAGCAGGAAACCCAAAACCGGCATCGAAGCCTGGGCGCGGGACGCGCGCTACGCCTTGATGGCAAAAGCACTCGCGCGCCACGGCCTGGCCGCACTTTACCTGGGCCATACCGAAGACGATCAGGCCGAAACCTTCCTGATGCGGCTCTCGCGCGGCAGTGGATTGGACGGGCTTGGCGCCATGCGGGCGCTTGCGCCTTTTCCCTTCGCCGGGATGGAGAATCTTTCCTTGGCGAGGCCGCTGCTTGCCGTTCCACGCCCCTTGCTGCGCGATTATTTGGCGAGCCGCGGGCAATCCTGGCTGGAGGATCCGATGAACAGCGAAGCGCGCTTCGCCCGAAGCCGTATGCGGGCCCTTTTACCGCCTCTGGCCGCGGCCGGGCTTTCGTCCCGCCGCATCGCCCAGGCCGCCGGCCATCTGGCCCGTGCCCGCGAAGCCCTTGATCTCGCCACCGCCGCGGTTCTGGCGCGGGCATGTCAGCCTCTCGACGGCGCGTTGCTGCTTGATCCCGCCGCCTTGACCGCCGCCCCGCGTGAAATCGGGCTGAGGGCGCTGGCGGCGCTGCTGCAGAAAGTTTCCGGCGAGGTTTACCGGCCGCGATTCGAATCCCTTGAGCGGCTGTTCGACCGGCTCGCCATGGGAAAGGCGGCAACCCTGCATGGGTGTCATGTGGCGCCCGCGCCACGCCAACGCCGGGTATTTGGCCCCAAAACCCTTGTAATCACGAAAGAAAGTTCCCGGAGGCCAATTAATCAAACTTGACGGCCGCCATTGCGCCCCCACGCCAAATTTCTTAACGTTTTCCTGGCTGGCAATAGGCTAAAAACGCCCTATCTAATAGAATGGGATGGCTGCTTGGCCCGTTGGTTCGCTTGGATAGCGTGCCCGTTGGTAACAGAAAAGGACGGCTCTTGAACAATCTGCGAAATCTGGCGCTCTGGATCGTCATCGCGCTGCTGTTGGTCTTCCTCTTCAACCTGTTCCAGGGGACGTCGCCGCATCCGGCCGCGACCCAGATCAGCTACAGCAAATTCAATGAAGATGTGCTTTCGGGCCAGGTCCGCAAGGTCACCTTCCAGGGCGACAAGGTCACCGGCGAGTTGACTTCCGGGCAGGCCTTCACCACCACCGTCCCCAACAATGACTCGACCCTGTGGCCGACGCTCAAGGAGCACAGTGTCGATACCTCGGTGGTGCCGGCGGACGAGAATGTGCCCTGGTTCCTCAATCTCCTGGTCAACTGGTTCCCCATGCTTGCCATCTTCGGCGTGTGGATTTTCTTCCTGCGTCAGATGCAGTCGGGCGGCGGCAAGGCAATGGGCTTCGGCAAGTCACGCGCCAAGCTTCTGACCGAACGTTCCGGCCGGGTGACCTTTGAAGACGTTGCGGGCGTGGATGAAGCGAAAGACGATCTGAAAGAGATCGTCGACTTCCTGCGCGATCCGCAGAAATTCCAGCGCCTGGGCGGCCGCATTCCCAAGGGCGTGCTTTTGGTCGGCCCGCCGGGCACCGGCAAGACGCTGTTGGCCCGCGCCATCGCCGGCGAAGCCAATGTTCCCTTCTTCACCATTTCGGGCTCGGACTTTGTCGAAATGTTCGTGGGTGTGGGCGCCAGCCGCGTGCGCGACATGTTCGAACAGGCCAAGAAGAATTCGCCCTGCATCGTCTTTATCGACGAAATCGACGCGGTCGGCCGCCATCGCGGCGCCGGCCTGGGCGGCGGCAATGACGAGCGCGAACAGACCCTCAACCAGCTCTTGGTCGAGATGGACGGCTTCGAGGCCAATGAAAGCGTGATCCTGATAGCGGCCACCAACCGCCCCGACGTGCTGGACCCGGCGCTGCTGCGTCCCGGCCGCTTCGACCGCCATGTGGTGGTGCCCAATCCCGACCTGGCCGGGCGGGAGAAAATCCTCCGCGTCCATCTGCGCAAGGTGCCGCTGGCGCCCGATGTCGATCCCCGCGTGATCGCGCGCGGCACGCCCGGCTTCTCCGGCGCCGATCTCGCCAACCTGGTCAATGAAGGCGCGCTGCTCGCCGCCCGCCGCGGCAAGCGCGTGGTGACCATGGGCGAACTCGAGGACGCCAAGGACAAGGTGATGATGGGGGCGGAACGCCGCTCCATGGCGATGAGCGACGAGGAAAAGAAGCTCACCGCTTTCCATGAAGGCGGTCATGCCATTGTGGCGCTGAATGTCACCGGCTCCGACCCGATCCACAAGGCCACCATCATTCCGCGCGGCCGCGCGCTGGGCATGGTGATGCGCCTGCCGGAACGGGACCAACTGTCCTTGACCCGCCAGAAGATGCTGGCCGATCTCTGCGTCGCCTTTGGCGGCCGCATCGCGGAAGAGCTGGTGTTCGGCCATGACAAGGTGACCACCGGGGCGCAATCGGACATCGAGCAGGCCACCCGCATGGCGCGCGCCATGGTGACCCGCTTCGGCATGTCGGATTCGCTGGGCCCCATCGCCTATGCCGAGAACCAGGAAGAAGTGTTCCTGGGCCATTCGGTGTCGCGCACCCAGAACGTCTCC
>CAZEFQ010000057.1:0-13643 GCA_964511505.1 uncultured Rhizobium sp.
CGCGGTGTCTCGCTGTTCAAATCCGACAAGCAATTGTTTCACGAATTTTTCGGTTCACGTGTCGAGGCTCTGGGCTTCGGCGCGGCGGCGATGATTCATCCCGACGGCAAGATCGACGACAAGGTCGTTGCGAGTGGCAAAGAGGCGGCGCCCATTGTCCAGCCGCAGCCCAATGATTTCGCCGATGCGCAGCGCAACGAGCCGCTGTGCATGATCCTGGACGAAGGGCGCACCTTCGTCGCGCTGCGCAAGCTGGAAGCGTTCGACAACACATTTCTGTATGTTGCGCGGCCGGTAGGTCCATTCAGCTCGGAGTTCGGTCAGCAGGCCCGGCGTCTCATTACTTTCTACGATATGTTCGACGCCTATCGGCACAATATCCAGATTGCTTTTGCGACGATGTATGTGCTGATCGCGCTGGTGATGCTGCTGGCCGCGACTTGGGTCGGCCTGTCCTTCGCCAATGGCCTCGTGGCGCCGATCCGCCGCCTGATCACCGCCGCCGACGAGGTTGGCTCCGGCAATCTCGAGGCGCAAGTCGCGGTCAACCCCTCCGAGGGCGAACTCGGCCATCTCGGTGAGACGTTCAACAAGATGACGTCCGAGATTCGCCTGCAGCAGAACCGGCTGATCGCCGCCAGCAATCTGATCGACGAGCGACGCCAGTTCACCGAGGCGGTGCTTTCGGGCGTCCCCGTGGCGGTCATCGGCGTCGATGGCAGGGGCCAGATCACGGTGGTCAATCCGTCGGCGGACAAGCTCATTCCGCATGAAGACGGGCAAAGCGCGGTCGGGCAGGCGATCGATGAAGTGCTGCCGGAAGTGACGCCAGTGCTCGACGAGACGCGGGCTGGCGGGGCGCGGCTGGCGCGTGGCCAGATTTCGGTCAATCGCGGCGGACGCGAGCGTACCTTCAACCTTGTGGTGACGACGGAATCGGGTGGGCAGGCCGAGAAAAACTACGTCATAACACTCGATGATATCACCGATCTCGTCACCGCGCAGCGCACCGCGGCCTGGGCCGATGTGGCGCGGCGCATCGCCCATGAGATCAAGAATCCGCTGACCCCGATCCAGCTTTCCGCCGAGCGGCTCAAACGCAAATACATGGGCGAGGTCGCCACCGATCCCGACATCTTCCGCCAATGCATCGACACGATTGTGCGCCAGGTGGGGGATATCGGCCGGATGGTGGACGAATTCTCATCTTTCGCGCGCATGCCCACGCCCGTGATGCACCGGGAGAATGCCCAGGAGATTCTGCAGCAGGCGGTGTTCCTGCAGCGCGTCGGTCATCCCGAGATCACCTTTGAAATCGAGGCGCCGCGCGAGCCGCTTTATTTCGAGGCCGATGGCCGGCTGGCGGCCCAGGCGCTGACCAATGTGCTCAAGAATGCCGGGGAGGGGATCGCGGCCCGGCTTGCCAAAGGCGACGATGTGGCCGGACGCATTCATGTCGCGCTTGAGCCCCATGAGACCATGCTGAGCTTCCGCATCAGCGACAATGGCGTGGGCCTGCCGCCGGAGTATCGCCATCGCCTCACCGAGCCCTATGTCACCACCCGGGCGAAAGGCACGGGCCTGGGCCTGGCGATCGTGCGCAAGATCATGGAAGACCATGGCGGAGAGATCGCCCTTAACGATGCGAAATGGGGCGATGTGAGCGAAGCAGAGGGTGCGGAAGTGACCCTCACTTTCCCGCTCTCGCAGAAGGCCAGGCGCCAAAGAGACGCGAACAAGGATTTGAGTGGAGATTTGAGTAGAGGACAAGAGGATGAGCAAAAACGGATCGCAGATCGCGTCTGATATCCTGGTGGTGGATGATGAGGGCGATATCCGCGACCTCATCTCCGGCATCCTGTCGGACGAGGGTTATGAGACGCGCGCCGCCGGCGACAGCGAGACGGCGCTGGCCGCGGTGCGTTCCCGCCGGCCGCAGCTGGTGATCCTGGATATCTGGCTGCAGGGCTCCAAGCTCGACGGCATCCAGGTGCTGGATTTGCTCAAGCGCGAACAGTCGGACCTGCCGGTGGTGATGATCTCCGGCCACGGCACCATCGAGACAGCCGTCGCCTCGATCAGGAAGGGGGCCTATGATTTCGTGGAAAAGCCGTTCAAGGCCGACCGGCTGCTGCATGTGGTGGAGCGCGCCCTGGAAGCGGCGCGCCTGAAACGCGAAGTGCAGGAATTGAAACTCAAGGCGGGGGACGAGGGCGAGCTGGTGGGCCAATCCTCCAGCATCACCCAGCTGCGCGCCCTGGTGGAGAAGATCGCCCCCACCAACAGCCGGGTGTTGATTTCCGGGCCCGCCGGTTCGGGCAAGGAGGTCTGCGCCCGGCTGATCCACGCCCGTTCACGCCGGGCCGGCAACGCCTTTGTCGCCATCAATTGCGCCACCATGGCGCCCGACCGCATCGAGGCCGAATTGTTCGGTGTCGAGACCGGCGAGGGACCGCGCAAGATCGGCCTGTTCGAGCTCGCCCATAACGGCACGCTCTATCTCGACGAAGTCTCCGACATGCCGTTGGAGACGCAGGGCAAGATTTTGCGGGTCTTGATCGACCAGACCTTCACCCGGATCGGCGGGACGACGCGGGTGCAGGTGGACGCGCGGGTGATCTGTTCCACCACCCGCGATCTCCGGGTCGAGACCGAGGCGGGACGTTTCCGCGAAGATCTTTATCACAGGCTCAATGTGGTGCCGGTGCGCATCCCCTCGCTGGCCGAGCGGCGCGACGACATTCCCATGCTGATCTCCCATTTCATGAAGCGGCTGTCGGCGGCGGGCGGGCTTCCGATGCGGATGATCGGGGAGGACGCGCTGGCGGTGCTGCAGGCCCATAGCTGGCCGGGCAATGTGCGCCAGCTGCGCAATATCGTGGAGCGGCTTTTGATCCTGTCCAGCGACGATGTGGGCGACGCGATCTCGGCCGACCTGCTTCCCACCGACCTCGGCAGCAATGGCGGCTGGAATGGCGGCAAGGGGGGCGATTTGGTGATCTCGCTGCCCTTGCGTGAAGCACGGGAGATTTTCGAGCGCGACTACCTGGTGGCGCAGATCAACCGTTTCGGCGGCAATATTTCCCGCACCGCCGCCTTCATCGGCATGGAGCGCTCGGCGCTCCACCGCAAGCTCAAGTCGCTCGGCGTGGGCTCGACGCAGAGCTTTAATGCCTAGCTCGCTTGTCATCGGCCACATGAAAGATGAAAGAGGGCCCGTGACAGGAAGGCGTCATGAAGAAATGGTCTGACAGCCGGCAACCGCCGGGGCGCATCGCCTATGTCAATGGGCGCTACCTGCCGCACGGCCAGGCCGGCGTGCATATCGAGGATCGCGGCCTGCAGCTGGGCGATGCCATTTACGAAGTCGCCAATGTGCTGAACGGAAAGCCGGTGGACGAGGAACCGCATCTCGACCGGCTGGAACGTTCGCTCAAGGAAATCGGCATGGAGGCGCCGATGGGGCGCGCCGCCTTGAAGCTGGTGATGCGGGAAATGATCGTCCGGAACCGCATCAGGAACGGCCTGCTCTATCTGCAAGTGACGCGGGGCGCCGCCAAGCGCGATCACCTGCCGCCCAAGGATCCACCGCGCCCCAGCCTGATCATGACCATCCGGCCGCATGACAGCGCCGCCATGGCGGCGCGGCGTGAGAACGGAATCGCGGTGGCAGGTGAGCCCGACCAGCGCTGGGCCCGCTGCGACATCAAGACGGTGCAGCTTCTCCCCAACCTGTTGGCGCGCCAGGCCGCCAAGGCCAAAGGCGCCGGCGAAGCCTGGCTGGTCGACAGGGATGGCTTTGTCACCGAGGCCGCCGCCGCCAATGCCTGGATCGTGGATGAGAAAGGCGAACTCATCACCCGCGACCTTTCCCGCGCCATCCTGCCGGGGGTGACGAGGGCGATCATCCTGGAAGCCGCGCGCGACGCCGGCCTTACGGTCCGGGAGCGGAAATTCACCATCGCCGAAGCGAAAAAAGCGCGCGAAGCCTTCCAGTCCTCGGCCAGCGGGGCGGCGGTGCCCGTGGTCCATATTGATGACGCACCCGTGGCGGACGGCAAGCCGGGGCCGCTCACGCGCCACATCCGTGAGCTTTATGCACGCAAAGCGGGCATCGAATAGTTGTTTTGGGGGAGGTTTTCCCCTTTCGCAATTGCAGCAATGGGCTATGCTGCGCCAGCCGTGACCCCGCACGGCGCAATAACAGAATGGGAAAACCCATGAGCGAAAAACAACAAAACCTCCAGGACACGTTCCTCAACGCGGTCCGCAAAAGCAAATCCTCGGTCACCATCTTCCTCGTCAATGGCGTCAAGCTGCAGGGCAACATCACCTGGTTCGACAATTTCTGCGTGCTGCTGCGCCGGGATGGACAGGCCCAGCTGGTCTATAAGCACGCCATTTCGACGGTGATGCCGCTGGGGCCGATCCAGCTTCAGGAAGAAGCGGCGCACGAGTCCGCCTGATTTGGCAGAATCACTGAAGCACGGCGCTTTCGTCGTCCATGTCGAGCCCAAGTCGCGCGGGGAAAAAAGCCCGCGTGATGCGCCAAGGGACGCCAATGAGCGCCTGGCCGAAGCGGTGGGGCTCACGGCGGCCATCGGCATGACCGTCAGCCGCGCCATGGTGGCGCCGCTGGCGCGGCCGGTGCCGGCGACTTTGTTGGGTTCCGGCAAGGTCGAGGAAATCGCGCTCGAGGTCAAGGCGGAAAAGCCGGAGCTGGCCGTGGTCAATGCCATGCTGAGCCCCGTGCAGCAGCGCAACCTGGAGAAGGCCTGGGACACCAAGGTGCTGGATCGAACCGGGCTGATCCTGGAAATCTTCGGCCAGCGCGCCCGGACCAGGGAAGGGCGCTTGCAGGTGGAGTTGGCGCATCTGACCTGGCAGCGCTCGCGGCTGGTCAGGAGCTGGACCCACCTGGAGCGCCAGCGGGGCGGCTTCGGCTTCCTGGGCGGGCCGGGCGAGACCCAGATCGAAAGCGACCGGCGGCTGATCGGCGAGCGCATCGTCAAGATCAAGAAGGAACTGGAGGGGGTGAAGCGCACCCGCGGGTTGGGCCGCCAGGCGCGCCAGCGCGTGCCTTTTCCGGTGATCGCGCTGGTGGGTTACACCAATGCCGGCAAGTCTACCCTCTTCAACCGGCTCACCCAGGCGCAGGTGACGGCCAAGAACCTTTTGTTCGCCACCCTTGATCCCACCATGCGGGGGCTGAAGCTGCCCCATGGCACCAAAGTGATCCTGTCCGACACGGTGGGATTCATTGCCGATCTTCCGACCGAACTGATCGCAGCCTTCCGCGCCACCCTGGAAGAGGTGCTGGAGGCCGATCTGATCGCCCATATACGCGACGCCGCCCATGACGAATCGGAAGCCCAGAAGGCCGATGTGCTGAAGGTGCTGGCCGAACTGGGCGTGCCGGAGGACCGGCCCATGGTGGAAGTGCTTAACAAGATCGATCTCCTTCCGGTGGAGGCACGGCAGGGCCTTATGGAAGGCAACCGGCGCGGCAAGCGGGCGGTGGCGGTGTCGGCGCTGACAGGGTTTGGTGTGGACACGCTTCTGGAGCGGTTTGAAAATGAGCTGACGCGTGACAACATCGCGGTGAAGCTAAGCCTGGACGCCAGCGACGGAGCGGGACTGGCCTGGATTTACCGCCATGCCGAAGTGGTGGAACGCAAAGACCGCAACGGCAAGATTGCGCTCAAGCTGAAAATCCGTCCCCAGGATGCCGGGGGGATCGAGAGTCACTTCCCGGGGAAAATCAAATTCCATCAGAAGATTGGCGCAGAAAGATAATGTGAATTATCAGGTTTATAGTCCTGTGAATAGAAAGGCGAGGCGCCGCGAAGAGCCTCGCCTTTCTGTTTCACGCATTTGGCCGGTCAGCTCGCCGGACGGCGGGGAGCAGGCGGCGCAGGCTTCCAGCCTGGGAAATAGGGACCGGTCGTCGGCTTGCCCTGGGTGTTGTAAAGCGCCCCAAGCGCTTTCTTCTGATCCGCCACAAAGGTGGCCGGCAGCATGGCCTTGTGCTCGGCGGTGTTCACCAGAGCGCCGTTTTCCGAGCCGCCGGGGCCCTGGAAGCCGGTGAAGTCGCCCCGGCCGTTCCAGGCGAAGGGACCCCAGAGTTTCACATGGGCGCGCAGGGCGGCGTCATGAATGATGTTGATCTGGCGCTCATAGTCCGGATCGCCCTGCTTGTAGCCGCCGAAATTGCCCTGGTCTCCGCTCGCCGCGAAGACCGCCGAAACACCCTTGGTGGCGGCGATCTTGTCGGCGTCGCGAAGGCCATCGAGGGTCTCGATCATCAAGACCAGCACAAGATTGTCGTTGATGGTGTTGTGATAGCCGCCCGGCACCTGGCCCCAGAACTCGGCCCGGCTGCCGCCGGCGCTGCGTCCGCCCATGGGTGGGAAGTAGGCCCATTTCACCGCGGTCCTGGCTTCCTCCACGTTGCGGACGGTGGGCACCACCAGGACCAGCGCGCCGCCATCCATGGCATGCTGTTCGTCATATTCGTTGGCGTTGGGAATGCGCACGCCCGGGACCGCCTTGGCATGCGGGCAGGCGCTCCACATGTTGTAGATCTCGTTCCAGGTGCCTTCATTGTGCTGGGCTTCGGTCCAGATGTAATCGACGCCGCCTTCATTGGCCGCTTCGCAATAGATCTGCGGTGTGGAGCCCGAGGGCACGGTGACGGATGTGATCTTGCCGCCCGCCATCATCTTGACCTTCACCGGATTCCAGATCGGCGAGCCGCCGGCGGGCGGATCGAATGTGTGGCCGCGCTTCCAGCTGTTCATGTTGAACGGCCCCTGGTTGACGGCGCCGGGCGGGGCGATCTTGTCGGCATGGCTGTCGACGCCGGCCTTGGCGGCCAGCGGCCATTTTCCGGCCGTGGCGTTGGAATCGTCGCTCGACGTGTCGCGTCCTTGCGCGAAGGCGGCGCCGCTGGTCATCAGCAAAGCCGCGCTGAAGGCGGCCAAAAACAGTTTGGAACGCATGCAATCCCTCCGCTTGATGTTGTTGACGTGAAGCAGGGGAAGCCTAGCAGATATGGGATGGCAGCGCTTGCCGGCCGGGCGCCCGGCGGGTTGTTTTTTTGTATGTCGCTGACGAATTGTCGTACAGGATTTTCGGCCGGCCCGGGAAGTTGCCGGCGTTCGAGAACGGAGCCCAAGGTTAAAGGCCGTTTTTCTTGGCCTTCCGCCAAAGAGCTTCCATCTCATCCAGGCCCGCGGCGGAGGGGTCGCGGCCCTGGGCCTGAAGTTCCCTTTCGATGAAATGGAAGCGGCGGACGAATTTGGCATTGGCGGCGCGCAGCGCGGCTTCGGGATCGACATTGAGATGGCGGGCGAGGTTGGCGACCACAAAAAGCAGGTCGCCGATCTCTTCTTCCCGCGCGTCCTGGTCCCTGGCGTCGGCGACTTCCTTTGCTTCCTCGGCGATTTTTTCCACCACGGTATGGGCGTTGTTCCAGTCAAAACCCACGCGGGAAGCGCGGGACTGGAGCTTCTCTGCGCGGAGCAGGGCGGGCAGGGCGAGGGGGACATCGTCCAGGATGGAGGCCCCCAATTGAGAAGAGCGGGCCTTTTGGCTGCGCTCCTCGGCCTTCAGCGTCTCCCAGATCCGTTTCTGGCCGTGCGCGGTATCGGGGGCCGCCGCGCCGCCAAAGACATGGGGGTGGCGGCGGATCATCTTGGCGGTGACGGCTTCAACCACATGGCCGAAATCGAACAGGCCTTCTTCCTCGGCCATGCGGGCATGGAAGACGACCTGGAAGAGAAGATCGCCCAGCTCATCGGGCAGGGATTTGTAATCCTTCTCTTCGATCGCGGCGGCGACTTCGTAGGCCTCTTCCACGGTGTAAGGCGCGATGGTGGCAAAGGTCTGCTCGCGATCCCAGGGGCAGCCTTCGGGAGCGCGCAGCCGGCGCATGATCTCCAGCAGCACGGCGATGTCGCGGGAGGCCTGAAGCGGGGGATTCGGCATGAGCCGGATTGGAAGTGGCTGCGGCCAAACCCGCAAGTCACCATTCTAGAAATTCGTATAAGTAATATTATGTAAAATATGTGGGTGATTGTTGCCAGGACGGACCTTGCCCGCGGCAAATTCCCGGTGAACCAGACGCCGGCGGCCTCACGGAACCTATCGGTTCGCGGGAATCTCAAAAGGAACGAACAAAGCGAAAAGGCCCGATAGCTTTCGCTACCGGGCCCCGCCTTGGTAGATCGCCCCCTAAGGTATTGAGCGATCTGTTCTGTCCAAAATAAGAAAACCTAACCGTTCATGGTGCCGATCCTTGAGTCGCTTGGCGTAAAACGATTCAAAAGCCGGGCAATTCTTAAAATGAGGCGCGACTTGCGGCGAGCTTGCGGAAAGCCTTTCGTCAGCCTCGTCAGCGAATGATGCGCGGCCGGAAAAATCGCGACGCCTGGGCGGACGTGATCCACCAGCGCCAAACGAAAAGCCCGCCTGGATCGGGCGGGCTTTTATCCTTCGCGAAATCGCGTGGCGGTCAGGTCGAAGTGGCCGTGGTCGTTGTCGTGCCGCCGCCGGTGTTGAGCTGACCGTTGGGATTGTTGTTGCCGCCAACCCCGCCGCCACCGCCGCCGCCCACCATTGCCGCCAGCATGCCGACCAGCGCGGTGCCGCCGATGATCGCCGCCACGGTCGTGCCGGATTGGGCCGCCTTCACGCCCGCGGGCTTGCCCGGCGCCAGCACGCCGTCGGCGCTGGCCGCAAACGCGGTTGTTGCCACCAGGGCCGCCGAAAGAAGCACGGCGCAAAGATTGCGCATGGAAACTCTCCCCCTCAACAGACTTATTTTCCTGCACGATAGCGCAATCTCCTGGGATAACAAGGCCTTGCCGCGCGGCATGCCAACAAACATTTCTAAGGTCTTGAAATATTGGATATTCCCTGGCGTAAACCCTCGCCGGTCGGGATGTTTGGCAAGAACGTGGTCCTGAGCCCGGGAAACCGATAATCCTTCGCGAATCGGGATGAGAGACAAGATGCAGGAAACCGGAAAATCTCCCATGCGGCGGCTGCACGATGTGCGGTTGGCGGTGCGCTATATGGTGGGCGGCGGCATCGATATCGGCAGCGGCGATGCCCGGCCGAGGGCGGGCGTGCCGATCCTGCGCGCCTGAACGGACCATGACCGAAACACGCCGCGCCATCATCTTCGACCGTGACGGGACCCTGATCGAGGATCCGGGCTATCTGTCCCGGCCCGAACAGGTCAAGTGGAAAGAGGGCGCCTTTGCCGCGCTCGGGCGGCTCAAGCAAGCGGGATTTCTTCTCATCATCGTCACCAACCAGTCGGGCATCGGGCGCGGATTTTTCACCGCGGCGGCGATGGAAAAGGTCCATACGCGGCTCCGTGCCGACCTGGCGGAGGCCGGCCTTTCCCTCAGCGGCATCTATCATTGTCCGCACCGGCCGGATGACGGCTGCGATTGCCGCAAGCCGGAGACCGCCCTGGTGCTTCAGGCGGCCAGGGAGCACGGCCTGGATTTGAGCAGCAGTTGGATGGTCGGCGACAAATGCTCCGACATGCTGGCGGGACAGCGAACCCATATGCGGACCGCTTTGGTCTATGCCCAGTCGCAATGCGTGCCGGCGCCGCATCTCATCGCGGCGACGCTGACGGAGGCGGCGGAAGGAATCCTCGCCTGGGAATGACCCTTAAAAATCAACGCGCCGGAAATCAGCGCGGGGGCGCGGCCATGGTGGCGCCGCCACTGGGCGTGGCGGGCGCGACGGAGGGAAGCGGCGCATAAGGATCATAGCTTGCCGTGCCGATGGTCTGAGGCGGATTGGCCGCACGGTCATAGGTGCTTCCCACTTCGCCGGCATAAGCGTCCCAGTTGGGATTGCCGGCGGATTTGGCGACAAAGCTGCCGTAAGGGACCCAGGTTGGATTGAACGGGCCCAGCGGGCCGAAAATCGCAAGCGTCAGAACCACCGGAATCCATTGAACCTTCATCGACATTCTCCTTGACCGGTTCAGCATGCCACGCCCTGCCCTCAATTGCCAAACAATAGCGAAATGAACGGTGTCAACGGCTCAACGGGGATAACCCGGCGTGTCGGCGCTGGCCGGAGGGTACCAGAGATAGGAATGCAAAATATATTTGGGCCGGTCGCGCGGCGGCAGGCCGGCATGAGGGAAAAGCCATAAAGGCGGAAACACCACACAACGGCCGGGGACGGGCGCCACGCTGACGTCCAGTCCGGGAAACACGGTTTCGCCACCGCCGGGATCATTGAGATAAAGGATGGCGGTGATAAAGCGCCGGCTGTCGCCTTCGTCCATAACATCCACATGGGGCGGAAACTTGTCCCGCCCGTCCGGCAGGTAGCGCTTCATGCGGATTTCCTCGACCGCGGGTTTGGCCGGCCAATAGGAGCCGATCTCCAGCGTGCGCCAATATTGCTGGAGACAGGTCATGAAGATGCGGGCGATCTCGCCCTCCACCTCCTTCCAATGGCGGCTGACCGAAAGTTGGACGAAGCTGTAGGAATCCTCGGCCTGCTTCTTTTCATGCAGCAGAGTGGAAGCCTCGAAACGGTTGATCAGGGATTGGCACTGCTCAGGCGCAAGCGTGCGCTCATACGCCTTCACATAGTCGGAGAGGAGTTTCGCCAAGCAGCAATCTCAAAACAAAGAGGGATTCAGCCGGGCGGCTTGGCTTTGGGCGGGATCTTGGTCACCGTGAAATCCTTCAGCCGCTCGGCGGCGGGGGTGAAGTGCGGCTCCAGTTCCAGCGTCTTCTGATAATCGTAATAGGCCTCGGTGATCTTGCCGGTGAGCTGCTCGGCGACCGCGCGGTTGTAATAGCCGACGAAAGGCAAAGTGGGGCCCAGATCGATGCCGTGATTGACGTCTTTCATCGCCTCGTCGAATTTGCGCTGCATGATGTAGCCGCCGGCGCGGTCCACATAGGCGTCGGCCAGGTCCGGCTTGATGCCGATGCCGGTGTCGTAATCGCTCATGGCGTCGTCCACCCGGCCCAGCGCGATCTTGATCGCGCCGCGATTGACATAAGTGCCGGCGCGGTCGTGCGGCGAAAGCGCCTCATTCTCCAGCGCCATGCTGCAGGTGTTGATGCCGGTCTGCAGGTCGATACCGGCCTTGGCGATCAGGTAGCAGTCATGCGCCAACTGGTTGCCGATCACCATCACCACGGCATTGGCGGGCGCGCTCAAGGCGAAGACCATGGCCGCGCTTGCCGGGACCAGTGCCGCCAGATGCTTTTTCATCGCCATTCTCCTTCCCACTGCTTCGTCAAGTTTACATCGTTTCGGGGACGGGAGAAAGACGCGCCAAAAGCCCGCAAGTGCCTCAGTTACAACGTAAAATTCCTTTAGGGAAACTCCAATGTCATCCCGTCATAGGCCGGCGCGATGCCGGAGGGGAGGCTTTGCCGCAAAGTCTCATAATCCATATCGACATGCATGTTGGTGAGGATGGCCCGCTTGGGTTTCACCCGCGCGATCCAGGTGAGTGTGCGGTCGAGATGGGCATGGCTGGGATGCGGGGCATGGCGGAGCGCGTCCACGATCCAACATTCCACCCCCTCAAGCGCGGCATAGGCTTCATCGTCCAATTCGTCGGCATCCGGTGAATAGGCGACCGGCCCGGCACGGAAGCCCAAGGACCGGATGCGGCCATGCCGCTGGCCGAAGGCGCGCACATAAAGAGGCCCGCCGGGGCCGGGAACGGGAAACGGCGTGAAAGGCTCGTCGAGCTCATGGGCATTGAGGATGGCGGGATAGTCGCTGCCCGGCGGCTGGTAGAAGCAGTAGCCGAATTTCTGCATCACATCAGTCATGGCGGCGTGGTCGGTCCAGACATCGATCTTGGCGCGATTGTGAATCACCAGCACGCGCAGGTCGTCCATGCCGTGCAGCTGGTCGGCATGGCCGTGGGTGATCAGCACGCCGTCCAGCCGGCCGATGCGCGCCTCCAGAAGTTGCTGGCGCATGTCGGGCGAGGTGTCGATCAGGACGCGGGTTTCGGCGTCGCCGGTTTTCTGGCGCAGCAAAAGCGAACAGCGGCTGCGGCGGTTTTTGGGATTGGATGGGTCGCAGGCGCCCCAATAACCGCGCTCCCCCTCCCCGCCCAGCCGCGGCACGCCGCCTGAAGACCCGCAACCCAGGATGCGAACTTCAAGCATATGGGCGGCCTTTGTCTTTTTGCGCGCTAGGCGCGCGGGCCGAAGACCGGCAACCCAGGATGCGAACTTCAAGCATGAGGCCTGGTTACTTTGGTGAAAAGGCGAAAAAAATTATCGGTGGTGGCTTGTGCGAGTTCTTCCTCGCTCACGCTTTTGAGTTGGGCGAGGAGCCGGGCGGTGTGGACGACAAAGGCCGGCTCATTGGTCTTACCCCGGTAAGGCATGGGCGCCAGGAACGGCGCATCGGTCTCGACCAGAAGCCGTTCCAGCGGCACGGTCTTGATCACATCGCGCAAGGGCCCGGAATTCTTGAAGGTGGCGATGCCGGAGACGGAAATATAAAGGCCCAATTCCAGCGCCGCCTCCGCAAGCTTCTGCGTACCGGTGAAGCAGTGGATCAGGCCGGTGAAAGCACCTTTTCCCATCTCGTCGCGCAGGATGGCGACGGTGTCGTCATCGGCATCGCGGGTGTGCACGATCACCGGCAATTTCGCTTGCCTTCCCGCCGCGATATGGGCGCGGAAATTGGCGGACTGCAACGCGCGCGCGGCATGTTCGTAATAATAATCGAGACCGGTTTCGCCGATGCCCGCCACTTTGGGATGGGCTGCTTCTTTCAGGAGCGGCGCAGGATCTGCAAGAAGCTCCTTTTCCGCCTCATGCGGGTGCACGCCCACGCTGCACCAGACATCGTCAAAACGTTCCGCCACGGCACGGACGGCGGGAAAACGCTTGAGTTCGGTACCGATGGAAAGGCAAAGGCCGACCCCGGCTTGTCTGGCGCGCGCCACCACGCCCTCCACATTGCCGGCATAGTCCGGAAAATCCAGATGGCAATGCGAGTCCACCAGCATCAGCTTGCTCTCGTAAAAATGCTCATGAAAGCCCGCCCGCCCGCCTGGCGGTGACCATGAGATCATGCGCGCTCGTCAAAAGCGTCTGGCGCGGTTCGAGATTGAGGCCTTCGGCGCGGGCGAAGACATCGGTGATGCGCTGCAGCGCCGTGGTCCAGCGCTCCAGATGCGCGGTGCCCGCTTCGGCCTTGCGCCGGATGCGCGCGGCCAGCGCCTCGACCAGGAGAGAACCGAATTTGTTAAGCCCGTCGCTGATGCGCCACAGCCGCTCACCCAAACCCAGGAGCGCGACAATATCGGGCTGGCAAGCATTGTCGATCAGCCGGTCGGCCTCGGCGGCGAGCGTGCGGCCCTCCCCGCCCGCCAATTGCAGCGCGGCCCCCAGTGAGCCCCCGGAAAGCCGCGCCAGCTGGATGCATTCGGCCTCCTCCAGCTGCGGCAGGAACAGCCTCAATGCCGGGACCAGCGTATTCTCGTCCAGCGGCCGCAACACCAGCCTCTGGCAGCGCGACCGGATGGTGGGAAGCAGGCGCCCCGGCGTGTTGGAGAGAAGCAGCAGCATGGCGCGCGCGGGCGGCTCCTCCAGCAGTTTCAACAGCGCGTT
>CAZEFQ010000058.1:0-20254 GCA_964511505.1 uncultured Rhizobium sp.
GCCGGAATCGTTCTGCCAGAGAATGTCGGCATGGCCGTCACCGTCGAAGTCGCCGGATCCTTTGACATGCCAGGATGCGCCGGGGTTGCCGCCCACCAGGGAAGTAGTGACCGGCACCGAGCCGCTCATCAGCCAAATCGCGGCCTGGCCGGAATCATTCTGCCAAAGAATGTCGGCATGGCCGTCATTGTCGAAGTCGCCCGAACCCCTGATGTGCCAGCTGCCGCCGGGATTGGCGCCGACGAGCGGGCCGCTCTTTTCCATTGTGCTGCTCATGAACCAGGCCGCGGCCTGGCCGGAATCGTTTTGCCAGAGGATGTCGCTCAGGCTGTCGGCGTCCAGATCGCTGGCGGCCTTCCTGGGATCTTTGCCGTTGTCGATATGCCAGCTGCTGCCGGGATTGCTGCCGACCAGCCCGCTGCTCACCAGCGCGGTGCCGTTCATCAGCCACACCGAAGCCTGGCCGGAGTCGTTCTGCCACAATATGTCGGCCTTGCCGTCGCCATTCACGTCGGTGGCGCCTTTGATGTGCCAGCCCGGTCCGGGGTTGTCGCCGACCGCCGCAGTGCCGAGCATCGCCGTGCCGTTCATCAGCCACACGCCGGTCTGACCGGAATCATTCTGCCAGAGGATGTCGGCCTTGCCGTCGCCGTTGAAATCGGCCGTGCCCTTGATATGCCAGCTGACGCCGGGATTGCCGCCGAGTGCCGCGGTGCTGAGCACATTGGTTCCGCTCATGAACCACATTGCGGCCTGGCCGGAATCGTTCTGCCACAGGATATCGGCATTGCCGTCGCCGTTGAAATCCGCGGCGCCCATGACATGCCAGCTGGGATCGGAATTGATGCCCACCGGTGCGGTGGCCGACGGCGTGGTGCCGTTCATCAGCCACACCGCCGCCTGGCCGGAATTGTTCTGCCAGAGAATGTCGGATTTGCCGTCGCCGTTGAAATCGCCGCTGCCCTTGACGTGCCAGCTGGGCCCCGGATTGCTGCCGACCGAACCCTGTGCCGACACGCTGGTGCCGTTCATCAGCCAGATCATCGCCTGGCCGGAGATGTTCTGCCACAAAATGTCGGCCTTGCCGTCGCCGTTGAAATCGCCCGCGCCCTGCACATACCAGCTCGAGCCCGGGTTGCTGCCCACGTTCGATGTGCTTAGCGTGCTTGTTCCATTCATCAGCCAGATCGCAGCCTGGCCGGAATCGTTCTGCCACAGGATATCGGCCAAGCCGTCGCCGTTGAAATCATCCTTGGTGCGGATGGCGGCCGCACTGTTCCCCAGCAGGAATTCCTCGCCGAAGCCGGAGCCGGCCGTGTTGGTGACGAGGTCGAAATTGAGGTTGAGGACGAGGCCGCTTTCGTGGGCGAAGGATCCCAGATCGAGGGCATGGTTGCTGAAATAGGCTTGGGCGGCGCTCAAGCTGGAAAAGTTTTGGCTGAGGACGGTCTGGCCGTCTTCGGTCACGTTGAAAGCGAGCGAGGTGAAGCCGCTGCCGAAAGACTGGTTGTCGATCAGGCCGAGGAAGAGATGGCCGGAGAGACCGGAGGTATTGAGGGTCCAGGTCAGGGTGCTCTTGAATTCGTGGGCGCTGGAGCCGGAACCGTTCCAGTAGGCCCCCTGGGATCCCGCGCCGATGGTGGTGGCACCTCCTGCGCTCCAGATGGTGTTGAGATTGCTTTTGGATGCCAAGACCGAAGAGACGTAGCCGGCGGCGGGCGTTTCGGTGGCGAAGGCATAGGAATTATCGCTGCTGCCGTCGAAGCCAAGTCCCGAGCCGCCCAGCACGGCCTTGCTGAGGGTGGTCTGGCCGCCATCGGCCTGCTCGGTCTGGGCAAAGGCGGAAACGCTGCCGATGATGCCGCTGGCGCCGGTAATGGCGGTGCTGTCGGCGATGCCGCTGCGGCCATTGGCGGAAGAGGCCGCGGTTGCGAGCTGGCCGCCGGTTGTGGTGGCGGTGGCATGGGCGTTGGCGGTGCCCTGCAGCGCGCCGGTACCGCCGGTAGCGTGGGCGGTGGCAGTGACGGGGATTCCGCCGGTGAGCGAGATGGACGATGTGGCGTTACCGCCTGCGCCGGCGGTCGTGCCGGTGCCGCCCGCGCCGCCGGTTGCCGTGGCGGTGCCGGAAACAGAGGTGCCATGCACCGTGTTTGTGGTGTCGTCGAAAACGAGATTGGCTGTCGCGGTGCCGCCCGCGCCGCCGGTGGCGCCCGTGCTGTTGCCGCCGGCGCCGCCCAGCGCATTCTCAAGCAGGCTGAGCGTGCCGCCATTGGCGCTGCCGCTGAGAGCGTTGCTGGCAAGACTGGCGTTGCCGCCCGCGCCGCCATTGGCGCTGGAAGCACCGTTGCCGCCAGCGCCGCCGGTCGCGGTTGCGCTGGCCACGGCCGAATGACCGCTCGCGGTGGCACAAGCGCCGCTGGCCGCGCCGCCGGCGCCTCCGATCTCGCCCGCCCCATAACCCTGGCCGCCGGCGCCGCCGGTGGCGATGCCTGTCGCATGCGCCGTCGCGCCGGTGGCGCTGGCCTCCAGCGCCGTGGCATGCGCGCCTGTGGCCGCGCCGCCGACGCCGCCGGAGCCTTTATGGGCTCCTGACGCGCCGCCCGTGCCGCCGGTCGCGGACACCGTCACATAACTGGAATAACCGGACACGGTCGCGCTGTTGGCCGTGCCGCTGGCATAGGCCGTGCCGCCGGCACCGCCATTGCCGCCATAGCTGTAACCGCCGCCACCGCCCTGGGCGCTCACCGTCAGGGTCTGAAGACTTTTGGCCGTCCTGGTGCTGGACTCTGTCGCCGTGGCGGATGCCGCGCCGCCGGCACCGCCAACCGCGTTGGTGCCAATGGCGTTGCCGCCCGCCCCGCCGGTCGCCGTGCTGTAGCCGACGGCATTACGCGATGCGGTGAGATTGAGATAAGAGGAGGCCGCGCCGCCGCCCGCGCCATTGCCGGACGAACCCTTGCCGGCGCCGCCGGCGCCGCCATTGGCGTAGCTTCTGGCAAGCATGGAAATCGCGTTGCCGTTGTCGCTGAAGGTGAAGTTCGAGGTGGCGCCGCCGCCCAGGCCCGCCGTGCCGCCATTGCTGTAGCCGCCGGCGCCGCCGTTGGCCTGCTGGATGAGACTGAAATATCCGGCCGCCGATACCGAACCGGTGATCGCGTTGGTAATCGTACTGGCCGCGCCGGCGCCGCCATTGGCGCCGCTGAGACCGGCGCCGCCCGCACCGCCCGTCTGGGTGACAACGGCGGAAGCCGCATAGCCTTTGACCGTCACCGATCCGGCGGCAATGGTGGCGACGCCGCCGGCGCCGCCGGAGTTGCCCGCGCCGCTGCCCGTGCCGCCTGAGCCGCCGATCACATTGGCATAGCCGGCGGTATAAGCCGTGTTCGTGGTGCCGGTGCTTCTCAGATAGAGAAAGCCGATGGTTGCCGTGCCGCCCGCGGCGCCGTTTGAGCCATTGCCGCCCGCGCCGCCCTGAGCGGTGCTGTAGCCTTTGACATAGCCGGCGCCTTTGAGGCTGAGAGAGGCTGTCGCCGCGCCGCCGGCCGCGGTCGTGGTGCCGCCGCCGCCCGCGCCGCCCTGTGCGAAAATATTGCTCTAGCGGCCGGCGGCGGTCGTATTGGTGAAAGGACTGGCGAGAGAACCGAGCACCGCCGAGGCGGTGCCCGCCGCGCCGCCGGTGCCGCCGGAGCTGTTGCCGCCCGCACCACCCGTCGCCGTCTCATTGAGTGTGAGGGTGCCGCCGCTGGCGGTGCCGTTCACCGCGTTGCTGAGGCTGCTGTTGGCGCCGGCACCGCCGCTCGCGCCGTTATAGCCGGAACCGCCCGAACCGCCGGTTTGGATGGCTGCGGCCACCGCCGAATAACCGCTGGCGGTGATCGTGCCCGAGATGCTGGCCGCGCCGCCGGCGCCGCCCGAATAGCCCGCGCCTGTCGCGCTGCCGCCCGCGCCGCCATAAGCGCCCGCAGACGCCGTGGCCGAGCCGCTGCTGCTGTAGCTGTTCGTCACGCTGCCGGCTGCGGTTGCACTCCCGCCCGCGCCGCCCGCCGCGCCATGCGCGCCGCTCCCCGCCGTGCCGGCATTGCCGCCCGCGCCGCCGGTGGCGGTGGACGTTCCGCTGATGTCGCCCGCATAACTGAGCGTGAAAGTGGTGCTGGCTGTGGCGCTGCCGCCGGCGCCGCCGGCCCCGGAGGCACCCCCCGTACCAGAACCGCTCCAGCCCTTGCCGCCGGCGCCGCCGGCGCCGCCGGTCGCTTCCGCAGTGTTGATGGGATCGCTGCCGGTATTGATGGAGCTGGCGCTGCCGCCGGCGCCGCCCGCAGTGCCGGCCGCACCCGACGACGCGCCGTTTGTCCCCGCCGTCCCGGCAGAACCGGTATTTGCAATGTCACTCATGACCCAACCAACGCCTGCTTATTTTTTCAACGAAAGAGATCGTGAAATGGCGATAGCTTGACGCAGTACCGTTGAAGAAACGGTTAGAGGCAAACGGACAAATCGATCCGTATTTTCCCCTAGCCGGACGGGAAGGCGTGCACGTGGCACGAAAAAAATTCAAAGCATTTTAAATAAGAGCTACTCGACGATAATGGGTACGCCGCGCGTGTTGATTTGTGGATTGCGCCAGAATGCATCGTGACGGAAACGCTCGAAAAGCTCAGGTGGCAACACTGTCTTGCGCTCGACGAATTCGACCTTGCCGCGAACCGTGTGCAGGCCGGGAGCTCCCAGGGCCAGGTCGAATTCGTTGGCGCTGTATTCCACTGCGTCGAAATTGTGGGGGAAATAAGGCTCGCCGATGAACTGGTAGATGCGCTCCATGGTGCGGCGGGGATGACGCGTGAGGGCCTCATAATCCATCAGGATCAGGCGATCCGCCTGTTCGCCGAAAAAAGCCTCGCGCAGCGCATCCAGGGCGAAGCCGACAAGCCCGTCATTCAGGGCAAGCCGGTTGACCCGGGTGAAGACCGTGCTGCCGGCATCGAAGCCGAACATGCCGGACAATTCGAAGGCGTTGCGGCGGGTGAGTCGTTCGATGCTGTCCATGATCCAGGAGACGTCCCGTACGCAGCAGATCACCCTGGCATCGGGAAAATGCTCCACCAGCGCCGGCAATTTGGTGCACCAGATGCGGTTGGTGTCGAAGATCACCTTGTCGCGCCCGATTTCGCTGTAATAATTCTCGAATATGCCCCTGAGCAGCCGCCGTTTCTGGCTGTCCTCGATGAAAACCGAGGATTCGTTCTTGCGGCTGATGGCATTGAGCATCGCCATGTAAAGCGTGCCCACCGGGCTCGTCATCATGGCGTGGAAGCGCGGATTTTGGCGCAGGATGCCGGCAAACAAGGTCGAGCCCGAACGGGGCAAGCCCGATATGAAATGAATGCCGTTTTGCATGCGAGACGCCGCCCGAAAACCGGAAGATTAACTAGGTTATGGTTACCGGCAGGTAGACAAGCCTAAATACGCTCCGGACACGGATTTTCATGTGGAGCCCTGTAGAAATATGAGCAAAAACAGCCGCTTATTTCTCCCGCAGCAGATGACGCTATACCATCGGTCCGGCAAGACCTTGTGAACCACTTTCCATTAACCTCAAAAACCATGAGAACCGGCGCCGTTTCCGACCGCGACAAGCCTGAGATGCGCGAGCCGCCCGCGCAGGGCGCAGGCGCCGCCCAAGGCGAACAAACCGGGCTGAAAGCCCTGGTCGCGGTGGCGCGCCATCTCGGACTCGACTGGAGCCTGCCGCGCATCCTGCATGTGCATGGCAGGGAGGGCGAGCCCGAGGCGGAGGAGCTGGCACGCGCCGCGCGCGCCGAAGGCCTCAAGGCGGCGGTGCACCGCCTCGACTGGGACCGGCTGCAGCGCTTCCGCAACCTGACGCCGCTGCTCGCCCGCATGGACAATGGCGGCTACCTGGTGGTGCTGCAGACTGGGGTGGAGCCGCCGCCCGGCGCGATCGCCAAGGCCGGCCCGCATGTGGTCCTGTTCAATCCGCGCTCGCCCGAGGCCAATCTTTATCCCCTGCCGCGCGAGGAATTCCTGCGCCACTGGACCGGCGAAATCATCCTCTTAAAGCGCATCCACAAGCTTACCGACACCGACCGCAAATTCGGCCTGGGCTGGTTCGTTCCGGAATTCTGGCGCCAGCGCGATCTTTTGCGCAATGTGATGGTCGCCGCGCTGGCCATGCATGTGCTGGCGCTGGCGGTGCCGGTCTTCTTCCAGATCGTGATCGACCGGGTGCTGGTCTATCTCAACGTCTCCACCCTGGTGGTGATCACCATCGGGGTGATCGTTGCGATTGCCTTCAACGGCATCTTGAACTGGCTGCGCGGCTATTTCGTGCTGTCCACCGCCAGCCGCATCGACATCAGGCTGGCGCGCACCACCTTCCGCCACCTGATGGGCTTGCCCATGGGGTTCTTCGAGGCCTCGCTGGCCGGGGTGATCGCCAAGCATATGCAGCAAGGCTCGCAGATCCGCGAATTCCTCACCGGCCGGCTGCTCGCCACCCTGCTCGACCTCCCCGCCCTTTTCATCTTCCTGCCCTTGATGTGCTGGTACAGCGTGCGCCTCACCCTGGTGGTCCTGGGCGTCACCCTGCTCCTGGCCGCGGTGATCGCCGGCATGATCGGCCCCTATCGCCGCCGCTTGCGCCGGCTTTACCAGGCCGAGGCCCAGCGCCAGTCGCTGCTGGTCGAGACGGTGCACGGCATGCGCACGGTGAAATCGCTCAATTTGGAGCCGCGACGGGAGGAGGCCTGGGAGAATGCCGCGGCGGAAGCGGTCAGCACCTATGTCCAGGTGGGCAAGATCGCGCTGGTCGCCAACACGTTTTCGCAATTCATCGAGCAGGCCCTCACCATCGTCATCGTGGTGACCGGCTCGTTCCTGATCTTCGGCGGCCATTTGAGCGTGGGCGGACTGGTGGCGTTCAACATGCTTTCCGGGCGGGTGATCAGTCCGGTGTTGCAGATGATCGGCCTGCTCAACAACTACCAGGAAGTGTTGATGTCCGTGGAAATGCTGGGCGAGATCATGAACCGCCCGGTGGAGAACAGCGCCCGGCGCGGGCTGACGCCCGCCATCCGCGGCGACATCGAGCTCGATAAGGTGGTCTTCCGCTATCCCAACGCCGCGCGCCCCGCGCTCAACGATTTCTCGCTGCGCATTCCGGCGGGCAGCATGACCGGCATCGTCGGCCGCAGCGGCTCGGGCAAGACCACCCTCTCCGCCCTGCTGCAGGGACTTTATTATGCCGGCGACGGCGCGGTGCGCATTGACGGTCACAATATCAAGGACATCGACCTTGCCTTCCTGCGAAGCCAGAGCGGGGTGGTGCCGCAGGAACCGTTCCTGTTCCGCGGCTCGGTCAAGGACAACATCCGCGCCGGCCTGCCCACCGCCTCTTTCGAGGACGTGGTCCATGCGGCCCGGCTCGCCGGGGCGGACGAGTTCATCCAGGAACTGCCGCTCCGCTATGACATGGTGCTGGAGGAAGGCGCGGTCAATCTTTCCGGCGGCCAGAAGCAGCGTCTTTCCATCGCCCGCGCGCTCCTAAGAAAACCGCGCATCATGATCTTCGACGAGGCCACCAGCGCGCTCGACCCGGAAAGCGAGGCGATCGTGGTGCGCAACCTCGCCACCATCGCCAAGGGCCGTACCACCATCGTGATTTCCCACCGGCTTCAGACCATCCGCAACGCCGACCAGATCGTCGTCATCGAGGAAGGGATGTTGAACGGCGTCGGCACGCACAAGCAACTCCTGGAAACCAACGGCGTTTATCAGACGCTGTGGAAACAACAGACGGCGGGCGGGATATGAGCGCATCGGGCCTCCACTCCGTATGGTTCCGCATCCAGGACGTTTTGGCGCGCGGCCAGAAGAGCGTCGATCACTGGATCGAAGCGCGTTTCCGCGAAGATCCGGCGGGCGCCGATCATGCCATGGCGCACCAGTTCAAGGGCGACGCCACGGCCATCGAGGAGGCCCCGGTGCCGCTGTCGGCGCATGCCTCGCTTTATGTGGTGGTTTCGCTCCTGGTGCTCGCCATTCTCTGGTCGGTATTCGGCAGCATCGACCGCATCGTGGTGGCGCAAGGCAAGGTCGCCTCGCGCACCCCGATGATCGTGATGGCGCCCTTCACCACCTCGCGCATCACCCAGATTCCTGTGAAGCCCGGCGACCATGTGGCGAAAGGCCAGGTCCTGGTGTCGTTCGATCCCGCCTTCGCCAGGGCCGACCAGGCGGCCCTGGAACAGAAGGTGCGGGACAAGACCGCGGAGATCGACCGTCTCACCGCGGAATTGAGCGGTGCGTCAAGCTTCCCCGCCTCCAAGGCGGACGCCCCCGAACGCCAGACCCAGGCGCAGATTTTCGCCCAGGAAATGGCGCAATACTCGTCGGAAATGGCGGTGCGCGACAGCAGGGCCGGGGCGGTCAACTCCCAACTCAAGGCGGTGGATGCCAGCATCCCCGGTCTCAAGAACCAGCTTGCCATCGCCAACAAGGTGCTGGGCATCCAGAATTACCTCAATTCGCAGCAGGCGGCGGCCGAGCTGGACGTGTTGCGCGCCCAGAATGCCCAGATCGATGCCGAGACACGCCTCAACGACGCGCTCGCGGATTCCCAGAAATACACCCAGCAGCGGGCGGAGATCGAAGCCGAGCGCAACACCTTCCGCGACAAGTGGCGCAGCGATCATAACCAGCAGCTGGTGCAGGCGCGCCAGGACCTGGCCCAGGCCAGCGAGACCCTCAACAAGGCGCGGCGGATGAGCGACTTCACCACCCTCGCCGCACCCGAGGACGCCACCGTGCTGGAAATCGCCGACCGTTCGGTGGGCTCGGTGCTGCGCGAGGCCGAGACTCTGGTCACGCTGGTGCCGGACAAGGCCGATCTCTATGTCGAAGCCAACGTTCCTTCCCGTGACGTGAGCTATGTCAAGGTGGGTGACGAAGTCCGGATCAAGCTGGAGACCTATCCCTTCCAGCGCTTCGGCACCCTGGACGGCATCCTGGATGTGATCAGCGCCGATTCCATTCCGCTGAAGCAAGGCGACCAGTCCCAGCTGGTCTACCGCGCCCAGGTGAGGCTTACCACCGGGGTCGGCAAGATGATCGCGCGGGGCATTCACCTGCGTCCCGGCCTGGTCGCAACCGCCGAGATCAAGACCGGCAAGCGTTCCATCGCTTCTTATGTGCTCGACCCGGTGCTGCGCACCATGGACGAAAGCCTGAAAGAGCCCTGACGGATTTGACACCGGCGCCGGCGGCGGTCCCTCGCGAGGCGTGGCAAAAAACCGCGCAGGCCGTTCAGCAACGCCAACCGGGTCCACGGCGCTTCCAAGGTGTTGTTTTGCATGCGCAATCGGGCGTTGCGGGCCTTCTGCCTTTCTTTTGCCGAACCGATACGTTAAACCCACTCCGCCCTGAGATTATCGACCAACGAGGACGCGTTATGAAGAAGAAGATCATCATCCCCGCGGCGCTGCTGTTCGGCGCCGTCACCATGGTTTCCGTCGCCGCCTTGGCGGACACCTGCTCGACCGGCTGCAACATCCAGACCAAGAAGCCGTCCGCCAAGAAGGGCCAGTTCGACTATACGCTGAGCTGCATCAAGGACTCGAGCGGCGACGAACTCATCACCAAGGTCACGGCCGCCACCGATGCTGCTGCCAAGGCGCTGGGCGTCAAGAACTGCTGAGCCGCGCGCCTTGCGGTAATTCTTTTTGCCGGGGACGGGCTCTGCCTTCTAGGCCGAGCCCGTTTTTGTTTCGGTGCCGGCCGGCGGCTCCGCTGCCGCCTGCGCCTCCTCGGGGGGCGCGGCCAGGGTTTCCAGCCATTTGATCAAGGCGCTGTGGTCCATGCTGTAACCCAGGCGCTCTTCCGCTTTTGTCAGCAGGTTTTCCGTCGCCGGCAGCAAGGGCAAGCCCAAGCCGGCGTCACGGTTCATCTTTTCCGCCAGCGCGACATTGGCGTGAATGACGCCCAGTTGCAGCCCAGTCCTGAAGCGGCGGGTCGCCACCTCGTCCTTGAGCATCTGCGGCAGCGCCGCCCCGCCCAGTGCGTCGCACACTTCCAGCAGATTGCCCGGCTCGAAGCCGAATTGCCTCCCCAGGCGGATAGCCTCGCTGGCTGCCAGAAGGCGCACCGCGCGAACGTAATCGGCAATGGCCGCCGCCGCCTGGGCCGAGCCGGTGGCGCCGGCCCGAATCACTCTGGCGGCGAGCGTGTCCAGGACCGGCCGGCAGCGTTCAACCGCCTCGTCAGTGCCGCCCACCACCATGGTGAGCTTTCCCTCCTTGGCGTCCTGCGGGGTGCCGAAAGCCGGCGCATCTACCAGCGGGAAGCCGGCCGCCTCCAGTTCCTTGGCCATGGCCGCCGTCTCCATGGGATCGGTGGTGCCGATATCCAGGATGACGCTGTTCTTCTTGTTGGGGTATTTGGCCAGCCCTTCCCAGCCGAAAAAGGCCCGGCGCATCTCCGCCGCCGATGGCAAGGCGGTGATGATGATGTCGCTTTGCTGCGCCAGCATGGTGGGCGATCCCATCGAGAGCCCGCCATGGTCGCCGGTGAAGAAACGCGGCGTCTGCTCGTGGGTGTCATAGACCATCAGGTGATGGAAGCCCGACCAGAGCAGGCGCAAGGCGGCGCGGGAGCCGAAGGCGCCGATGCCGATGACGCCGATTCTGAGCGGCGAAGTGGGGACCACACCCAGGGTCATGCGGCTGGCCCGTCAGAGGCCGGTGAGCTTGAGGGTTTCATCCAACAGGAAAAGATCGGTCAAGAGGGCGCGCAGATGGATCGAGGCATTGAGGTTGTCGATGATTTGCGAACTGACGGCGGGCTGCGCCAGCACCAGGCGGATGGCGGCCCCGGCCTTCACCGCATCCTGCCGCACCACATCAAGGAATTTCTGCGCCGCGTCGCCGGAAATTCTGGCATTGGCGATCACCGCCAGGGCCTCATCCGAGCGCTTGAGGAAGGCGCGGATGCCGGTGCTGGACATGTCTTCGTCATTGACCTTTCCCTGCGCGGCATAGGCCAGCATGAATTCATACGTCTCTTCGATCACATCGATCGCGCCGACCAAATCCATGGCCGCGGTATCCGTAGACATCAGGGCTCCTTACGCAAAGGGAACAGGCTTCCTATACCGTACGGCTTTCAGGCCGGCAAAGGGGCCGAAAATCCGGCGAAATCAGGCTTCTTCCTTGGCTTTCCAGCGCTTGGGATCGAAGTGATCCTGATATTCCTTGCGCGTCATCCAGCCGCGGAACATGGAGCGGGTGAGATGCCATTCGTCGGGCCTGAGCCCGAAATAGATATGGATCATCACCATGGTGATCAGCGCCATGGCGGCGAAATCGTGCAGGGAATAGACCACGCCCCAGCCGAAATCACTGAACCAGTAGGGATCACGCTTCCAGAAGGGCGTATCGATATGCCTGAGCATCGGCAGCCCCGAGCCGATGGCGCAAAGAATGAGCACCGCCACCGCCCAGTGATAGAGCTTCTGCGCCAGATTGTATTTGCCCGTCTTGCGCTCCAGACCCATGCTGGCGATGTTCTGGCCGTCCGGAATCATATCCATCAGGCGCTGGAAGAAGAGCGAGCGGACGATATGGAACAGGACCGCCGCCGTCAGAACCAAGCCCGTGACCCAGTGAATCTCGAGCCATTCGAACTTCCAGCCGATGATAGGCAGGAAGGCGGTCGCCATCAGGGTCAGGATGCACACCGCCATCGTCCAGTGATAAATCCGGTCGATCAGCTTGTGCCGCTCAACGCGCCCAACGGATGCCGGCGAGCTCATGTCGAATTCTTCCTCCAAGTCGGGTGTGCTTAATGCGCAGTGTTGTTACGGGACGGCATGACCCATTTGAAAATGGCATGAACCAGGATCACGGCCACGCCCGCCGCGACAAAATATTGCAGCAGATCAAAGGACGCGCCGAGGACCTGCCTGCCGCCATAGACGGAGGTCGCATACCGGAAGAGTTCCACGGGATCCTCTTCTAGGCTTTGGCTTCGCGAACCGCGCGGGTGACCAGGTTGGCCATCAGCGGAATCTTGAATCCGTTATAATTCACCGGCCGCGCGTCCCGGGTGGAGGACTGACCCGCCACCGTGGCGATGTCGGCGCCGAGGGGCTTGCCCTTGATGATGCTTTCCACCCCATTGAGCCGGTGCGGCACGGCGCTGACCCCGCCCACCACGATGCGGCTGTCGGAGATCACGCCGTTCGCGACCTGGATCGCCGCGGCCACATTGACCAGCGGGAAATCCCAGGCATTCCGGTCGGTGACCTTCTCGAAATAGAAATTCGCGTTCGCCCAGGTCTTGGGAAGGCGGATGGCGGTGAGGATTTCCTCGGGCTTGGTCGCGGTCAGGCGCGTGATGTCCACGGCCGGTCCGACAAAGAAGTCCTCGGACTTCACCACGCGCTGGCCGCCCGAGCTCTGGATCACGAATTGCGCGTCGAGCGCGGCCAATGCCGGTGAGCCGTCAGACGACGACACCGCGATGCACCGATCCGCGCCGAACAGGGCGTGTTCGCGATTGACGCCTTCCGGCGTGTCGGCAAAGCAGGTGGTGCCGCCGGCCCGATAACAGGGCAGGCCGTAGCGGAAATAAAGGCACCGCGCATTCTGGGAGGCATTGCCGCCGATGGTGCCGTGATTGCGGATTTGGGGAGACGCGACATGGGAAACCGCTTCCGCCAACAGCCGGTATTTCGACTTGATGATGTCGTTATTCTCGATGTCGGTCAGGGTGGTGAGCGCCCCGATCTCGACACCGTCCGGCGTCTCCTTGACCCCCTTCATCTCATCGATGCCGGTCAGGTCCACCACCGCCTTGGGCCGGACAATGCGGTCCTTGAACCAGTCGAGGCTGTCATAGCCGCCGGCCATCTTCCAGGCGTCTTTGCCGTAGCTGTCCAGCACCGAGAAGGCGTCCTTGAGCGTTGTCGGCTGATACAACTCAAACGGGGCCATAATATCTTTGACGATCATGACTTGCTCCCTCAGACCGTGTTGACCTGCAGGGGCTTATGCGCCGGCGGGCGCCCCGACAGGTGATTGAGGATCATATCCGCGGTGACCGGCGTGCGGTTGAACAGATAGCCGCCCATCGCATCGGCGATCGCGGAGGCGATGGCAGAAGAGCCAGAACCCAGCGACGGCTCGCCGACGCCCTTGATGCCCAGCGGATGCTGGGGATCGGCCTTCTCGACCGCCTGCCAGGTGATGTTGGGCGGAATGTCGAGATAGGTGGGTACCTTGCCCTGGTGGAATCCGACCGCGGCCGGAATGCCGAGCTTCGGATCATAGAGGTGGCGCTCAAGATGCGCGATGCCGATGCCCAGGATCTGGCCGCTGGCGATCTGATGACCCAGGCCGAGCGGGAAAAGCACGGTGCCGACATCCACGACGCTCATGCAGTTCTTGACTTCCAGAACACCGGTCTCGGTGTCGATTTCCACCTCGGCCACGTTGCAGGTCAGGCCCGGCGTGGTGCCCACGCGCGGCAGCTTGTCCTTGGCGGCCGCGATCAGGCCAGAGCCGGCGATCATCGCCACCGCGCTCTTGGTGATGGGATTGAGTTCGTCGGGCACTTCCTTGCCGGAATATTTGCCGCCCAGCTCGACCGCCTTCTTGGCCGCGTCGGCATAGCTGATGGACTTGCCGCCGCCCTTATGGACGACCTTTTCGTCGCCCAATTCATAATCGGCCGGCTTGCCGCCCAGCATCTGGGCTGCGATGTCGGTGAGCTTGTCCTTCATGTCCATCGCCGCGGCATACATGGTGCGCGACTCGGTCGAGGCGGTGAGACTGCCCGCCTGCGGCGAATTGAAGGGCAGGCCGCGGCGCGTATCGCCGCGTTCGATCACCACATTGTCCCAGCTGACATTGAGCAGGTCGGGAGCCACACGGGCCGTCGAGGCCCAGGAATGGGTGCCGAGATTGCCCACGCCGGTATGAACATGCAGCTTGCCGTCCGATGTGAGGCGCAAGAGACCATCAAAGCCGTTCGAGCCGGCCGAATGGTAGCCTTGGCCGATGCCGACGCCCGTAACCTTGGTGCCGTTCTTCTGGCCCGACTTCTTCTTGAGTTCGTCCCAGTTCGAGAAGGTCCTGAGTTTGGCCAATGCGTCCTTGAGGAAGGCGCTGGTCACCGGACCCTGATCCGATCCGAACTTCGATTTCGAATCCGGCGCGTTGATGATGCGGATGTCGAAACGGTCGATATTGAGCTGTTTGGCCGCCTTGTCCATCATCGGCTCGATCATGGTGGTCAGCTGGTTTTCGCCCGGGCCGCGCTGGGCGCCGACCGGGATCGTGTTGGTCAGCACCGGCACGCTGCGGAAGCGCATGGTTTCCGGCTGATAGACCAGCGACATGGCATTGCCGGCGGCGCGGAAGTCACCCGCGGTGGCCATGGGGCCGCTTTCCTGGACGATGTAAAGATCGGCCGCCACCATCTTGCCGTTCGGGGCGAAGCCCATCTTGATGTAGCCCTGGAACCCGGGACGGGCGCTGCCGATGCCATACTCCTCATAGCGGGAGATGCGGTGCATCACCGGTCGGTTGATCTTCTTGGACATCAAGGCGGCGATCGCCATGTTGGGATAGCCGGGGATCTTGCTGCCGAAGCCGCCGCCGCACCATTCCGCGATGAAAACCAGGTCATCCGGCTTGATGCCGATATAGCGCGAGATATTGGCGATCGCCGCGGTATGGCTCTGGTTGGAGCCGTGCAGGAAGCATTTGCCGCCCTGCCAGTAAGCGAAGGCGCTGCGTGTCTCCATGCAATTATGCGACATGGTGCCGAAGACGAAATTCTCCTCGACGACCACCTTGGCTTTCTTGAAGCCCGCGTCGATGTCGCCATAGTGCCATTCGTCGGCGGGACGCCCCAGCGGCATCTTGGCTTCGCCGGCGGCCGCGAAATCGGCGCCTTCCCATTTGACAGTCTGCAGCTTGATGCCGCCGCCGGCCGCGACATTGCCTTCCGAGCGCGCATTGGGACCGCCCGGGAAAAGGCTTTGCAGCGGATCGACCACATGCGGCAATTCCTGGAAATCGATCTTGATGGCCTCGATCGCTTCCACCGCGATCTCTTCGCTCTCGGCCGCCACCGCCAGGATCGGCTCGCCGACATAGAAGGTCTCGTCCTTGGCAAAGATGCCCTGGGCCGGCGGCGGGAACTGCGGCACGTCATCGGCGGTCAGGATGCCGAGCACGCCCTTGATCTTCATCGCTTCGGTCGTGTCGATCTTGGCGATCTTGGCATGCGGGATCGGGCTGGTCAGGGTCTTGCAGAAGACCATGTTGTCGGCCCGGAAGTCTTCGGCATATTTCGCCCGGCCGGTGACCTTGGCCTCGATATCGGGAACCGGAAAGTCCTTGCCGATCAGTTTGTGTTCGGTTGCCATGGATCAAGCCTCCGCCGCGCGCATGACGGCTTTCAGATAATGGTCGTAGGCGCCGCACTTGCAGAGATTGCCGGACATGCCGCGCCGCGCCTCTTCCAGGGTGGGTTTGGGATTGCGATTGAGCAGTGCCACCGCGGAAACCACCTGGCCCGAGGTGCAGAAGCCGCATTGCGGCCCCAGCTCGTCGATCATCGCCTGCTGCACCTTGTGAAGCTTGCCGTCCGGACCGGCGATGCCTTCGATGGTGACAATCTTCCGATTGCGCACGGTCTGGGTCAGGGTGGAACAGGAATAGGTGGTGATGCCATCCAGCATCACGGTGCAAGCGCCGCATTCGGCGCGGTCGCAGGAAAGCTTGGTGCCGGTGAGGCCCAGCTTGTAGCGGATGGTGTGCGCCAGGGTCTCATGCGGCGCGACATCGACACGGCGGTCGCGGCCGTTGACGTTGAGCGTGATCAGCCGCTCGACCGAGCCGCCGGCCGGTTTGCGGGCCGAGCGTTCATAGACGACGTAGCCCACCGCTGAGACGGCCACGCCGGACGCGATCACGCCTTTTATGACGGAGCGCCGCGTGGCGCGGAGCGAGGATTGTTCGGAAGGACCGGGTCCGGTCTTGTCGGCGTCTGACATGAGGGCCTCTTGTTAGAAGAACCAAATTGGCGTGTTTTTGTGCGGGCGGCTTAAATCATGAATACGATTCAGATCGCTAAATCCCGCACGTCCCACCACCCAATGAGATTTGCGAAGAATATCACCGGCTTCGCGTATGGCAAGCGCTGCCAATCGAGATCGCCAGCCGGTCCACCGGTTGTAAGGCATTGGCTGCAACCGGGATAATTTATGTGTGATATACTTTTGGGAATAACGGCCTTACACCGCCTCAACGCCCGGAAAAACGGTGGTGAAGATCGACGCTGGCGCGAAAAGCCAGCTGCAAATCCGCCTTTGATGTAAGGGATTGGAGGGCGGAGTCCCGGCACATGCCGGCATCCGCATTTCCATTGTCTTGTGCCAGATCGCACCAGGCAAAAGCCTGGACATAACTTTGCGGCACGCCTTGACCGTAAAAATACAGCGAGCCCAGCAGCATTTGCCCCTCCGGCTGGCCATGTTCGGCCGCCTTGCGCAACCAGTACGCCGCTTTTTCATGGTCGACCGCGACGCCAAGCCCGCGATGGTAGATGAAACCAAGGCCCGCCTGGGACGGCGCGTCCTCATGCTGGGCCAAAGGCAGCCAGATCTGGATTGCTTTCAGATAGTTGCCGCTGTTGTAGGCCGAGAGGCCATTGCGGAATTCCGAATCCAGCGGCTTGGCTTGTGTCGCCGGGATGACAAGAACCCAACCAAAAAGCAACCCTGCAACCGCCCTGATAATCCGGTCGGAAATGCGCCTGGCGGTTGATCCGCTTTTTCTTCCGCGCCGGGCCGGTATCCGCATCTCTGTCTTATGTCCTTGTCACAAGATGGTTCCACTCAGGAGACAGGGGTTTCGTCCGGTTCCGACAATACCCAGTCCCGACCCCGGCGCAAGACAAGCCGGTAATAGGCGATGGACATAAGGACAATGCCGCCATTGATCAAAAGACTGGGACGGCCAAGTTCCGGATCGAGCGCGCTGGTGTAAAGCACATACGCCAGGGCAATCAGCCCGATCGCGGGCCATAGGGGATAAAGCGGCATGCGGTAATGGGCGGCATCGCTCGCCCCGGAGCGGCGGCCGAAAATCGCGGCCAGGCACACACCGACATAGACCAGGACGATGCCGGTGCCGGTCAGCATCAGGATCAGGTCGAGCCCCAGGAAACACAGACCGATGGATACCAGCCCGGCGATGAGAGTGGCGAGCCAAGGCGACTGGAAGCGCGGATGGGTGACGGTAAAGGCATGGTTGATGAGGCCATGCCAGGTGCCGTCATGGCCGGTGCGGTAGAAGAAGCGCGCATTCTGCAGCACGGTGGCGAGCACGGCGTTGATGATCGCCAGCGCGATGCCGACGCTGACTGCCTGGTTGAAGAGGGAGCCGCCCGCGGTCACGACAAAATCGCTGAACGGATTGTCGGAAGCGAACAGGGATTTCAAATCCGGCGCGCCGAGAAGCACCGCGATGACCGGCACCAGTTCCGTGATCACGGTGATCACCAATGCCCAAAGGATGGTCTTGGCCACGGCGGCGCGGACATTGTGCATCTCTTCGGCGAAATAGACCGCCGAGCCATAGCCGTTATAGGCGAAGATCGCCACCGAAGTGGCCAGGCCGATGACGGCGAGCGGTGCGGGATGGAGCGCGCCATGGTCCAGGAAAACGGGATGGAACGCGATCCCGGAAAGCGGCCGGCGCATATGCGCGAAGCCGAGAACCGTGATCGCCGCCAGAGCGAGGAGCTCCACCAGAAGGAAAAGGCCGGTGACCCAGGCATTGGTGCGGATATGCAGGATCCCCAGCACCGTGGTCACCAGGATGATGGCGACGGCGACCGCGGTGGTATTCAGGCCCGGGATCACTGCGCCGATGAAGGCGGCGCAGCCAAGCCCGAACGCCGCCGGGGTAAGAAGGCTGGAGAAAGCATTGAGCCACATGATGGCGATGCCGGCATCCCGCCCCACCGTGCGGCCCACCATGCAATATTCGCCGCCGGCAATGGGAAAAGCCGAAGACAGTTCCGCATAGACATAAGCCGTGGGCACTGAAAGCAGCGCGCCCAAGATCATCGCCCAGAAGGCACCGGTGCCTGCTTGCGTGATCACATCGGGCACGATGACGAACACGGAAGAGGCCGGCGTCACCGCCGACAGGGTCAGCAGCAAAGTGCCGAACACGCGCAAGCTGCGTTTCAGGGCGTTGGGGCGCATGTCCCTGTCAAATCGGCAAAACCCCGCCGGCGACCCGGCGGGGTCTAGAGCATTTTCGCTCTTCGTTGAATCGCGAAAATGCTCTCGTTCTTTGTTTTGTCGCGGTTCCGAACGGAAAAAAACGCTGCACACTTTTCCTGGAACCGCTCTATCCGTCAGTTCCAGTTGCCGACCTGGGAATCCTTGGCGGCCTTGATCTCAGCATCGCCATCCGCCTTGAGCACAAAGCCCTTGGCGACATTGTCGTTCACGACCTTTTCCACCTTGGCGACATAATCGGCATGGGTGGGATATTTGGCCTTGAGCTGGGCGACGGTCATGTCGGTCGAGGGCCCCCAGCGCACGCAGGCGCCCGCGCCGATGGCTTCGCCATGGATGCCCGCTTCCTGCGACGCCGCACTCGGCGCATTCACGCCAAGATTGACTTGGGTGGGCACCGCCACGGCGGCGAGCTGAATGCCGCCCTTTGCCAGTCCGTCGGCGGTTTTCGCCACCACCGATTGCTTGGGCGCCTTGTTGACTTCGGTGATGTCCAGCCTTGGCGCGATGGCCGGGGGCTTGCCACCCTGAGCCCATGTCGAGAGCCCGGCGAAGGCGGCAGCCACGACATGGCCCATCGGGGTGCGGGTGCCGACCTGGGGATTGGCGCAAAGCGGGGCCATCTTGGCCTCCAGCGACACGCCATTGTCGCGCAGTTCCACCGCTTCGCGGCTCTCGCGCACATGCCGGCTCATGTGGGACGTGCCGGCCACCTCCCAGAGGCGATATTTGTCGGTGTCGGGCTGGCGGGTGGCGGCGCCGCTGGTGACCACGTCATGCTCGGCCATCAGCCTCAGCACCGGCACGGTCAAGTCGGTGCGCAGCGGCGTGCCGGCGGCATCCAGCATGAAACCGTCATAGACCTTGGCCAGAGGCTGGATGTTGTTGACATAGGTGGCAAGCCGGCCGGCCGACTGCGACTGGCCGGTGGCCAGAAGAATTTTAGGCCTGAGACCGCCCAGCGGATCGACGCTGCCTGGGTGTTTCAGGGCATAGCCCACCTGGGTGAAAACATCGAAGGACATGGCGTCGAGATCCGGGCTGCCCGGCGGGCGCGGCGCCGAGGTCGGCGTGGCTGCCACTTCCTTGCCCACGGTGAAGCCGGCATAGCGCTTGGGGCTCCACTTCTTCAGCGCTTCCACACCCACCGTCTGCGGCGAGACGCCGACCCAGACATAGCCGGAGCGCATCATGTCTTCCCAATCGTCGAACCAGACATTCTCGGCATCGAAGAAATTGGAAACGTTGTACCATTCCACGATCGCGGTGCCGTTGAAGCGCTTGGGGTCGACCGGCCGGCGCACCACAAAGCGGGTGTAATATGGCTGGTTGGTCGCCAGCACTTCACTGGTGGCGGTGCCGCCGGTCTTATAGGTGGTGGCGGTGCCGCGGATGAAATATTCCTCTTCCACATAGCCATGCACCGCGAGGTCATGATTGGAGGCGAAGAAGACATAATTATGGGATGGCGCACCGGGGATATCGGGCGCGGCGATCGGCCCCGTCACTTGCGGCGCCGGTGCTGCGGCGAAAGACGGCACGGAAAGAATCACCGCCGCGCCCAACAGAAATCCAAAGCGTTTGCCCATGCCTCGTCCCCATTTCAAGTGTGTGAAAAACCGCTTATTCGGACAGAATATTAAGGATTTCGCGCCGGACAAGCAAAGGCGGCCGGCAAAGCTGCCGCAGAGAATTTCTGCAATCGCCGCAATGGTGCGCCGCAATATCAGCGGTCAGGGACCGTCATGCCCGAAGGCGGCCTGGGCGGTGGAACCGAGCACATTATAATCCGCCATAGAATTGTCCTGAGCCGGCTTGGATTGCGGCTCCGCGGCCGTCTTGTCCGGACCGCCATTGCTGTTCTGTGACGGCTTGACGGTCTGCGCCTGGGGCGCGCCGGAAGAGGTTTTGCCATTC
>CAZEFQ010000059.1:0-6418 GCA_964511505.1 uncultured Rhizobium sp.
TGATCCCGCACGTCACCGACATGATAAAGGAATTCGTCCTGGCCGATACCGAGGGGCTGGATTTCCTGCTGGTGGAGATCGGCGGCACGGTGGGCGACATCGAAGGCCTGCCTTTCTTCGAGGCCATCCGCCAACTGCACAACGACCTGGGGCGCGGCCAGACCGCCTTCATCCACCTGACCCTGGTGCCCTTCATCGAGGCGGCGGGCGAGCTCAAGACCAAGCCCACCCAGCACAGCGTCAAGGAGCTGCGCGCCATCGGCATCCAGCCCGATATCCTGCTTTGCCGCACCAGCCATGCCTTGCCGGACGAAGACCGGCGCAAGATCGGCCTGTTCTGCAATCTGGCGGCCGAGCGGGTGATCCCGGCAATGGACCTGGACGACACCATCTATCGCGTGCCGCTGGCCTATCATGCCGTGGGGCTGGATACGCAACTCTTGAAAGTGTTCGGCATCGAGAATGCGCCGCCGCCGGATCTCTCCCGCTGGCAGGATGTGGTGGACCGCGTCCACAATCCGGAAGGCGAAGTGCGCATCGCCGTGGTCGGCAAATACATGCAGGTGAAGGACAGCTACAAATCCCTGTCCGAGGCGCTCACCCATGGCGGGCTCGCCAACAATGTGCGGGTGCATCTCGACTGGATCGACAGCGAAGTCTTCGAGCGCGAGGATGCCGCCGTCTTCCTGGAGAATGTGCATGGCATCCTGGTGCCGGGCGGTTTCGGCGAGCGCGGCACCGAGGGTAAGATCAGCGCGGTCAAGTTCGCCCGCGAGCGCAAGGTGCCGTTCTTCGGCATCTGTTACGGCCTGCACATGGCAGTGATCGAGACCGCGCGAGACCTGGCAGGGCTTTCCGGCGCCGGCACCCGCGAGATCGGCCATCCCAGGCATGCGGTGATCGGACTGATGACCGAATGGGTCAAGGGCAACCAGGTGGAGACCCGCGAAGAGGGTGGTGACATGGGCGGCACCATGCGGCTGGGCGCCTATCCCGCCACGCTCACGCCGGGCTCGCGGGTGGCGGAGATTTACGGCGGCACCCAGATTTCCGAGCGCCACCGGCACCGATACGAAGTGAACACACGCTATGTGAAAGATTTGGCCAAGCAGGGCCTGGAAGTCTCAGGCTGGTCGCCGGACGGGCGATTGCCGGAAATCATGGAGATTCCGGATCATCCCTGGTTTATCGGGGTGCAGTTCCATCCCGAACTGAAATCGCGGCCGCTGGAGCCGCATCCCTTGTTCACCAGCTTCATCTCGGCGGCGGTAAGGCAGAGCAGGCTGGTCTAATTCTATTGAGGTATCAGCGAACGTGGCGGGGCAGTGGCAGGGCCCGGCTGATAGGCCGGCTGCTGATAGGCGGGGGGTGGCAGGGTACTGAGCACCTGCTGCTGTTGGCGAAGCTGCTGCTGCTGGAGTTCGAAATTCAGCTGGGCATTGGCCTGCTGGGTCTGGTTAAGGGTCTGGTTGACCTGGGCATCGGCCTGGGCACGCTGCAGCGCCGGGTCCAACGGCAGGGTTTGGGCCCAGGCCGGGGCGGAAATCAGGGCCGAAGCGGCAACCAGGGCGGAAATGAGCTTTTTCATGGTCATTTATATAAGTACGAAGTTTCGCATTTTATCCCCCGGCTTGCATTTTCTCGCTGTCCGGAACCTTAAAGCTTCCTAAATGTGAACAGGTCTCTGTTTGGGAGGCGGGCTTTATTTCCCGGTTCTGCAGGGGTAGGGAAAGAATATGACGGTACATACGCCCACCCACCCTCATGCCGTGGTCCGGATCGGCAAAACCGAGATCGGCAACGCCAGGAAGCTGGCCATCATCGCCGGGCCCTGCCAGTTGGAGAGCCGGGCGCATGCCTTCGACATGGCAGGCGCGCTGAAAGAAGTCTGTGACAAGGCGGGCGTGGGGTTGATCTATAAGACCAGCTTCGACAAGGCCAATCGCACCAGCGCCAGTTCGGCGCGGGGGTTGGGCCTGGAAAAGGCGCTGCCCATCTTCGCCGAGCTTCGCGCCAAGTTCGATCTTCCGGTGTTGACCGATGTGCATGAACGCGACCAGTGCGCCGCGGTGGCGCAGGCGGTGGATGTGCTGCAGATTCCCGCCTTCCTCTCCCGCCAGACCGATCTTCTGGTCGCCGCCGCGCATACGGGAAAGGTGGTCAATGTCAAAAAAGGTCAATTCCTCTCGCCCTGGGACATGAAGAATGTGATCGCCAAAGTGACCGGCGCGGGCAACCCCAACGTGCTGGTGACGGAGCGCGGCGTCTCGTTCGGCTACAACACATTGGTCAATGACATGCGGGCGCTGCCGATCATGGCCAAGTTCGGTGCGCCGGTGGTGTTCGACGCCACCCATTCGGTGCAGTCGCCGGGCGGCCTGGGCGATTCCACCGGCGGCGACCGTTCCATGGTGCCTTATCTGGCGCGGGCGGCGGTGGCGGCGGGCGTGGCGGCGGTGTTCATGGAAGTGCACCAGGATCCCGACCATGCGCCTTCGGACGGGCCGAACATGGTGCGGCTCAAGGACTTCCCGGCGCTCTTGGCGCAGTTGGTGGAGATTGATGCGGTGGTGAAGCGGTAGCTGGGTCACCCGGTCACCCAAAAATCCTCATCCTGAGCCTGTCGAAGGATGGGGATTTTTGGCCGTTCTAGAAAAAGCCCGTAATGCGAGATAATCACCACGGATAAGCGCTTCTTTTTTCTGACGCCGCCATCCCTTGATGCGACGCTCACACACGATGGCGTCTTTCAACCAGATAAAATCCGCTGACCACACAAGCTCGACAGGCCGTCGGCAATGTGTATAGCCTGGATGGCGCCCCGATTGGTGATCCGCGACACGCTCGTCAAGACCGGTCCTGGGTCAGTCCCACATAATAGGACTTGTCGCTACACCGCAGCATATAGACCTAAATCTTCATGCCTCCTCCTCATCCTTCGACAAGCTCAGGATGAGGAGGTTTTTATAAGCCCCGCTCCGTTTCAATATGATTTCTTCAGCAACTCCGGCAATGACGCCACGCTGGGAAGAAGCTGGCTGTATTTTTCCTTCTCCAGCTTTTCCTTGGTCGCCGCGCCCGACCAGACGCCGATCGAGCCCTTGGCACCGGAATTGTTCGCGGCCTGGAGGTCGAGCGGGGTGTCACCGACCACCACCACATCCTTCACGTCGTTTACATGCGCCGCTTCCATGGCGTGATAGATCATGTAAGGCGCGGGCCGCCCGTCCACCACATCGTCACTGGAGATGGTGACGGTGAAATATTTCTCCCAGCCCAGATGCTTGATCACCTGGTCTTCCAACTGGCGGCCGAAACCGGTGGTGGTGGCCAGCATCAGGCCCTCAGCCTTCATCTGTTTCAGCGCGTCCTCGGCGCCTGCGATGGGCTGGACATCCGCATAGGCCTTGCTGGCCTGGGCGTTGAAATCCGCATTGATCTTGTCCACCAGTTTTTCGCTGGCGGCGCTGTGCTTCATGGTGCGCTCGACAAAATGCCGGATCATTCCCTTCTTGGATGCGCCGCGCCAATCGCTGATTTCCGCAGCGGTGACGGGGATATGCTCCTTGCCCAAGGCGCTCATCAGGGCGGTGGGCACTTCGTTATGGTCCTGGATCAGGGTGCCGCCGATATCCAGCACCACCAGCTTGATGGACGCGGCGGAGGCGGAAGGCATGGCGAAGAGAAGTGCGGCCATAACAGAAACAGAGAGGCGGGCACCGAAGTTCATTTTTTCTCCCTTAGCTGGATGTTTGCTTTCGTGGGCATGACAGAGTTTAGCTGGTAACGATCAGGCTTTGCACAACGCCGATGCCGGCCAGGATCACCAGGGCCAGCACCGAGAGAATGGAAATGGTGAAACCGATATGGCGTTTCTCCGCCGCCTGCATATAGCCCACCGCGAAGACGATGCGGCCCAGGCACCAGATCAGTCCGATGACAGGCGGCACCCAGCCCTGGAAATAAAGCGTGGCCAGCCATAACGCGGGCACGAAGACGATGAAGCCTTCGACGGTATTTCCCTGGACGCGCAGCGCCCGCTCCAGCCTGGGATCGCCGCTCATGGCCGGCGGCTGGATGCCGGTGGCGCGCCGGGTGCGGGCTACCAGGATGGCGAAGCCGATGGCGATCAGGATGGCCAGCAGGGTGACGGCGGCGGAAAGCGCGACGGCGGGAGCGGCCAGCATACTTCCTCCTTTTTAAAGCACCGTTCCTGCGATCCAGGTGGCGAACAGGCCATAAAGCGCCAGGATCAACAAGCCGAAATTGGCCAGGACCGTGATCAGCATGCCGGCCTGGCGCTTCTCCGGCGCCGACATGTAGCCCAGGGAATAGATGATGCGGCCCAGGCACCAGGTAAAGCCGAGCACGCCGGGAATCCAGCCGATGATGCGGAAATAGATGGTGGCGAGCCAGAGCAGCGGCAGGAAGATCACGAACTGCTCCACCGTATTCATCTGGATGCGGATGGCGCGCTCGAAGTGCGGATGGCCGGTCATGGCGGGGGCGAGAATCTTGTGCTTGGCACGCAGCCGGCCGGCCTGACCGAAGGTGTAGATCAGCACCATGGCGGCGAAGAGGGTGGCGAAGGCGGAGAGTACGGTGGCGGGCGTGGCGAACATGAAATCCTCATTCAATAAATGTCTTCATCCTGAGCTTGTCGAAGGATGAGGATGTTGGTTTCAATTATTTCAATCCGCGATAAACATTGATGGGAAAGCGCTCGGACGCGCCATTGCCGGGAATCTTCCAATATTTGTCCAGGTCGGCGAGCAGATCGGCCTTTGTCACCTGGTCCTCGCTCATGCCTTTTGCTTTGGCTTGCGCGATGCGGTCGCGGGCGGTCTTCAGCATATTGCGGTATTGGACCAGACCCGCCTTGTCGGTGACATCGCCATGGCCTGGCACAATCTTGGTGCGCGCATCGGCATGGGCGATGAGGAAATCGGTGGCGGCGATCATGCCGTCAATGCCGCCGCCGCTGGCATTGTCGATATTGGGATAACCGGGCTTATGGACGATGTCCCCGGTGGAGATCACATCCGCATCCGGCCAGATCACCACCGTGTCGCCATCGGTATGGGCGTTCGGCACATGCATCAGTTCGGCTTTTTGCCCGCCCACTTTTATTTCCGTACCCTGGCCGGCATAGGTCTGGGTGGGAACCGCCTCCTTGGGCGTGTTCTTCGCCGCTGCCAGGCGCTTTTGCACATTCTCATGCGCCATAATGACGGCGCCTTCTTTGGCGAAGGCGGCGTTGCCGCCGGAATGATCGCCGTGGAAATGGGTGTTGATCACATATTTGACCGGAAGCGGGGAGAGACCGGCAATCTTGGCCTTGAGCATGGCATGAAGCTGGTCGAACTGGCTGTCCACCACAATCAGGCCGTCCGTGCCCACCGCGACCGTGGTATCGCCGATGCCGGAGGTGGGATCGGGATTGGTGGCAATGATGGCATAAAGGCCATGGCCCAGATTGACGACCGCTTCGGTCGTCTTGGCATAGTCCATGGTTTGGGCTGCGGCGGGCGCCAAGCCAACCAAGCCGCCAGCCAGCAACAGGGCAAACTTCTTCATCTTCGTTACCCCCGAAACCGGCGCCTATCCTGCCTCGAAATGGGCCGGGGGAACAGGTCCCCAATTCGTGGTGGCGGCCCTCTTCCTGTAAGTGCCATCTTCGCCTAAACACCGGAGCATAGAGCCAAGGAATTATCCAAGGAGCCCACGCTTGAGCGCCATCATCGACATTACCGCCCGCGAAATCCTGGACAGCCGGGGCAATCCCACCGTGGAAGTGGACGTCAAGCTGGAGGACGGCGCCTTCGGCCGCGCCGCCGTGCCCTCCGGCGCCTCCACCGGGGCGCATGAGGCGGTGGAATTGCGCGATGGCGGCAAACGCTATGGCGGCAAGGGGGTGGAGAAGGCGGTGGCCGCGGTCAATGGCGAAATCTTCGACGCCCTGGCCGGACTGGAGGCGGAAGCCCAGGTCAAGATCGACACCACCATGATCGCGCTGGACGGCACCCCCAACAAGGCGCGGCTGGGGGCCAATGCCATCCTGGGCGTTTCGCTGGCGGTGGCCAAGGCGGCCTCGGCTTCGGCGGGCCTGCCGCTCTACCGCTATGTCGGCGGCGCCAAGGCGCAGCTTCTGCCCGTGCCGATGATGAATATCGTCAATGGCGGCGTGCATGCCGACAATCCGATCGACTTCCAGGAATTCATGATCATGCCGGTGGGCGCGCCCAATTTCCGCGAGGCGCTGCGCATGGGGGCGGAGATTTTCCACACTCTGAAAAAGGCTCTGTACGACGCTGGACTGAACACCAATGTGGGCGACGAAGGCGGCTTCGCACCCAATCTCAAATCGCCGGACGAGGCGCTGACCTATATTTCCAAGGCGGTGGAAAAGGCGGGCTAC
>CAZEFQ010000060.1:0-14588 GCA_964511505.1 uncultured Rhizobium sp.
CGATTACTACACGCCGCCGGGCACGAGCCTCACCGAAACGAACCGCCAGCTGCTGCAGGCCGAGCAGATCCTGCGAGCGATTCCAGAGGTGGAGAGCTATTCGAGGCGCACAGGGGCGCGTCTCGCCCTCGCGATCGCCGAGCCGAACACCGGCGACTTCCTCGTCAAGCTGCGTACCGATCGGAAGCGCGCGACAGACGACGTGATCGCCGAGCTGCGGCAGAAGCTGAACAGGCAGCTGCCCGGTGTCCACTGGGAGTTCCCCGGGATCCTGACTGACCTGATCGGCGACCTGCTCTGGGCGCCGCAGCCGATCGAAATCAAGGTGTATTCGACCGACCTGAACGTCCTGAAGCAACAGGGACCGCGCATCGAAGAGACGCTGAAGCGTGTCGCGGGTGTGGTTGATACGTTCTCCGGGCTCGTCTACACCGGACCGTCGATCCGTCTACACGTGCGATATGTGGACGCGCAGCGGTTCGGCCTCACCGCCAGCGACATCGCGGACGCGGTGAACACGGCGATGCTCGGCCAGACCGCTTCGGACGTCCTCGAAGGCGACCGCATCGTGGACATTCGCGTCGTCGGCGATCCCAGTCGCGTCGATCGCCTGACCACGCTGCGCGACTTGCCGATCCGCACGCCGACGGGCAGCGTGGTGCAGCTCGGGCAGGTGGTGGACTTCAGCGAGACGGAACCGCAGCTCGAGCTGCGGCGCGAGGACTTCCGTCAGGACATCGCCGTCACCGCCCGCCTCGAGGGACGCGACCTGGGCAGCGCGATGGCCGACATCCGGAAGGCGCTGGACACTGATCCGGCGTTGCCGCCTGGCACGGTCGAGTACGGCGGGCTGTATCAGGAGCAGCAGGAGTCGTTTCAGAATCTGCTCGCCGTCCTGGTGATGGCGATCGTGCTGGTGTTCACCGTGCTGCTGCTCGAGTTCAAAGGATTTCTCGAACCGATCGCGATCGTCTTCGGGGCGACGCTGGCGTTGTTCGGGACGATCTTCGCGCTCTGGATCACGGGCACGTCGCTGAACGTCGTCTCGTTCCTCGGCGCGATCATCGGCGTCGGGATCGTCGCGAAGAACGGGATTCTGATGCTCGACCTGGTGGATCACTTTCTCGAACAGGGCCTCGATCTCAGGGACGCGCTCATTCGATCGGGACGACGCCGTTTGCGTCCCGTGCTGATGACGTCCATGGCGGCCGCGCTGGGGATGCTGCCGCTGGCCTACGGGATTGGCTCGGGCGCCGATATGCTGCGACCTCTCGCGATCGCCGTGATTGGGGCGCTCTGTGTGTCGGTGCTGCTCTCGCTAGTCGCGACGCCGACGGCGTACTACCTCATGCGCCGTGGATCCGCGCAGCCGCGGATCGCGTCGGCCTGACAGGAGCGTGCGATGGGCTGGGTCTTTTACGCATTCGTCTCCGCCGGCGCAGCCGCGGCGACCGCGATCCTGGCGAAGGTCGGGGTCGAAGACGTCCCGTCGAACCTGGCGACGGCGGTTCGCACCGTCGTCATCCTCGTGTTCGCGTGGGCCATCGCCGTGGCGACCGGCGAGCATCGCGGGATGACGTCGATGTCGCGGCGCTCGCTGACGTTTCTGGTGCTGTCGGGCGTGGCGACCGGCGTGTCGTGGCTCGCGTACTTCCGCGCGCTGCAACTCGCTCCCGCTTCGCGCGTCAGCCCGATTGACAAGCTCAGTCTGCCGCTCACGATCATCGCCGCGGCGATCTTTCTGGGTGAATCCGTCGGCTGGCAGTTGGGGATCGGCGTTGCGCTGATGACGGCGGGTGCGATTCTGACCATCGGGAGCTGAGCAGAGAGGTGACCATGCTGAAGCGAGTGATGAGTCCGGTCGGCGGCGCGGTGCTCGCGTTGACGTTCGTCCAGATGCTCGGCGCCGCGGATGGCTATCGCGTTCTCCAGCGGATTCCGATTCCCGGCGACACGGGCTGGGACTACATCACCGCGGACACCGGAGGACGGCGGCTGTACGTGCCGCACGGCATCGAGGTCGTCGTGTTGGATCTCGACAGCGGCGCGACGGTCGGCACGATCGAAGGCCTCCGCGGCGTCCATGGTGTCGCGGTGGCCTCAGACGTGCGCCGCGGCTTCATCAGCGCAACTGATCCTGGGTCGGTAACGATCTTCGATTTGAAGACCCTTGCGGTCATTCAGAAGGTCCGCGTCGGCGACGATCCGAACGGCATCGTCTATGATCCGAGCACGCACCGCGTGTTCAGCGCCGATCGCGGCAGCAAACGTGTGACGGCAATCGACGCGCGCACCGGACGGATCGTGGCCACGACCGGTGACCTGGCGGGACGGACCGAACATCTCGCGGCGGACGGCCGCGGGCACGTCTTCCTGAACATGCAGGATCGCGGGACGATGCTGCGGCTGGATGCGGGCGATCTGAAGGTGCTCGACACCTGGCCGCTCGAGGGGTGCGGCCAACCGAGCAGCATGGACATCGACCGCGCGCATCGACGTGTGTTCGTCGGATGCCGGAGCGGCGAGCTCGCCGTGGTGGACGCCGACAGCGGGAGGATCGTCGCCACGCAGCCGATCGGCCCCGGCGTGGACGCGCTCGAATTCGATCCGGCAGCCGGGCGAATCTACGTGTCGACGGGCGGCGACGGCGTGCTGTCGATCTTTCACGAGGACGGTCCCGACAAGTACGCCGTCGTCGAGCACGTCAACACGCTGCGAGGCGCACGGACGATGGCCCTGGATCATCGCACTGGTCGGGTGTACCTGCCTGCCGCTGACATGGGGGCGCCTCCCGCGCCGACGCCGGAGAATCCGCGGCCGCGGCCGAGGATGGTGCCGGGCTCGTTTTCAGTATTGGTCGTCGGTCCGTAGCCGACTAAGTCTCATATTGCCGCACGCGGGGTGGACTCGCGCGGCGGCTACGAGGTGGCGGTGCGGGGCACGCGAAATTCGTCACCCAGGAACGCGCTTCGCGCCCGAGGCGACTCCGCGAGCGTGGCCGAGTCGCCGGTCACAATCACGCGGCCGTCGTCGATCACGTATCCACGGTCGATGATTTCGAAGGCGTAGTACACGTTGTGGTCCGAGATGAGGACGCCCAGGCCCTTCGAGCGAAGCCGAAGGACGACGTCCTGCACTTCTCGCACGTGAATCGGGTCCATGCCGGCAAACGGCTCGTCGAGCAGAATGTAGTGGGGATCCGTCGCGAGCGCCCGAGCGACTTCGAGTTTGCGCGCCTCGCCACCGGAGAGCGTGTACGCCGGCATCCGGGCCGCGTAGGTGAGACCGAATTCCCGCAGTAATTCTTCTGTGCGTTGCCGTCGTGCGCGCTTCGACAACCCCCGCTGCTCGAGCGGCACGCCGATGTTGTCTGCGGCGGACAGGCGCAAGAAGACGGATCGTTCCTGCGACAGATATGTGAGGCCGAGCCGAGCTCGCTTGTACGCTGGAAGCTCGATGATCGACCGCCCGTCGAGCTCGATGGCGCCTGAATCCGGACTCGCGAGTCCCGCGAGCATCTGAAACGTCGTCGATTTGCCGGCACCGTTCCGGCCGAGCAGGGCCACGATCTCGCCCGGTTCGACGAGGACGTCGATGCCTTTGACGACTTGCCGGGCGCCGTAGTGTTTGGTGAGGTGCGTCGCTCGAAGACCGGCGGACATGACTCCTCCTGTAGCTCTCGCCGACAGGAGTCATCAGCTACGCGGGCCGCAGCGGTTGGTGGCCGGGCGAACTCCTTCGCCCCAGAACGCACTCGCGATGGTAGCACACGCCGATCGCGTATTGACTGCGGCATTCGCCGACACGTACGATCCGAGACTCGTCGTCGCGGTGGAGTCCGCGCGTAACCGCCTGATCCAGTCGGGCCAATGACTCCTGTCACCGGTGTGGCAGGAGTCATTTGTGTTTTAGGAGCACTATGAGCGCCATCACAGCTGTGCATGCTCGAGAGATTCTTGATTCACGAGGCAATCCGACGGTGGAAGTCGACGTCGTCCTGGCAGACGGCGCGCGAGGTACCGCGGCTGTTCCGTCGGGGGCATCAACTGGGACTCAGGAGGCGCTCGAGCTCCGCGACGGCGATCCGACGCGGTACGGCGGCAAGGGCGTCGAGCATGCGGTCGCGAACGTCAATGGAGAGATTCGCACCGCGCTGGTCGCCAAAGCGCCAGACCAGCGCGAGATCGATCGTGCGCTCATCCAGTTGGACGGCACACCACACAAGTCGCGCCTCGGGGCGAACGCGATGCTCGGCGTGTCGATGGCGGTGGCCAGGGCCGCGGCCGCATCGGCCGGCCAACCGCTGTACCGATATCTCGCCACAGGCGCAAGTCGTCACGTGCTGCCGATTCCCATGATCAACGTGATCAACGGCGGCGTGCACGCGACGAACGCGCTCGATTTTCAGGAATTCATGTTGGTGCCAGCCGGGGCGCCGACATTCAAAGAAGCGGTGCGGTGGGCTGCGGAGACGTTCCACACGCTCAAGGGGCTGCTGCGCGACCAAGGCGAGAGTACCGGCGTCGGCGACGAAGGCGGATACGCCCCGAACCTCAAACACCCTCGCGAAGCCCTGCAGCTCCTTGTGCAAGCCGTGTCGCAAGCAGGCTACACGCCAGGGAAAGACATCTCGCTGGCGATGGATCCCGCCTCCAGCGAGCTCTATCGGGACGGCAAGTACACCTTCCCGAAAGCGAAGCTCGAGCCGATCACGTCAGCGGCCATGATCCAGTTGCTGGCCACGCTGGTCGACGAGTTCCCGATCATCTCTATCGAAGACGGCGTTGCGGAGAACGACTGGTCGGGCTGGCAGGCGCTCACGAGGGAGCTCGGCTCGCAGGTGCTCCTGGTCGGCGACGACGTCTTTGTCACAAATCCTGCGATTATCAAGCGGGGCATCGCCGAGGGCGTTGCGAACGCCGTGCTGATCAAGCTCAATCAGATCGGGACGGTGACTGAAACACTCGAAGCCGTCAACGTGGCCCACGCCGCGTCGTATACCACCGTGATTTCTCATCGGTCGGGCGAGACGGAGGACACGTTCATCGCGGACCTCGCTGTGGCCACGGGCGCGCGCTTCATCAAGACCGGTTCGCTCGCACGCTCCGAGCGCGTCGCGAAGTACAACCGCCTGCTGCGGATCGAGGAGGAGTTGGGACCGGCGGCGCGCTATGCCGGGACGCAGCCGCGCTGACCGGCATCAGAGTGCGGACCTTCAGGTCCGCCCGTGAGGCAGGCCTGACCACCTCCGCCAAAGGTGTGGGAAGGCCTGCACGAGATGGAATGAAGAGCGCTACGCGCTAGCGTCGAGGCGGCGTCGGCGAGTCTCGCGGAATTGCGGCGTCGAGATAGAGCGTCGCCGGTGCGGTCAGCGGGCGTCCGCGCGCCCGCGTCAGGGCGGCGCGGTTCACCAGATCGACGGCGCGTCCCGGCAGCCCTGCCGAGAGCCGCACGACGTCGCGAAGCCAGTCTGCGGTGATGGCGTCCTCCAGGCCGGCGCGGGCGGCACTCCGCGAGATCAGCCGCCGCATCCAGTAGACGGACAGCGGCGGCACGCGAACCACCTCAAATCGCCAGGCGATCCGGCCGACGTGCCCCAGGCGCTCACGTGCTCTGGCGGCTGCAATCCAGACGCCGTTGCGATCCATGGATCGGCGGATGTGCGCGGCCCGTCGCGATCCGATGCGTTCGAACGGATCGACGACGAAGACCTCCGGCGGCGAGATCGCCTGGATTAACGCCGTCTTGCCGACGCCTGACGGTCCCACCAACATCACGCTTCGGCCAAGACGCAAGAGTTGCAGCACCGTGTTCTCGAGTTCGCGTCGGCCGAGGAGTTGTGTCTCACCATGCGTCATGGCCGACGATCCGCGTGCGACAGGCGCTCCAGCGTGGCCTCGCAGTCGTCCAGCCAGGCGCGTCGCGCCGCAACGGCCTCGTCGCCGCGCTTCAGCAGGTCGCGCGCGCTGGCGAGCGCACGGGCGGCAGACGCGGTCAAGTCGGTCAGCAGCGATCGGAGCTCCTTTTCCAAGGCCGCCCGGCTGTCTGAGACACGCTCGCGGATGTCAAACATCACGCGACTGCTGTTGGTGACCAGCAGCCGTTCGGCGTACGCCCAGGCATCGTCGGTGACGGCGCGCACGGTACGAGATCGGCTTCGCAGATAGTCGGCGATCCAATTCACCGGTGAATCGCCCGTCATGTACATCAAGTCGGTGAAGGCGAAGTGTCTGGCCGCCCGGAAGCCGATCGTCGCATCGAGCGCGTGCGGCAGGTGGACGAATGCGCTGTCACCAGACCGTACGAGGGACTGCAGGAACTCGTTGCCGAGATCGACAAAACGTGAGGCAGCGCGCTGGTACGCCCGTTCCGCGTCAGGCTCGAGCTGCTTGAGCCAGGCCGACACGTGCCGATGCACGATGTCTCGCGCCAACGTGTAGGCGGACACGCGGAGCGCGGCGATCGACGTGCTGCGCGGAAGCCCCGCCACGCCGTTTCTGAGCTCTGATTCGATGACTGTCTTCGCCTGACGGACGTAGGCTGCGTGCGCCGATTCGAGCGCCTCGCTGATCACGCGTTGCTCCTCGCTCTGGAACAGCGCGGCCAGGTCGCGAAGCAACTGCTCCGCGCGCATCCTGGATGCTTCGAGGGACTCAATGCGCCGTTCCGATTCCTCCAGCGGACGTTCCAGTGCGACGCGCTGCTCGCCGATCTCGTGGCGCACGCGGGCGGCCACGCGCGCGACGCCGCGCTCGGCGGCGGTCGCGACGACGTCGCCGGCGTCTCCGGCGAGCTCGCGCAGGCGTGATTCCATCGACGCCCACTCTCTGGTCGGCCCGCGTTCCAGGCGTTCGCTCGCGCTCACTTCGTACACTCGCGTGAGGCGGCCGGCGAGTCTGCGTGCGAGCACGTGTTCGGTGAACCGCCTGGCTTCGGCCAGTTCCGGCGCGCGCAGTCGATCGGCTTTGTTGAGCACGACGACGATGTCAGGCACCTGCGTCGCGACCGTGGCGACGAGCGAGAGTTCTTCGCCGCTAATCGGAGGGTCCGCGCCCAACACGACGAGCGCGGCGTCGATGTGAGGCACGAACGCTCGCGTTTCGTCGGTGTTCCCCTGGAAGACGGAGCCCAGGCCGGGCGTATCGACGAAGCACATGCCCGAGGCGAGCAAAGGCGATGGACAGAAGATTTCAACCGCCGCGATCTGCAGTCGGTTTTCGGGGTTGTCTGCTTCCGTGACGAAGCGATGAATGTCCGCGGGTTCAATCACCTGCCGGCGCCCATCCTTGAACACCACGTCGGCCTTGAGACGAGGGCCGAACCTGAGGACCGTAATCGCGGATGTGACCGGAGCGACGCCAGTCGGGAGGAGTGCCTCGCCGACGAGGGCATTGAGCAGCGTCGATTTGCCTCGCTTGAACTGGCCGACGACCGCCAGGAAGAAGCGCCCTTCGAGGACGCGACTGGACAGATCGCGTGCGTCACGCGCCACCGTGTCGGCGCCGAGTTCGTCTGCGATGGCGGCCATCTGCTCGAGGGCCTCGACTCGATCGCCGGTCATCGGCACCATCTGAGGACGCGTGTCGGCCATTACGACTTCACCATCATGGCGAGCTGTTCGAGATCCTGATCGATCTCATCGAGGTGCCGCGGAGAGCCGGCATGGCCCAGTGTTCGATCGATGCCCGCGCGAACCGGATCCGTTGCAGCCGACCACCGCGTGCGAACGTGCCGGAGGACGTCGAGCCCCCACCGACGGAGCACCGCGGCGTAGCTGTCCAACGCGTCCTGAACGACTGGTCCGACCGCATTTTCGAGGCGGGCCGTGACGATGGTGCGAGCGAGGCCATGTCCGAGCAGCCGCTCGACCCCTTCCGATGGCACTGTCAGATTCTCCGGCAAGGAGGGGAGTGGAGCGTTCCGCAGCGACACGCCCTCGAATGCGACACCCTCTGGGGCGCTGGTTCGCAAAGTGTCTGACAGATCGTTCAGCGCCCGGGCCGTCCGTGTCGCTACCTCCGTCGTCACGCTTTCGTACGCACGCGTCAGGGCGGAATACGGCGTGACGTTCGCGTCGATGAGGTCGGCCGCCCGATCGAGGACGCGACGACGCTGTCGCGAGAGGGCCATGATGGCGTCCTCGACCTCCCGCTCGGTGACAGCAATCTGCGCGGTGGCCGCATGGAGCCGCGCATCGTCCTGGCGGGCCTCCGGCGTCCGGGACGGCTCGCGGTCGCGAAGCTGCAGAAGCGCGCGCTCGACCTTGTCGCGGAGCAGCTCGATCTTGCGCGCCGCAGCCTCGCGGCGCTGTTGCTCCTGATGCGCTATGACGGGTGTCAGCTCGGTGCGACGCCACGCCGCGAAGAGGCCGTCGAACTCCGGCAAGGTGCTCACCGGCGTGACGGGCAACTCGACACCGAATTCCCTGGCGAGCACGTCGCACGTGTAGCGGACGGCAGCGTCGCGGTCGGCGTCATTCAACAGATCCGCCTTGCTGAGCAAAACGGAGGTGCGGATTCCCGCCGCACGCAGAGCCGCGACGAGCGAGAGATCCGCGGTCGTCAGGGTCGATGCGGCGTCAACCAGAACGGTGGCGACGTCGCAGGCCGGGAGATACGCAAGCGTTTCCGACGTCCCGCTCGAGGAGAGCGATCCAAGCCCCGGTGTATCGACGAGTGTGACGCCTGCCTGGAGGAACGGTGACGGCAACTCGACGACCAGCCTCAGCACGCGTTTGGTGTTCGCCGGGTTCAGGCGTTCCGACGCGTAGTCCGCGAGCGACGGGATCTCCAACGTCCGCGGCTGCAGCGCCTCCGCCAGTGTGACGCGCAATATCGGTTCGGGTCCGTATGTGATGCGCGTCGGAACGGCGGTAATCGGCGTGACGCCGACCGGCAGGACGGCGTGCTCGAGTAAACGATTCAAGAGAGACGACTTTCCGCTGCTGACGCGGCCGAAGACGGCCAGCTCCAGGCTGCGTCGCTCGAGTGTGCCGACGATCGCGGTCACCGCGCCGTCGAGTTCGACGAGCCCGTACCTGGTGATGAGCGCTCGCAGACGCGTGAGTCGCTCGACGTCGTGTTCCGGGCTCAGGCGCTCGAGCCGCGTGTCGAGGCTCTGATGACTGACGCTGAGCACGCCAGAAAGCTGTCGAATCGTGTTGTGCAGTTCTTCGACGATGCCGTTGAGGGCGGTGGCGCCGGCCTCGGAGACTTCGCCGTATCCGAGCATGTACTTCGGCTTGAGCTCCTCGATCGCGTCATCGACGAACGTGAGATGCGTCTGCAGCGAGAACCTGAGGCTGACGCGACGCGGAGACGGGGACAGCGCTTGCCCGTCGAGCATGCGAAGCAACTGGGTGCGAAGACGCGCGATGTGGTCGCCGGCCAGGCGACGCTCCGCGGGCGCCAGGTCGTCGGCGAGCCGGCCGAACGGCGAGTTCGACTGCGCCTCGACAACGGCGTGCTCGAGATCCGCGAGCAGTCGATCGACGTACTGACAGGTGGCGATCAGCCGACGCTGCTGATGCTCGTTCAGTGCATGCGAGGCGGAAGCCAACGGCCCTCCTCAAACGTTCGAGACGCGGTGGGCTGTGGCTGAGGGTGGGTCCGGGCAGATCTCCTCGAGCCGCAGCTCGTAGGAGTCATCTGCCGCACTGCTTAGGTGGGGCGGTTAAAGGTGAACTCCAACACCCGGCATCAGCTTAGCAGACGGCCGAAGCCCTCTCAAGCCGTTCCGCGGCACGACGCAACCACGCGTTCTCGACTAATCTGTATCGCGCATGAAGGAGACGAAGACGATGCCGTTTGCGAAGACAGCGTTGCTGGTCACTCTGGCGTCGGCGGCGGTCGCCGCCCAGGTCAACATCGGCGAGCAGAAGCCCGAGGCCGATCTGCCGTTCACCATGACGACGGTGACGACGTTCGAGCTGCCGTGGCGGCTCGCGTTCCTGCCCGACGGCCGCATGCTGGTCACCGAGAAGGTGGGACCGGTGTGGTTGCTGTCGCCGCAGGGCCAGAAGATCACGCAGGTGCTCAACACGCCGCCGGTCTACTGGCAGGGCCAGAACGGCATGCTGGGCGTGTACGTCTCGCCGCATTACGCGACGGACCAGAGCATCTACCTCACCTACGCGGAGCCGGGCGACTACGGCGGCGGCCTGGCGCTCGCGCGCGCGAAGCTGAACGCCGGCGCGACGTCGGCGCGACTCGAGAACGTCGAGGTGCTCTGGCGCCAGCTGCCGAGAGGCAAGGGCGGTCAGGAAGGCGCGGCCGTCGCGTTCGCTCCCGACGGCCAGTCGCTGTTCCTCACGGTCGGCGATCGCCAGCGCTTCACACCGGCGCAGGATCCGAATCAGCCGGTCGGGAAGATTCTGCACCTGACGCTCGACGGCAAGCCGGCGCCCGGCAACCCCAACGTCGGCAAGACCGGCGCCGCGACGGTGACGCTCATCGATCCGCCGAGCGACACCGAGGCCGCCAAGACGGCGAAGGTCGTGAGCACCTACACGTACTCCGGTCCCAACCTGACGCCGGCCGAAACGTGGGCCACCGGCGTGCGCACGCCCTACGGCCTCGCGTTTTCACCGGCCGGCGAGCTGTGGGAGGTCGAGCACGGCCCGCGCGGCGGCGACGAGCTCAACCTGATCGAGAAGGGCAAGAACTACGGCTGGCCGCTCGTCTCGTACGGCATGAACTACAACGGCGTGCCGATTCCGAGTCCCGACACGCGGCCGGATCTCACGAAGCCGGTGCTCTACTGGGTGCCGGTGATCGCGCCGGGCAATCTGATGTTCTACACGAGCACGAAGACCTTCCCGCAGTGGAACGGCAGCGGCTTCGTCAGCGGCATGTCCACGATGTCGCTCAACCGCATCGTCTTCGACGGGCACGGCGGCGCGACGTCTGCCGAGCGCTGGAGGGTGGGGCACCGCATCCGCGACGTCGAGCAGGCGCCGGACGGCTCGCTGTGGATGATCGAGGACGCCAACCCCGGCGCGCTGATCCACGTCACGCCGCGCGTCGGCGCCACGCGGTAGCGAACGCGCCCAAGGCCCGAGCGCGATCCGATCAGGAGCGCCGGGCCTTCTCGACTTTCGCGTCGCGCTCGGTCGTGAGCCGTTCGCGTTCGCGGCGGAACTCCTGCTCGAGCGCGGCGCGCGCGTCCGGGTCCACCGACGCCCGCATCCTGCTCTGGTGCATCACGTCGATCTCGGCGAGCCTCGACTCGTAGAGACTCCGGATCTCGGCGACGGCGGCCTTCTGCGCGTCGGTGACCGGCTGCCGCTCGACGCCGGCGTCCGCGTCTTGCTTCCTGAGACGCTCCATGGCCAGCTCGTAGGCCGATTTCGGCGCGGCGTCGTCGGTCATCGTCTACTCGCCGCCGCTGCCCTTGAACTGATCGCCCTCGTCCGCGAAGAGGACGTTGAAGCTGGTCAGCGTGCCGTAGCAGCCGCTGATGTAGCTCTGGAGCTTGACCTTCTCCGCCTCGGGCAGCTCCGAGGCGTTGACGTGCTGCTCGAGCGTGCGCAGCCGGTTTCGCAGCATCACGACTTTGTGGAAGAACGTCTCGATGGGCCAGCTCTTTTCCTGGAGCCCGGCCGTGCCCGGCCGCAGCACGAGCAGGCCCCCGCGCCACTTGTCCGCCGGCACGACCGGCGTGACGCCGCTCTCCTCGCGGATGATTCGGCGGAGCAGTCCTTCGAGATCCGCTGGCGTCTCGCTCACCGGCATCTGGGATGTCCTCTCGCGTTCGGCGACGATGGGGAAGGGCGCTCGGCTCGACGCCGCGCGCGACGGGTCCGACGCCGCCGCGGGAGCCGGCGACGCGCCGCGCGCGTCAAGTCTCGGGCCGCCGCGATAGTTGTGTTCGCTGTGGCAGAAGCCGCACACGACGCGGAGCGGCACGCCGTCGGCGTCCACCACGACGACCGTATGCAGACGGTCCGCTTTGCAGGCGCGGCAGAGGTCCTCGAGGGTCTCGCCGGCCCGGTAGGTGCGCGGAAGGGGCATCTCTTATGTGTCTGTTCTCGGTGGTGTTCGTTGACGCGTCGTGGCTTCAGCTTACTCGAAGGGGCGGGGGACGACGAGCCGCCTCCACACCGCCACCACACCGCCACCAAGAAACTACCCGGCTGCTCGCATCCGGTCGCCACGACGTCGAGACTGGCGTGGCCGAGCGGAGGCGGCGTCCCGTCGCACGCTCTCGATCAACTGAGGCTGACGCGCCGCGATATGGAGCAACCCCAGCGTCGCTGGTAAGTACGTGCCGAGTGTGGTCTTCAGTTCCCGCGAGCCGACGGCCGAGGATTTCATGTGGTCATGCTGATGAACGCGAATCAGCGGTCGTCTGAAGTTGTTGAAGGGGCGGGTTAAATGGTGGGCGCTATAGGACTCGAACCTATGACCTCGTGCGTGTGAAGCACGCGCTCTAACCAGCTGAGCTAAGCGCCCGGCAGGACCGGCGGGACCACCGATTCTATCCCACAACGCCGCTCAGACGGATGCCGGAATCGGCCCGGGCCGCTTCGTGCGACAAGCGCGCCAGCGCGCCGGCGGTGCGCCGCAGTCGGTCCGACGAGTTCTTGCGCAGCGGGCCGACTTTCGTGTGCGTCGTCTGCCTTCGTGTGGCCCCCGAGCCGGTCTTGTCACCAAAACCGCGTATCAGGGACATGAGATTCTCGATCCTCGCCGCTTGTCTCTTGTCCTCCACCGCGGCATTCGCGCAGGCGCCGCCGCAGGCGATCGACCTCGGTACGCTCGGCGGCTGCTGCAGCCGGGCGACCGTCGTCAACCACTACGAGGTCGTCGCCGGCCAGAGCGTGACACCGAGCGGCGACGTGCACGCGTGGGTGTGGGGGCCTGAAACCGGCATGATCGACATCGGGCATGTCGCGTCGTCGGATCTCCTCGACGCCGTCAGCGGGATCAACGATCGGGGGACGGTGGTCGGGCAGCGAGATTTCGTGGCGTTCATGTGGACGGACACGTCAGGGATGCAATCCCTGGGCACGTTGCCTGGCGGCACCCTGAGCCGTGCCGTCGCGGTCAACTTCAACAATCTGGCGGTCGGCTGGAGTCTGGTCTACGCCGGCTTCGTCGATGCGTTCGCATGGACGGCCGCCGACGGCATGATCGACCTGCACACCCTGGGCGGCGCGCGAAGCTGGGCCACCGCCGTCAATGACAACGACGTGGTCGTCGGCTATAGCGAAATCCGCTGGCGCAACGGACTGCACGGATTCGTGTGGCAGCGCCAAACCGGGATGATCGACATGGACCCTGGCGACATGGGCGACAGCCAGGCCGTGGCGATCAACCGCAGCGACATGGCCGTGGGATTCGTCCAGCCCACCAACAGCGGTCAGACGCACGTGTTTACCTGGACGGCGGCGGACGGCATGGTTGACATCGGTGTACCGCCGGGAATGAGCAACGCCTGGCCCACGGCGATCAACGACTTCGGCACGATTACCGGATACGCAACGGACGCCAACCAGCGCGAGTATGCGTTTGCGTGGACCGAGGACCAGGGCTTCATCAACGTCGCCTCGCTGTCGAAGACGTCGAGCCGCGCGGGATCGGTGACGAACCTGGGTCTGGTCACGGGCACCGCCTCGACCTCGACGGGCGGCGCGGCCGCCGGCTTCGTCTGGACCGCGCTCTCGGGTCCAATGGATCTTCCGGCGCTCGCCGGCTTCGACGGCACGACGACGCCGGTCGCCGCCAACGACTATGGGTGGATCGTCGGCAGCACCGGGTCGTCGCCGCGGCACGCCACGCTGTGGCAGATGCCGTTCTGCGCCGCCGGATCCGACTGCGAGCCGACGACCGTGTGGGGCGATGTCGGCCCGTTCGTCTATGACGGGACGCCGAAGGCGGTCACGTGCACGGCGGAGGACGGGTTCGGAGACGGTGTCGAAGGTCCGTGCAGGATGCTCTACGACGGCCGCATGACGCCGCCGTCCGACGTCGGCACCTACATTCTCAGCGCGTACTTCACCAGCGCGGATCCGCACCAGGCCAACTTCTGGGCGGTGGGTTCGCTCCTGACCATCACCTGTGCGACGCCCAGCGTCTCGTGGCCCGCGCCGGCGCCGATTCAGGAAGGCGCCGCGCTTGGTGCCGCGCAGCTCAACGCGACCGCCAGCGTGCCCGGCACCTTCGTCTACGTGCCGGCAGCGGGCACGGTCGTGAACGCGGGGACGCAGACACTGTCGGTCACCTTCACGCCGTCCGACACCAGGAACTACTGCGGCGCGGTCCAGGCGACATCTCAGCTGATCGTCATGCCGAGTCCGGGACAGTTGTCAGGCAACGGCAGCGCCGGCGGCGCCCACCAGCCGTACCAGTTCTCGTTCACGGCGACCGAATCTGCGACGGGCGCCGAAAGCGGCGGGGCCGCCTTCCTGTTCGGCGCGAGTCAGTTCACCTCGACGAAGCTCAACCAGATTCTCTTCTCGCATCCGCAGTCGGTGTATCCGCGAACCGTGACGATGCAAGGAATTGGCACGTTGAATGGAGTCCGGGGCTACTCGTTCACGATGAACGCAGTGGACGCCGGCAAGGCGACGGACAGGATCGGCGTGA
>CAZEFQ010000061.1:0-3455 GCA_964511505.1 uncultured Rhizobium sp.
CGACCTGATGCTGGTGCATCTGGCAGAACTGGATTCGGCCGAACATAACGAAGCCCCCTTCACGCCTCATGCCAGAGCGGTTCTGGAACGCACCGACGAATTGATCGGCGAATTGGAGAAGGCGTTGCCGAAGGACTATGATCTGGCGCTGGTGTCCGATCATGGCTTCGAGCAGGTGGATCATATCGCCCAGTTGAAAGTGATGGCCTTGGCCGCGGGCGTCACAGGCCCGATGAGCATCGCGGGCGGCCTGGTCACCACCACCGACGCCAATGTCGCCGCCTGGCTGCGCGCGCAATCCGGCGAGGGCGATGTGGGGCGGGAAATCGCCCATGATGAGCTGGTGACCTATGCCCCTGCCTCGTCCGCCGCGGTGGCCGCTTTCGAGCCGGCGCCGCATGTCCAGTTCGGCAATGCGGCCGGCGGCGAGGTGCACACCAAACCGGGCGAAAAGGGCAATCACGGCTTCTGGCCCACCCGCCCCGACTATCGCTCAATCTTTCTCGTCTCCGGTCCCGGCGTGCAGCCCGGCAAACAGGGCGAAATCCAGATGGTGTCGCTGGAGAAGCGGCTGGAAGCGGTAATGGGAATAAGCTGCGGCTTCTGAGCCGCTTGCCGATACCGGCCAAACTGGCGGTTGTGGCCCGAAATGCCCTGACTTGGCTCCATCCCGCCGCCATAGTCAGCAAGCTCTTCGGCATGCTAGAAGAACCCGCCATCAGAGTGGGGGATTTCGATGGGCGTTTCCTGGGCGATTCACGGGCGCGAATTCACCAACTGCAATTGCGCCTATGGTTGTCCCTGCCAGTTCAATGCTCTTCCGACCAAAGGTTACTGCCAAGCCGTCACGGGAATCCAGATCGATCATGGCCGTCACGGCGACACCGACCTCGACGGGCTGAAAGTCGCGGGCATTTTCAGATGGCCAGGCCCCATCCATCACGGCAAGGGCGAGGCGGCGGTTTTCGTGGACAAGCGCGCCAGCGCGGCTCAGCGCAACAGCCTGCTGCGCATCCTGAGCGGAGAGGACACGCTTCCCGGTGCCACGATCTTCCAGGTGTTCTCGACCACTTTGGAGAAGCTCCATGAGCCGGTCTTCGCCGATATCGAATTCGAAGTGGATGTGAACAAGCGGCGCGCCAAGTTGAAGGTGGCAGGCCATATTGAAACCCGCGGTGAGCCCATCCTCAATCCTGTCACCGGAGCGGAATATCGCGGCCGTATCGATTTGCCAAACGGATTCGAATATTCCCTGGCCGAAATGGGACGCGGCTGGTCCAAAACTACGGCGCCCATCGCGCTCGATCATTCGGATTCCTATGGTCAGTTCGCGGAACTGCATCTGGGTTCCGAGGGCATCATTCGCGCATGAATCCAAATCCGCCGGCGCTGCCGGAGCATGACCGCGTGGTGGTGCTTTCCGCCTTGACGGTCCTTGTATTGTTGGCCTGGAGCTATCTGTTCTGGGTCCAGCACCGGATGGCGGCGCCCATGCCGGATATGCCGGGCATGTCCATGATGGACATGCCGGCGCAGTGGGATTTTCCCTATTTCCTTTTCATGCTGGCGATGTGGACGGTGATGATGGTGGGGATGATGACGCCCTCGGTCAGCCCCATGATCCTGATTTTCGCCCGTGTCGCGGCCCAAGCCGAGGCCAAGGGCGTGATCTTTGCCTCTGCCGGCTGGTTCGCCGGCGGCTATCTGTTGGCCTGGTTCGCCTTCTCCCTGGCCGCGACCGTTGCCCAATATGCGCTGGACCGCGCCGCGCTTCTCTCCCCGCCGATGGCGCTCAACAACCGCTTTCTCATTGCCGCTTTCCTGGCGGCAGCGGGCGTCTATCAGTTGACCCCGCTTAAACGCGCCTGCCTCGCCAGTTGCCGCGGGCCTCTCGCCTTCATCCAGCGCCATGGCGGTTTCAAGCCGGGCGCGGGAGCCGCGCTGAAGCTGGGACTGCTGCACGGTATTTACTGTGTCGGTTGCTGCTGGGTGCTGATGGCGCTTCTGTTTGTGGGCGGGGTGATGAATCCGGTCTGGATTGCGGGACTGATGGTTTTCGTGCTGGCGGAGAAAGTGCTGCCGCTGGAGCCCTACATCTCCGGCCTCGCCGGGGCGGCCGCTTTGGCGGCGGCGGGCTGGTTTGCCCTGATGCCGTAAGGTATCCGCAAAATCTTTCCGGAGCGGGAAGTAGACGCCGGGACCGTTCTTCCAATTCCCAATCCTGTCACACTTGTATAACTTGCCGTCAAAGACGGCGGCCTGGCCGCCGAACATAGGGAGCCCAGCGATGCGATCGTTTCTTGTTGCTTCCACCGTTCTTTTGATCCTGGCGGCGCCGGCCGCGGCCCAGACAGCGGAGCCGGAACATCTTGCCCGCGAGCCCTTGAAGGACGGAATGGCTCCGGGCCTCAAGGCCACCGAGCTTTCTCCCAAGATTCGCACCTTCCAGCTCGTCTTCGCCAAGGGGGATGAGGTGGTGGCGGGGCTGGGCGAATTCGCCGAGAAGAACCATCTCACCAATGCGCATTTCACCGCTATCGGCGCGGTCGATCATGCGATCATCGGCTGGTCTGATAACGGCAAAGGTTACAAGGTCGAGCGCATAAATGAAGAGGCGGAAGTCACGTCCCTGACCGGCAACATCACCCGTGACAAGGACGGCAAGCCCGTGGTCCATGCCCATTGCGTGCTGGCATTCCTGCGCGACGAGAGCGTGCATAGCGGCCATCTCCTGGAAGGCCGCATCAGCCTCACCATGCAACTCTATCTGGAAGATTCCGAGCCGCTTTCCTCTGCCCAAACGGCGGCAAAATAGCTATCCGGAGCTTTGGTCGGCGCGGAAGGCCTCAACCCGCACCCGGGTGACGCCTTCCTTTTGCATGTCCAACGCCTGAGCTGCCGCCGCGGAAAGATCGATGATCCGGCCTCTGACATGCGGGCCGCGGTCGGTGACCTCCACGTTCACCGTCCGGCCATTGGCGAGATTGGTCACGCGCACCATGGTGCCGAAGGCCAGACTGGGATGGGCCGCGGTGAGACCGCGATGGTCGAAGCGCTGGCCGCCGGCCGTGAGATGGCCGTCATGGGCATTGCCGTAAAAGGATGCCAGGCCCGTCTGGGTGAAGAACGGTTCCGTCGGCAATGCCTGCGGCTGCACGATTTCCGGAGAAGGAACAGGCGGCGGGACCGGCGAGGGGGCCGGCGCCGCGCAACCGGCGAGTCCTCCGATCAGCAGCAAGGGCGGCAGGCGAAAGCAAGTCCGCATCGGGCGTAATAACGCGCGAAGCACGATTTCGGGTCTGGACGTCGCTTCTGGAACCAGAGCCTGATTTTCTGAGGTGGAATCGCCTGCGCCGGAGGGATTTTGTGGCGTGGGCAGGAGAAGGGCGAAGCTCATAGCTAGGACTATGGGCAAGCCCTTCGACGAACCCGTCCGTAGCGACAGCGTACGGACG
>CAZEFQ010000062.1:0-39243 GCA_964511505.1 uncultured Rhizobium sp.
TCCAGGCTGCCGAAGGGAATGCGGTCGGTGGCGTCCAGCACCGACAGGATGCTGTCGTAATTCTTCTGGTAGCGCGGATCCGCTTTGAGAGCGCCCAGCGACTTTTTGTTCTGCTCCGCCACCCATTGGAGCGGCTTTTGCCCATGCACGTCTTCCAGCCAGGCGTAAGCATCGTTTTCCTGGGCGGTCACGGCAGGCGCTCCTGAAAAAAGCGCGCCCAGTATGAAAGAAAGGAAGATCAGCCTTGCGCGCATTTTTGAATTGTCGCACGGCCGGACGGAAAACCGCAGCCCCCAGGCTTCTTTTTTATGTGGCGTCGGGCTGCACTTTTCCTGGCCGGTGCTCCTGCTTGTTCCCGTTGATTTTGGACAAGACTAGCAATGGCAAATGCCGGCGCAAACCCATATAAGGCGGCCCATGACGTTCTTTCGCAAAATGCAGGGCCTGGGCAATGATTTCGCGGTCTTCGACGCGCGAAATGAGCCGGTTCCGCTGACACCTGAGAGCGCCCGGCGGGTGGCCGACCGGCATTTCGGCATCGGCTGCGATACGGTGGTCCTGATCCTGCCCGGCAGCGCCCAGGCCGATGCCAGTTTGCGCTTCTTCAATGCCGATGGCGGCGAAGTGGAAGCTTGCGGCAATGCCACGCGTTGTGTCGCCCGTCTCCTGATGGAGGAGCGGGGCCTGGCCCGGGTGCGGATCGAAAGCAAAGGCGGCTCGCTTCTTTGCAGCGATGCCGGCAAGGGTCTCGTCAGTGTCGATATGGGCACGCCGGGGCTCGACTGGCGGGACATCCCGCTGGCCCAACCCATGGAGACTGCCCAATTCCAGTTCCCGCTGGAAAACCGCACCATCACCGCCAGCGCCGTCTCGATGGGCAATCCCCATTGCATCCTGCTTGTCGGCGACGCGGAAAAAGCGCCGGTGGCCCAACTCGGCCCCCTGATCGAAAAGCATCCGTTGTTCCCCGAACGGGTCAATGTTGAATTCGCCCAGGTGCTGGACAAGAACCGCATCCGCATGCGGGTGTGGGAGCGCGGAGTGGGGATCACGCTGGCCTGCGGCACCGGCGCCGCCGCCACTGCGGTCGCCGCCATCCGCAAAGGCCTTGCCGCCCGCAAGGTGGAAGTGATCCTGGATGGCGGTTCCCTCGCCCTGGAATGGCGGGAAGCGGACAGTCATGTGCTGATGACCGGCCCCGCCGTCACCAGTTTCACCGGCGAAGTCGATTTGGAACGCTTATGACAGTGGATGTGGTCACCTTCGGCTGCCGCCTCAACGCTTATGAAAGCGAAGCGATCAAGGCGCGCGCGGCCGCGGCCCGGCTTGGGGACGCGGTGGTGGTCAACACCTGCGCCGTGACGGCGGAGGCGGTGCGCCAGTCGCGCCAGGCGATCCGCAAGCTCCGCAGGGAGCGGCCCACCGCGCGCATCATTGTCACCGGTTGCGCCGCACAGACCGAGCCGGACAGCTATGCCGCCATGCCGGAAGTCGATCAGGTGCTGGGCAATGCGGAAAAGCTCAAAACAGAGAGCTATGCCGGCTTTGGCCTGGAACGAGTCCGGGTCAATGACATCATGAGTGTGCGCGAAACCGCGGCCCAGATGCTGGACGGTTTTGATGGCCCGTTCTTTCAGGAGAAATGCCGGGCCTTTCTGCAAATCCAGAATGGCTGCGACCACCGCTGCACCTTCTGCATCATCCCTTACGGCAGGGGCAATTCGCGCAGTGTCGGCATGGGCGAAGTGGTGGCGGAGGCCCGGCGCCTTACGGAAAAAGGCTTTATCGAGGTCGTTCTGACGGGGGTGGACCTCACTTCTTATGGCGCCGATCTTCCCGGAACGCCCGCGCTGGGCGATCTGGTGCGCAAAGTGTTGAAGCTGGTGCCGGAGATAAAGCGCCTGAGGCTCTCCTCCATCGATTCCATCGAAGCCGATCCCGCGCTGTTGAGGGCAATCGCGGAAGAGGAACGGTTGATGCCGCATTTCCATCTTTCCGCCCAGTCCGGGGACGATTTGATCTTGAAGCGCATGAAGCGGCGCCACAGCCGCGCCGATACCATCGCTTTCTGCGACAGGGTGCGGCGGGCAAGGCCGGAAGCCGCTTTTGGGGCGGATTTGATCGCGGGCTTTCCCACCGAAACCGAAGCCATGTTTCAGAACAGCCTTTCCCTGGTGGAGGATGCCGGCCTTTCTTTCCTGCATGTATTCCCCTTTTCGGCCCGCAAGGGCACGCCCGCCGCCCGCATGCCGCAACTGAGCCGGGCGCTGGTCAAGGAAAGAGCGGCGCGCCTGCGCGCCACGGGGGAGGCGGCATTGTCGGCAAGGCTTGATGCGCTGGCCGGCAGCACCCAAGACATATTGATGGAGAAAAACCGCCTGGGGCGCACATCCTGCTTCGCGCCGGTCGAGATGGAGGATGAGATTCCGCAACGGAGCCTGATCCGCGCCCAGCTCACCGGCGTGAAGGGCACGCACCTGACCGGCCGGCCTGTCGGCCTCCCGATTGATCCGGCATGAAAGAATTCGGCACCAAACCTCCGGTCGAGGAATCCCTGTTTGCGCGCTTGAAACAGGGCTTAAGCAAATCCGCCGCGGACCTGACCGGCTTCTTCACCAAAAAAAAGCTCGATGCCGCCACCATAGCTGAGCTTGAGGAGACCCTGATCCGCGCCGATATGGGGTCCGCCGAGGCTGCAGCGATCAGCGGGGCCGTGGCGAGGAACCGCTATGACACGGAGATCGACGGCAACGAATTGCGCGCGTTACTGGCAAAGGAAATCGCCCTCAAGTTGAAGAAGATCGAAAAACCTCTCCTCCTCGACTCCACCAAAAAGCCCTTTGTGATCCTGGTGGCGGGGGTCAACGGCACCGGCAAGACCACCACCATCGGCAAACTGGCGGCCCGTTTCGCGCATGAAGGCCGCAAGGTGGTGCTGGCGGCGGGTGACACTTTTCGCGCTGCGGCAATCGAACAACTCGGGGTCTGGGCCCGCCGGGCGTCGGCAGATTTCGTCTCCGCCCGGCCGGGCGCCGACGCCGCCGGGCTGGCCTTCGAGGCCCTGGAAAAGGCCCGCGCCACGGGGGCCGATATCCTGATCATCGACACGGCGGGCCGCCTGCAGAACAAAAGCGACCTGATGGCGGAACTGGAAAAGATCGCCCGCGTGCTGGCCAAGCTCGACCCCTCGGCCCCGCACGCGGTGCTCCTGGTGCTGGACGCCACCACCGGACAGAATGCCATCTCCCAGGTCGCGGCCTTCGGCAGCAAGGTCAGGCTCACCGGGCTGATCATGACCAAGCTCGATGGAACCGCCAAGGGCGGGATATTGGTGGCGTTGGCGGCGAAATTCGCTTTGCCGGTCCATTTTATCGGGGTGGGAGAAGGGGAAAGCGACTTGATGCCGTTTGAAGCAACCGCCTTCGCCAATGCCCTGACGGGGGCGGCATGAATCCGCAATTGCGCCGGCTGCTGCTGGACCTTGGTCCGCTTCTGGCTTTCTTCGCCGCCTTTCGATTGCTGGGGCTCTTTCCCGCCATCGCCATTTTCATGGCGGCCATGGTGCCGTCCCTGGCGTTGGGCTTCTGGTTCGAGCGGCGGCTTTCGCCCATGCCGCTTTTCACAGCATTGCTGGTGCTGATCTTCGGCGGGCTGACCCTCTATTTGAAGAACGAAATATTTTTCAAGATGACTCCGACGATTATTTATAGTTTTTTCGGCGCCCTCCTCATCGGCGGCCTGCTTTTCAAGCGGCTCTTCATAAAATATGTCTTTTCCGAAGCCTTTGAACTGGACGAAACCGGTTGGCGCCAGCTCACCTGGCGCTGGGGTCTTTTTTTCATCGCCCTGGCGGCGCTCAACGAAGGCGTGTGGCGCAATGTCTCAACCGCGCTTTGGGTCGATTTCAAGGTCTGGGGCATCATCTTGTTGATATTCCTGTTTGCTTTGGCGCAGACGCCGTTTTTGCTGAAACATCACATCGAACAGGATAGCGAGCCCGGCAAGAAGGCGGACTGATCCGATTCAGGCCGGGATTCCGGGCGTTTGCGCTTTTTTCTGTCCACGGAGCATTCTGCCTGACTCAACAGATATGCGCACCTGTGGCACGCATACAATTCATTGTGTCTTTTTCCAAACCGATACGCAGACGCAAAAAATCCCGTATGAGGCGCCCGTGTTTCCGGAACGGAATATCTTTGCATCCCCGGGAACAGTCTTTCATGAAATGCGTGTTTATGACTGGCGCGAAAACCCATCTTGCTGTTTAGTGTCGGCTCATTCTCCGGACGAATTTTCCCTTTTCGCGTTTTTCACGCCGGTCCGGAATTCAGGGGTGATGAATGAACAAGGGGGCGCGCAAGGGCAATGGAGAGTTCGAACTCTCCGAAGCGCCGTCTCACCTCATCCGCCGCTGCCAGCAATTCTATGGCGATCTTTATGCGCGCGAATCCGGCGCGCGCGAATTGACCAAGCAGCAATACACCCTGTTGGCGGCCTTGGAGCATAACGATGGCGCCAGCCAGACCATGCTGGTGGAGATTACCGGCATAGACCGTTCGACCTTGGCGGAAATGGTGCGGCGGATGCTGGAAAAGGGCCTGTTGTCGCGCGAGCGGACCGAGGAAGACCAGCGCGCCAATGCCGTGGCGATCAGTCCTGCCGGCCGCAAGGCGTTGCGTTCGGCCAGCAATGCCTGTGACCGGGCGGAAAAGGCGCTGTTGGAGGTCCTGCCTCTCCCCGAACGGCAGAAATTCATCCGCTCCCTGATCCAAATCGCCGAAGCCGGCGAGAAGTTCACCGCCAATGGCGCCGTCCGGCCTCACAAGGTCCTGCGCCGGGGAAGGCGGATCTAGTTACACTTTTATGTCGAGCAGGCTTCCGGGTCGCGCGAGGGGCGCGGCGGCCGGCAACGGCGCTGGCACAGCCGGGGCCGTTTGCTTCAACGGCAAAGGGGCAAAGCCAGCTTCGTTTTCCAGAGCGGCGGCAAAGCCGGGTTTTGGCGCGGCGTGAGCGGCCTGGAAGCGGGCCTGAAAATTGGCCTGGGCTTCGCGGGCCGCTTGCTGCGCGGCGATGAGAGTGGCGTTGATCTGCATAAGCCGACCCTCACAAAACAAGGTTAGGAATGCATTAACCGGCGAGCCTGGCCTTCTCGATCGCGGGCAGAAGGCGCTCCGCCACCAGCCGGTCGCTCAAGGCGCCGACATATTTGAAGCGGATGATGCCATGACCGTCCACCACGTAAGTCTCAGGCCAGCCATAAATGCCCCATTCCCGGCCGATGGCGCCATCGATGTCCAGGCCAATGCGGCTGAACGGATTGCCCACGTCATCCAGGAATTGACGGGCATTCTCCGGTTTGTCCTCCCAGACAAAACCGTAAAGCGTGATATCGGGCCGCGCCGCCAGCCTGTTCAACACCGGCGCTTCTTCGCGGCACGGCACGCAGGTGGAGGAAAACACATTGACCACCACCACCTTGCCGCTGGCGAGCTCCTTTGGTCCGAAGCCTTCCGTCCGGGCATCCAGGGCAGGCAAAGTGCGCTGGGGCACCGGCTTGTCGATCAAGGGCGACGGCAACACGTCCGGCGTGGGAGAGATCAGGCTCTTGAACAGAAAGAAGGCCAAAATCAAAAAGGCCAGCACCGGCGCGGCATAGACCAGGCGTTTCACGTCTTTCTCTCTTCCAAAAGCTTCAGTCGCTTCTTTGCCTGATTATACGCCGCCAATGTCCAGATGATGGCCACGGCAAGACCCAGGGCCGAGACACCATAGGCCGGCCATATGAACTCCCCGTAACCTCCCATTTGCCAGAAACTCATGACGCCCCCGTCCCCATCAGGGAACGCGCCCGCCGGTTGAGGATTTCGGTGCGGATGCGGATCATCCAAAGCGTGAGGAACAGCAGGAAATAACCCGCCATCATCAGCAGCAGGGGCCAGAGAAAAACCGGCGCCAGCTTGCCCGAGATGATGCTTTCACCCTGATGCAAGGTATTCCACCACTCCACGGAAAAAACGATGATGGGAAGGTTGACCGCTCCCACCAGGGCCAGGATGGCAGCGGCACGCGCGGCCTGTATCTCATCCTCGATCGCATTCCACAGTGCCATGTAGCCAAGATAGAGGAACAGGAGCAGCAGGAAGCTGGTCAGCCGTGCATCCCAGACCCAATAGGCGCCCCACATGGGCCGCCCCCACAGCGAACCGGTGATCAGCCCCAGCGCGGTGAAAAGCGCGCCTAAGGGTGCCGCCGCCCTGGCGGCGACGTCCGACAAGGGATGGCGCCACACCAGCGAGAACAGCGAAGCCACCGCGATCAGGGCATAAACCCCTTCGGCCGTGGTGGCGGCCGGCACATGGATGAACATGATGGTGACGGTGCGGCCCTGCTGGTAGTCGGGGGGAGCGGTGAAACCCATGATCAGGCCGATCAGGATCAGGAGCGCCGCCGCTATGGCAAAGAACGGAAGGAGCATGGCCGACAGGCGCATGAACTGGGCCGGGTTGGCATAGCGGAACAGGAACTGCATCCGGCCGATCCTTTCCTCAAGACGACAAGTTGAGCCGCACGGCGCCGGCAGCAGCGAAAGGACTTAGCAGGGAGGCGGCCAGCGCAAAAGCGGCCAACAGCCCCAAGGCTCCGGACGGCGCGGTTCCGTCCATCCATTCCGCCACCGCGCCGGCCCCGAAAATCAGCGCCGGGGTGAGCAGGGGCAGGATCACCAGGGGCAGGATCAGCCCGCCGCGCTTCAAGGATAGCGTGAGGCTCGCGCCGATGGCGCCCACGGCGCTGACTGCCGGTGTTCCGATCAGAAGTGACACCGATAAAACCCAGGTAGCGCCCGCCGGGAGGTTGAACAGCAGTGCCAGCAGCGGGGAAATCAGGGTTAGCGGCAGGCCGGTGGAAAGCCAATGCGCCGCGATCTTGGCCAGCGCCACGCTTTCCAGCGACAGGGGGGAGAGTGCGATCAGGTCCAGGCTGCCGTCCTCAAAATCGCCCTGGAATAGCCGGTCGAGAGAAAGCAGGGCAGCCAACACTGCGCCTACCCAGAGCACGCCGCCCGCCACCCGGGCGAGCAGATTGAGATCCGCCCCAATACCCAGCGGCACCAGGGTCGCCACCAGGGCGAAAAAGCCCAGCGCCAAGGCCGCGCCACCGCCGCTGCGTACCGCCAGGCGCGTATCCCGCATCAGAAGAGCGCAGAAGGCGCTCATAGGCGAAGGCTCACATTGCCAAGACCCAAGGGATCATGGGTGGCGGCGATCACCATGCCGCCCGAGGCGCAATGCCGCGTCATCGTCCTGGCAATCAAATCCTGGCCCTGCGCATCCAGGGCGGCAAAGGGCTCGTCCAGAAGCCACAGAGGGCGGTTGCAGACCAGAAGCCGCGCCAGCGCCAGCCGGCGCTTCTGTCCGGCGGAAAGGAAGCGGCAGGGAAAATCGGCCTGCCGCGACAGGCCCACTTCCTGCAAGGCTGCATCCCGGTCCGCTTTACTGTCATAGAGACTGGCAAAAAAAGAGAGCTGCTCGCGGACCGTCAGTTGCGGCTTGAGTCCATCCTGATGGCCCAACCAGCCCGCCTGCTTGCCGCGTTCTTCTCCGTCCGCAATTTCGCCCGCCTGGCATTTGATCACGACCCGGCCCGTACGGGGGGCGATAAATCCCGCGATCAGCCGCAACAGCGAAGTCTTGCCCGCGCCATTGGCGCCCTCCACCGCCAGCGCCTGCCCCGCCTTGAGATGAAAAGACAGGTCCTCGAACAGGACTCTTTCCCCGCGCGCGCAGGCCAGCTTTTCGGCGGTGAGAGACTGAATCATCGGCGGTTCTTACATCCTCACCGGAAGCTTGTCGAAGCCGAAGGATGGGGTCGCGTTTGTGTCCGCGGCCGCTCGCCCAAGCTCGCAGCGCGCGTCGCTTTCGCAGGTCCACCGGACCTGCTCATGCGCTTCGCGCACCTCTCCTCTCAATACATATGCTGACCGCCGTTGATGGACATGGTCGAGCCGGTGATAAACCCGGCCTCGTCCGCCACCAGAAACAGCACGCCCCGGGCAATCTCATCGGCATGGCCCAGCCGGCCCACGGGAATGCGGGCGACGATCTTGGCCAGCACTTCGGCCGGCACCGCCGCCACCATGTCGGTATCGATATACCCGGGCGCGATGGCATTGACGGTAATGCCTTTGGCCGCGCCTTCCTGCGCCAGCGCCTTGGTGAAGCCATGGATGCCCGACTTGGCGGCGGCGTAATTCACCTGGCCATATTGTCCCGCCTGGCCGTTGATCGAGCCGATATTGACGATGCGGCCGAAGCTGCGCGCCAGCATGCCGTCCCAGGCAGCTTTGCACATGTTGAAGCAGCCGCCCAGATTGGTATCCAGAACCTCGTCCCAGCCCTGGCGGGTCATGCGTTTCATGGTGCCGTCGCGGGTGATGCCGGCATTGTTGACGATCACGTCCACCGACCCCATCTCGGCTTCGATCTTCTTGACACCGTCAGCGCAGGCCGCGAAATCCGACACGTCCCATTTATAGACCTTGATGCCGGTCTTCTGTTCGAACGCCTTGGCGCGCTCTTCATTGCCGGCATAGTTCGCCGCCACCTTGTAGCCGGCATTTTTCAGCGCCACCGAAATCGCCTCGCCGATGCCGCGCGTCCCGCCCGTGACCACTGCCACTCGTGCCATGTATGTCCCCGCTGAAAAGTTCTGATGGAATTAGGTCAGCAAACACGCCGCGTTTCAAACAAAACGCGATGCTGCATTGCGCCAATTCTTGGAGGCGGATTATGCGATTAAAAACTAATCACCGCTCCACGGCCAGTGCGATGCCCATGCCGCCGCCGATGCACAAGGTCGCCAGACCCTTTTTGGCGTCGCGGCGATTCATCTCATAGAGCAGCGTGGTCAGGATGCGCGCCCCGGAAGCGCCGATGGGATGGCCGATGGCGATGGCGCCGCCATTGACATTCACTTTCGCCGTATCCCAGCCCAGTTCCTTGTTGACGGCGCAAGCCTGGGCGGCGAAGGCCTCGTTGGCCTCGACCAGATCCAAATCGGCGGCCTTCCAGCCCGCTTTCTCCAGCGCCTTGCGCGAGGCGGGAATCGGCCCGGTGCCCATCACGCTGGGATCGACTCCGGCCTGGGCCCAGCTTGCAATGCGCGCCAGGGGCTTCAGGCCCCGCGCGGCAGCGTCCTTGGCGCTCATAAGAATAAGCGCGGCGGCGCCGTCATTGATGCCCGACGCGTTCCCCGCCGTCACGGTGCCGTCCTTGGAGAAAGCCGGCTTGAGCCCCAGCATCGCCTCGTAGTTGGCGCCTTCACGGATATATTCGTCGCTGTCGGCCACCACATCGCCCTTGCGGGTCTTGATTGTTACGGGCGTGATTTCGTCTTTGAAGCGGCCTGCCTTCCTTGCCGCTTCCGCCTTGTTCTGGGAGGCCACCGCGAAACGGTCCTGCTCCTCACGGGTAATCTGATATTCCTTGGCCACATTCTCGGCGGTGGTGCCCATGTGATAGCCGTTGAAAGCGTCCCACAGCCCATCCCTGATCATGGTATCGATGAAATTGAGATCGCCCATCTTCTGGCCCGCGCGCAGATGCGCGGCATGGGGCGAGAGGCTCATCGATTCCTGCCCGCCCGCCACCACGATACGGCTGTCGCCATTGCGGATCGCCTGGGCGCCCAAGGCCACTGTACGCAGGCCCGAGCCGCAGACCATGTTGATGCCCCAGGCCGGCGTGGCGATCGGAAGACCGGCGGCGATAGAGGCCTGCCGCGCCGGGTTCTGCCCTTGCGCCGCGGTCAGGACCTGCCCCAGGATCACTTCGCTCACTTCGCCGGGTTCAACCTTGGCCCGCGCCAAGGCTGCGCGGATGGCAGCTTCACCCAGCTTGTGCGCCGGCAGGGTTGCGAAAGCGCCGTTGAAGGAACCCACCGCAGTCCGCGCCGCTGAAACGATCACCACCTCTTCCACCGAAAGCCTCCTCGCTTGGCCAGTTCTTAAGGTTATGTATCGCAAATTGCCGCGAATGCGAGGTTTGTGCGTACGACAATATTTTTCTTTTAAAAACATGACCTTAAGTCAATGCCGCGCAGCATTCTTTTGCTGCGCTTGCTAAAATCGCGCTTTACGGCAGGGAAAGAGTGATGTTGTGTTGCATTGCGGCCTCCGGGGGGAGAGCCAATCGTTCAGGTGGGAAACGTGTCGGAAGAAAAATCCAGGACCGAGGGGCCGGTCGTCATCAAGAAATACGCCAACAGGCGTCTCTATAACACCCAGACATCCAGCTATGTGACCCTCGACCATCTCGCCCAGATGGTGAAGGAAGGGACCGAGTTCGAAGTCCAGGACGCACGCAGCGGGGAAGATATCACCCGGTCGGTCCTCACTCAGATCATCTTCGAGGAAGAGGCCAAGGGCCAGAATCTGCTGCCGATCAAATTCCTGCGCCAGCTGATCCGTTTTTACGGTGACAGCCTCCAGGCTTTCGTGCCGGGCTATCTCGATATGAGCATGGAAAGCTTCACCAAGAACCAGGGCGCCATGCGCGACCGCATCGCCGAAGCCCTGGGCGGCGGCAACCAGATGGTGGAAAATCTCACCCGCCAGAATTTGGCCATCTTCGAGCGCGCCATGCAGATGTTCTCGCCCTTTGGCGCAGCCACGCGTTCGCGCGGCGAAGCGGCTCCGGAAGAAAAGCCGCAGAGCAACGAAGTGGACGCGCTCAAGAAAGAGATGGAAGCGATGCGGCGCCAGATCGCGGAATTGAGCCAGAGGAAGTGAAGCCCTTTTTAAAGGGGGTGGTCTTCGTTCTTGCCGGTTTCCTGCTGTCGGGTTGCGCCGGTCCCATGGGCGAGCGTGAAGCCGAAAGCCGTGCCAGCCGTTCCTTAAGAGGGTTCTGCGCCGGAGCGCCGTGTGGTTCCTTTCGCCTGGTGAGGGCACAAAAGATCAAGGACCGCTGGCTGGTGGATTTCGAGACCGCAACGCGGCTCTACACCGTGGCGGTGGACCGGGGCGGCAACACCGATGTCAGCGTCTGGGATAAAAATACGGCGCGCTGAGTTCCTGTATATAATCTCCAGCCTGGAGGAAATCATGCCGCGTCTGCTTTTTCCCGTTGCCATGCTCGCCGCGCTCGGGGGGCGGGTGCTGGCGGCGGAGCCGTTGAACGGCTGGGGCGGCTACAAATTCGGCATGTCGCCGGACCAGGCGCGCGCCGTACCGGGCCAGGTTTTCGGGCCCTATGCGCCGCGCAATCTGTGGAACGAAAACAAGGGCGCGATGGGCGCGAAGAAAGAATCCCGCCTCTACGGCCAGTCGTGGGCGCTCAACCTGTTCTTCGACGCCTACAGCAAGCTGAACGGCATTTCGCTCGAATATGAAAAGAAAACCACCTCACGCGCGGCCTGCGAACAGGATTTCCTGTCGATGCTGGGCGAGCTGGAAAAAACTTATGGCGCTCTTTCCGCGGTGAATCCCCAGCGCAAATGGGTGGCGAGCGACACGCCGCCCACCCAACTGGAATGGCGCGCCCAAGGCGCCTCGCATTATCAATTCGCGGCGGTGTCTTTCGCGGATGAATACGGCTTTGCCTGGAAGGCCCGCAAAACCGGCGGAAACCAGGGCGCGAATTATGTGGAGCTGGCGACGACCTGGAGCGGCAAGCCGGAGGACAAGGCCAATCCCTGCGTGGTGAATATCAGCTTCCAGGGAAAATAACCGCCCTGAAGGGGCTCGGCCAGGGCAAGGGTTTCTGGACTCGCTCTGCTCGCCAAGAAATCCTAAGCCTGCGACCCTGAAATATCAGCTTCTAGACCACTCCGGGTCCAAAAGCGGCTCGCCGAAATGGAAGCCTTGCAGGTAATCCACCCCGAAGCTCTGCAACAGGGCGGCATCGGCATCCGAGCCCACCCATTCCGCCACGGTCTTGAGGCCCAGATTCTTTGCCAATCCCACCAGGGTGCGGACAAAGACCTGGTTCTCGGGACTCTCCGCCAGGTTCTTCACATAAAGCCCGTCGATCTTCACCGTATCCACATGCAGCATCTGCAGATTGCGGAATGAGGTATAGCCGGCGCCGAAATCGTCGATCGCCACGCGCACGCCAAGCTCCTTCAACTGGGTGATGAAACGGGCATTTTCCTCGAAGTGATGCAAGGCGGCGGTTTCGGTCAACTCCACAATCAACCGGTTCGCCACTTCGCCATGCTGGCGGATATAATCGATGAAGCGCTGCAGCCAGGCGGGATCGTCCGCCGCCGTGCCCGAGACATTGACGGCCAGCGTGAGCTTCTTGTGCGCCTTAAGGGATTGAATCACGCTTTCCAGCGCGAAGCGGTCCACCAGATGGACGATACCCATCTGCTCGGCAGCGGGAACGAAATAACCCGCGGTCACCACCTGGCCGTCGGCGCGCAGCATGCGCAGCAGGCATTCATAGTGGCTGATGCGACGGGACTTGGCGCCGAGAATGGGCTGGTAGGCCAGCTTGAGCCTGCCGTCCTTGAGGGCGGCGACGATCTCGTCGGCGATCCCCATCTGGCGCAGGCGGGCGGTCTCGCGCTGGGGTGAATGCTCATAGACGGCGAAGCCGTCGCGGCCCTTCACCCGCGCCTTGTCCAGCGCCTGCTCGGCGCGCAGCATGGCTTCCTGGCTGTTGCCGGCTGCGCCCGGCAACCAGACCGCGCCAACCGAACAGGTGGCGGCGACCTGGCCGGAACGGGTGTCGATCGGCTTGTCGCGCACCGAAGCGCGCAGCCTGGCCGCCACGATCTCGACTTCGCGTTCTTGGCAATTGCGCAACAGCACGCCGAATTTGTTGCCGGCAGTGCGGCCGATAATGTCGCTGCCGCGGAGCGAGCGGGCCAGCCGCTCGCCTACGCCCACGATCACTTCCTCGCCGGCATCGAACCCGAAGCCGTCATTGATCATGGCCAAGCGGTCGATGGAGGCGACCAGGAAGGCGCAATGGCGGTTCTCGTCCTTGGCCTTGTCGATCGCCTGGGCAAGCTCGGCGCGCAGCGCATTGCGGTTGAGATGGCCGGTCAGTTCATCGCGGGTGGCAAGATAGGTCAGGCGCTGATACTCTCGCGCCCGTTCCGTGGTTTCGCGCAACAGACCCACCAGGCGCTCGGCGCGTCCATTCTGGTCGGGTATGCGCGAGCCCATCATGGTGAAGGTCATCGCCCCCATCGCGGATGCGATCTCGATATCGATCTGGAAGCTGGTTGGATAGGGCGAGCGCGTGTCCAGCACATTCTGCAGGACGCTGCGTCTTTCCGGCGGGATGGAATCGATCAGGACCTGGGCGCGCTGATTGTCGAGATGCAGCGGCAGCACTTCGAGCGCGCCGTCCCAGGTGATGCTGCCTTCCGTCACATTCCAGTCAAACACGGCTGTGCCGGCGGCCTGGGCCGCCAGTCTCAGGCGCAGATTCTCGTGGAGAGCGCCAAACCCGGCGCTGTCTTCCGCGTTTGCGCGACGCTCTTTTTGAAGCTTGGGCTTCAACACATCACCACCCCCGGCCGGAAATCCCAGCCCCGAGGGGACTATGGCCCGTCACGCTTTAAGAACCGGTAACCCGTGCAAGCGCCGCCAGCCGGTCCAAAGCTTGCGTTCTCAACCGCTTATGAGGCCCATCGGCGACCCGGAGAAAAACTGGCAGGCGGCACCGGCAAACGCGCTCGCGCGGGCGCGCGCCTTGCAAAAGCCAAGCACGGCCAGCGACTTGCTCGGTAAATCGCGCCAGCCTCGGGAGCAAAGACCCGGCCCGGAACAAAAGGATAGCAGCCCGTCCCTGGCCCAGGCCGGGACGGAGGACCCTGTCTCATTCCGGCACGATCCTCCCCGGCTTACTGCCGGCTTCACCGCACAGCTTCTGGGCCAGATTCTCCCTGATCCCGAACGCCCCAGATCAGTGGCGAAAGCCTATGGCTGCCCTGGAAGGCGCAGGCTCCGCCCCGGTTTCGACGAGCTTCTGTGAGGCCCGCGCCGCGCCCAAAAGAGCGGCGGCGAAAAACAGCTGCGCGACGGGGATCCCGCCATCCATCAAGGCAAAACCGCCCAGAAGGAGGGACAATGACGCCGCCAGCACCAAGCCGCCGCGGACGGGATTTTCCCGCCCGGCGCCCAGGGAGGCCGCGACCGAAAGCGCTACGCCCGGAATCGCACAGCAAAATGCGTAAACCGCCAAGCCGGAAAGCGCGGCGGCCAGACCCGCACTCAGGGAGAGGGACAGCGCCAGAGCCGCGGCCGCAGCAGGGAGCGGCCGCGCCAGGAAAGCAAACAACCCCAATGCCAGCGCCGTCGTGCCCAGGCTGAACGCGATAAGACCCACTGCCGGCGACAGAAGGGACAATTCCGGCAAAAGCAATCTCGTCATGCCGGCTACGGCAAAGGCGGCGAACAACGTGGCGGCAAAGCGGATAGGAAGGCGGGAAGCGGCACGGGCGTTTCCGGCGGCGATCCAGGCGCCGACGGAGGCGGCGAAAAGCATAAGAGAGGCAAGCGAATCAAAGACCATGCGCGGCGATGATGCGCGCGCATGGTTCTGTTTCCAATCGTCAGGCGGCGAGCAGATTGCGGAGAACGTAGGGAAGAATCCCGCCGTTTTTGTAATACGACACTTCATCCGCCGTCATGATCATCAGAACCAGCGGAAGCTCCGCTGTCTTGCCCTCCGGATAATGGATGGTGGCGCCGATCCGCATGCGCGGCTTGAGATCACCGGAAAGGCCGGGAATATCGATGATCTCCCGGCCCGTCAGGTGGTAATCCTTCCGGCTCTTGCCCGCCTCAAAGCACAAAGGCACCACCCCCATCCCGATCAGGTTGGAGCGATGGATACGCTCGAAGCTTTCGGTGATCACGGCGCGCACGCCGAGCAGCTTCGGTCCCTTGGCCGCCCAGTCGCGGGAAGAGCCGGTGCCATATTCCTTGCCGCCGATCACCACCGTGTCCAACCCGGCCTGTTTGTAACGCTGGGCGGCGTCGAAGATCGACATCACCTCGCCCTCGCCCGCAACATCGGAATAATAGAGGGTGTTGCCGCCTTCCTTGCCGCCCATCATCTCGTTCTTGATGCGGATATTGGCGAAAGTTCCGCGTTCCATCACCTCGTCATTGCCGCGGCGCGAGCCATAGGAATTGAAATCCTTCTGCGCCACCTGATGCTGGGTGAGATAAAGCCCGGCCGGCGCGGTCGGCTTGATGTTGCCCGCCGGCGAGATGTGGTCTGTGGTGATGGAATCCCCGAACAGCGCCAGCACCCGGGCACCTTTGATGTCCTTCACGGGCGCCGGCGCGACCGCCATGCCGTCGAAATAGGGCGGGTGCTTCACATAGGTGGAATTCCCGTCCCATTGATAGGTCTCACCCTTGACCAGCTTGACCTTCTTCCAATTGGCATCGCCCTTGAACACATCGCCATAGCGCTTCTTGAAGCTGGAAGCCTTCACCGCCTTGGCGATGGCGGCGCGGATCTCCTTTGGGGAAGGCCAGATATCCTTGAGGTACACCGGCTCGTCCTTCCGGTCATAACCCACCGGCTCCTTGGTCAAGTCCATGTTGACAGAGCCCGCCAGGGCATAGGCCACCACCAGCATGGGCGAGGCCAGGTAATTGGCACGGACTTGCGGATGCACACGGCCTTCGAAATTGCGGTTGCCCGAGATCACCGCCGCCGCCACCAGGTCGGCCTCGTTGATCGCCTTGGAAACCGGATCGGGCAAAGGGCCGGAATTGCCGATGCAGGTGGTGCAGCCATAACCGGCGAGGGTGAACCCAAGCTTGTCCAGCGCCTTGTCCACGCCGGCCTTGGCCAGATAATCGGTGACCACCTGCGAGCCGGGGGCCAGCGAGGTCTTCACCCAGGGCTTGACCTTCAAGCCCCGCTTCACTGCCTTCTGGGCAAGAAGCCCAGCCCCCATCAGGACCGAAGGATTGGAGGTGTTGGTGCAGGAGGTGATCGCCGCGATCACCACATCGCCATGGCCGATGGTGAGTTCCGACCCTTCCAGGGGCGCGCGCTTGTTGGCGCTGTCCTCTTTCTTGAAATTGGTCATCAGGGCCTGCGCGAAATTCGCGGCGATGCCGGAGAGCGGCACCCGGTCCTGCGGCCGCATCGGCCCGGCCATGGAGGGCTCGACCGTATCCATGTCCAGCGCCAATGTATCGGTGAAGACCGGATCGGGACTTTTGCGGTCGCGGAAAAGACCTTGCGCCTTGGCATATTTTTCCACCAGGGCGACGCGCTGAGGCTTGCGCGCGGTGTTCTTCAAAAAGCGCACCGTCTCGGCATCTACCGGAAAGAAGCCGCAGGTGGCGCCATATTCGGGCGCCATATTGGCGATGGTGGCACGGTCCTCCAGCGAAAGTTCGTCCAGGCCGGAGCCGTAAAACTCCACGAATTTCCCCACCACGCCCTTCTTGCGCAGCATCTGGGTGACGGTGAGCACCAGGTCGGTGGCGGTGACGCCTTCCCGCAGTTTCCCGGTCAGCTTGAAGCCGACGATTTCGGGAATCAGCATGGAAATGGGCTGGCCCAGCATCGCCGCTTCCGCCTCGATGCCGCCCACACCCCAGCCCAGGACCGCCAGCCCGTTGATCATGGTGGTATGGCTGTCGGTGCCGACGACGGTGTCCGGAAACGCCACCTCGACCGTCTGCTTGCCCTCTTTCAGTTTCCGCACCCACACCGTCTCGGCCAGATACTCCAGGTTGACCTGGTGGCAGATGCCGGTGCCCGGCGGCACCACCCGGAAATTGGCGAAGGCCTGCTGGCCCCAGCGCAGGAACTGGTAGCGCTCCGAATTGCGCTCATATTCGATGGCGACATTCTTCTTGAAGGAATCCCGCTTGCCGAAATTGTCGATCATCACGCTGTGGTCGATCACCAGGTCCACTTCGGCCAGAGGATTGATCTTTTGCGGGCTGCCGCCCAGATGCTTCATGGCGTCGCGCATCGCCGCCAGATCGACCACCGCCGGCACGCCGGTCAGGTCCTGCATCAGGACGCGGGCGGGCCGGAAGGCGATCTCGCGGTCGGAGGTCTTGTCCTTGAGCCAGGCGGCCACGGCCCGGATATCGTCGGCGGTGACGGAATTGCCGTCTTCGTGGCGCAGGAGATTCTCCAAGAGCACTTTCATCGAATAGGGCAGCCGGGAGGCGCCCTTGAGCCCGTTCTTCTCCGCCGCCGGAAGGCTGAAATAGACGTAAGATTTGTTTCCGACTTTCAGGGTGCGGCGGGACTTGAAACTGTCGAGGCTCATGGTCACGGGGAGCGCCTTTTATGAATCGGGTTTCAATCGGGGCGATTTAGTCAAAAATAAGGGCAAAAGATAGCGGGGCGCCCGGCAATGAATGGTTACGGATGTGGCTAACTGCGGTGCGAAAACCGCCCGAAAGCCGGGCGGGGCGCCGGTACACCCATCGGTAATGGCGAGAAGCCCTTAATTCGCCTAATTTTTGGGGGAGGTTTGGTGGAGAGGGCTGCGGGAAAGCGACCGGAAAGGCGAACCGCAGAAGGGCATCGAACGCGTGAGCCAAGTGCGCGCCATATTGGTCTTTTGTCTTCTTGCCGCTATCACCCGGCCGGTGCTGGCGCAGCAGGAATCCGCCGTGAGCGATCCGATGGCGGCGCGGCTTTCCGCCGAGAAATTGGGCGACGTCGAAACCGGAACCTTCAGCGCCGGGGAGAACCTCAATTTCACGCTGGAACCCTATGGCGACAAATTTCTGTTGCGTTTCACCGATTCGCCGGAAAGCTATCTCCTGTCGGTCGAACGCATCTTCCTGGGCGGCCGCATCCTGCGTTATGACACCGGCGCCACGGCGCTGCGCGTCTCGGTATGGGGCGGCATGACGCTTTACACCGCGGACGCTCCTAATGGCCTTCCCACCACCCGTCTCAGCGACGACCTTCCCCAGCCCCGCTTGCCGGTGAGCCGCGACGACCTTGCGGCGGCGCTTGCCGATGAGGAGAACCATCTCATCTATACACTGGGCCTGCACTTGCGCTTTTCCGCCGAACCCGCCCTGCTCGCATCCAACAATGACCGCAGGGGCCTGGCATTTGATACCCTGATCAGCACGGCGGCGGGAATCGAACATCTGGTCGCCACACCCAGCGGCCGCCAGGCCTTCGCCAAGAAATTCGATACCGTCCGGATCGTGGAAAGCGCCAAACCCTATGTGCGCCTTTCCGGCAAGACCCTGCTGGTGGGTTTCGCGCCCACCGCCGGCCAGGCCGGCCGTGCTTCCTCGCGCGAAGTGGCGCTGGAGCTCGGCAAGATGCTGCAGATTGCCGAAGCGGGCTAAGGCTTCCTTGCTGCCGCTGCCCGCTTCGCGGGCGTTCGGCCGGCAAAAGGTCCGCGGGACTCTTTGCTGATCGACCTTACCGGCAAGATGCTGCAGATCGCGGAGGCCGGGTGTTTTTTCGCCCCACCAGGGCTCGTTTCAAGGCTCAAACCCCTGCGGCGCGATTTCAAATCCGGCAAATTCAAAGCCCGGCGCGACCGTGCATCCCGCCAGAGTGTAATCGCCCAGGCTCTTCGCCGCCTGCCATTCCCCGGCAGCCACCACCTGCTGCGGCAGCTGGCCGTTGGCGATATCCGGGCCCAGGATTGCGATTGTCTTGTCGATCCTGAGCTCCAACGGCGCGCCGCGGTAGAAATGCCAGACTTCGGCCGCATCCACCCGGTGCCAACGCGAAATTTGCCCACGCTTGAGCAAGAAGAGGATGGCCGTGGAGTAGGCCCTGCCCGTATAGCTTTCGTCGCAGAAGGTCTCGCGGAAATAGCCCCCTTCCGGGTGCGGCTTGAGGCCGAGCTGCCTGATCAAAAAGTCGGCTTCGGATTCCACTTATTCCGCCGCTACCGGTGCCGCCATCCTGGCCATGACGCCGGCCAGGGTACGGCAGTCATCCAGCGCGTTGTGACGGCGGCCGGCGGGACGGATGCCCAGCCGCAAACCGATATCGCAACTGTCGAGCCCGCGCGGATCAAGCCCCTGTTCGGCGAACCAGGGGCGCAGATCCTCGAACCGGCTCAATCGCGCCAGGCCCTTGAGCCCATAAAGGCGGATATTGTCTTCCAACACCTGATCGTCCCGGCCAAAGGAGGAAACGGGGCTGTTGCCGGCAAAAGCCAGAAAGCGCGCATAGGCTTCCGGAAAATCCACGCTCCGCTCCGCCAACATCCGGTTGGTGAGGCCGGTGAGGTTTTCGAAATAAGCCGACAGGCTGGAGTTTATGCGGGGCCTGACCAGCACCTCGAACTCGTCCAACACGGTGAAATCGATTCCGCTGAGCCGGAGCGCCCCGATCTGCACCACTTCCTTGAATTCGCCGGGTTTGAGCCAGCGGCCGGCCATCGAACATTCCCAGGCCGTGTACTCCAGGTCGAATACGATCAGCGAAGAGAGGGAGGGCATGATGCTCATGGTCGCGAATCACCCTACACGGGGCGCTATTAAGCCATTGTTAACGACATTCCACCGGGCGCGGTTCTCGTTATAGACTGGCGACACGATAGAAAAACGACACGCCGGCCGGGCTCCGGTTCCAGGACGCATGACCAAAGCCGAGATCAGTGACACCGCGCTGCGGCGCTTGGCGGATGCCCGCGCCCTGATCGCCGACAAGAAAGACCTGGCCACATTCTTCGACGCCTTGTTCGCGGGCGCCGATGCCGACGATGTCTTGATGTGGGATGCTGCCGCGCTGGCGAAAATCGCCGTGACCGCCAAAGGCCTGCTCGAACAGCACGAATTCGGCCAGATCTATGTGAAGCTTTATCCCGGCCCCGATCCCAAAGAGCCGGAAGACATGCTGGTCGCCTGCAATGACGACCGGCCATTTCTTTTCGATTCCGCGCTGCGCGCCGCCACCGCGGCGGGCGCGCGCATCCGCGCCGCCTTCCACCCGGTGGTGGTGCAGGACGGCAACCCGACCAGCGTGATTGTGCTGATGCTGGATGTGGTGGGCGACCGCGATGCGCTGGTGACCGGAATGCTGCGCGCTTTCGGCCACGGCATCCTGGCGGTCCGGGACTGGCAGCCCATGCTGGAACGGCTGAAGGACGTACGTCAGGAACTGGCCGCTCATCCGCCAAAGGACATGGACGTCAGCGAAGAACTCGCCTTTCTCGACTGGCTGGCCGACAACAATTTCACATTCCTGGGCGCGCGCGATTACCGGCTCTCGGCGGAAGGCGAATTTGAACGCCTCAAGGCGCTGGATATTACCGGGCAGGGCATCCTGGCGGATGCCGGCGAGCGGGTGTTGGGGCGGCAGGCCGGCAGAAGCTCCGGTCCGCGCACGCCACAGTCGCCCGACCTGGTGCGCGAGGTCGCGGATTATCTCCATGGCCCGGAAGCCCTGATCGTCACCAAATCCACCAGCATGAGCCTGGTGCATCGCCGCGTTCACATGGATTATATCGGGGTCAAGACCTTCGATGCCGAAGGTGCGCTGACCGGCGAGCACCGCTTTGTCGGTCTCTTCACCTCCCGGGCCTATAGTCTTTCTCCCCGCGAAATCCCGCTCTTGCGCCGGAAGATCGCGGCGGTGCTCGACCGCGCGGGACTGAGCCCCACCAGCCATGACGGCAAGGCCCTGGCTCATATCCTGGAAACCTATCCCCGCGACGAGCTGTTCCAGATTTCCGAGGATGAGCTCTACGCCATCGCCATGGGCATTTTGCGCCTGGATGGACGGCCGAAGGTGCGCCTTTTCCTGCGCTTCGACCGCTTCGACCGTTTCGTCTCCGCGCTGCTCTTTGCTCCGCGCGAGCGGGTGAATGCCGAGATCAGGGAACGCATCCATGCGCTTCTCGCCAAGGCGCTCAATGGCCGCACCTCGGCCTTTGATGTGGCGACCGACGAGAACGGCCTGGCGCGCATCCATTATATTGTCGGCCGCAATGCCGGCCCGCGCCCCAAGGCGGATATCGCCGCCCTGGAACATGAGATTGCCCAGGCGCTCAAGACCTGGGACGACGCCTTTGTGGAGGCAATGTGCGCCCGCCACGGCCGCAGCGAAGGCGCCCGGCTGGCGGCGGCGCGGGCGGCGAAATTCTCGCCCGGCTATCAGAGCCAGTTTCCCGCCCATGAGGCGGTACGCGACCTGGAGATATTGGAGAAGCTCGCCGCCGGCAAAGATCCGGTCAAAGTCTCCGCCAGCGTGTGGCGCAAGGAGAATGACGCGGCGCCGGTCATGCGGGTCAAGCTCCATGTCGTGGGCGAAATCCTGCCGCTCTCCGCGACCCTGCCGGTGTTCGAGCATCTCGGCCTCAAGGTGGTGGCGGAAGACAATTATCCCCTGCGCTTCAAACGCGACGACGGCTGGAGCCAGGAGGCGGTGATCCTGGATTTCCTGATGGAGCGTGCCGACGGCGAGCCCGCCGGCCTGGAAGACAATCGCGTGCCCCTGGAAGAGGCGTTCGAGGCGGTGGTCCGCGGCCAGGTCGAAAGCGACAATTTCAACCGGCTGGTGATGGGGGCCCGGCTTTCCTGGCGCGACATCTCCGTGCTCCGGGCGGTGGCAAAATACTTGCGCCAGGCAGGCATCGCCTTCAGCCAGGATTACATGGAGCTGGCGCTCAACCGCAATCCCGCCATCGCGGGTCTCCTGGTGGGGCTTTTCGCCGCCCGCAATCGCCCCCATGACGCGAATGAAGCCGCGGCGGGCGATATCGGCGGACGAATCGAAACGGCACTGCGCGACGTGCCCAGCCTGGATGACGACCGCATCCTGCGCCGTTTCCGCAATGTGATCGAAAACATCCTGCGCACCAATTACTGGCAGGACGATGGAAAGCGGCCCGCGCTTGCCTTCAAGCTCGATTCCCAAAAGCTGGACGATCTGCCCGCGCCCCGGCCATGGCGGGAGATCTTCGTCTATGCGCCGGGGATGGAGGGCGTCCATCTGCGCTTCGGCAAGGTGGCGCGTGGCGGCATACGCTGGTCCGACCGGCGCGAGGATTTCCGCACCGAGATTCTGGGCCTGGTCAAGGCACAGCAGGTCAAGAACGCGGTGATCGTGCCGGTGGGCGCCAAGGGCGGCTTCTTTCCCAAGGTGATGCCGGCGGGCGGCAGCCGCGACGAGGTGATGGCTTATGGCATCGCCGCCTACAAGATGCTGATCAACGCGCTGCTCGACCTCACCGACAATCTCAAGCCGGACGGCGGCGTGGTACCGCCGCCCGATGTCAGGCGCCATGACGGGGATGATCCCTATCTCGTGGTGGCCGCCGACAAAGGCACCGCGACCTTCTCCGACATCGCCAACGGGATCGCCGAGTCGCGCGGCTTCTGGCTGGGCGACGCCTTCGCCTCCGGCGGCAGCCATGGCTATGACCACAAGAAAATGGGCATCACCGCGCGCGGCGCCTGGGAAGCCGTCAAGCGCCATTTCCGTGAACTTGGCCGCGACATCCAGAAGGAGGATTTCACCGTCATCGGCGTGGGCGACATGTCGGGCGACGTTTTCGGCAACGGCATGCTGCTGTCGGAGCATATCCGCTTGGTCGCGGCCTTCGATCACCGCCACATTTTCCTTGACCCTAACGCCGATGCCGCGACGGGTTTCGCCGAACGCCAGCGGCTGTTCGCGCTCCCCCGCTCCAGCTGGGACGATTACAACAAGAATTTGATCGGCAAGGGCGGCGGGGTCTACGCCCGCAGCCTGAAGGAAATTCCGCTGACGCCGGAGGTGCAGGCCTTGATCGGCGGCGAGGCGAAATCGCTCTCCCCCGCGGGTCTGATCCAAGCCCTGCTCAAGGCGAAAACCGACCTGCTCTGGTTCGGCGGCATCGGCACCTATGTCAAAGCCACCGCCCAGACTCACCTGGAGGTGGGCGACCGCGCCAATGATGCGTTGCGCGTCAACGGCCGGGAGGTCAAGGCGCTGGTGGTTGGCGAAGGCGCCAATCTGGGGGTGACCCAGCTCGGCCGCATCGAATATGCGAGGACCGGCGGGCGCATCGACACCGACGCGGTGGACAATTCCGCCGGCGTGGACACGTCGGATCACGAAGTCAATCTCAAGATCCTTCTCTCCGGTCCTTATCGCCGCGGCGAGATCGATGCCACAAAACGCGACGCGCTTTTGACGGCGGTGACCGACGAGGTGGCGTCCCTGGTCCTGGCTGACAATTACGACCAGACCCTGGCGCTTTCGGTCGCCGCCGAGGCGGCATCGCGCGACCTGGACGCCGCCTGCCGCTTCATGCGCGATCTGGAGACGCGCGGAAAACTCGACCGCGCGGTGGAATTCCTTCCCGCCGATACCGACATCGCCACCTTGGTGCATGACGGCAAGGGCCTGACACGGCCGGAACTGGCGGTTTTGATCGCTTATGCCAAGCTCGACCTGGATGCGGAGATTCTCGCAAGCCCGCTGCCGGATGATCCGGCCCTCTCGCCCAGCCTCGCCGCCTATTTTCCCCAGGCTGTGGCGCACCTATTTGCGGCCGAACTGCCTCGCCACCGCCTCAAGCGCGAGATCGTCTCGACCGGCCTGGCCAACCGCATGGTCAACCTGGCCGGGCCGTTCTTTGCCATAAGGATGAAGGAACTGTCCGGCGGGACCGGTGCGGAAGTGGCGCGCGCTTTCCTCCTCGCCGACGGCGCTTTCGGCCTGGAGGCCTTGAAAAAGCGGATTGACGCGCTGGACGGCAAGCTGGAGGCCGGCCGGCAGCTTCAGATGTATGCCGGCCTGGCCGACCATTTGCGGCGGGTGACGCCCTGGTTTCTCGCGCAAGTCCCGGCCGATGCCGATCTTGCCGCCGTCATGGCGTATTACCGCGCCGGCGTGGAAGCTCTGCGGCCGGTCATCGAACCCTATGCGGAAGACAAGGCGCGCCTGGAGGATCTGGGCGGGCCGCCGGAATTGATGCGGGACCTGGCCCTGCTCCGCCGGCTTTCGCTCGCGCCGGACATCGCCCATCTCGCCAAGGCAAGCGGGTATGCGCTTCCCACCGTCGCCAAGCTCTATTTCGGCGCGGGCGATCTTCTGGGACTGGATCGCCTTCGTGTGCTGGCGGGACGTATTGCTTCGCCCGAGCACTGGGACCGGATGGCGATCCGCCGGCTGGTGGATGATCTTTTCGCCGCTCAGCGACTCCTGGCGCAAAAACTCCTGCCCGGCCTTGCCGAAGACGCCCGCCCGCCCGATGCCGCCAGGGCGTTGCTGAACTGGGCGCAGAAAAACGAAGAGATCCTGGAACGGACCCGTTCTTTCCTCAGCCAGCTGGAAAGTGCCGGCGATCTTTCCATCGCCAAGCTCACTTTGGCGAATAGCCAGATTCATAAACTGGCGGGACTGTAACGTCTTTCATCCTGCCCAGGTCATTGCCGGTGCATGGGCGCGCCTTCGCGCTTCGCGCTCGTGCAGGGCAAGGTTTTCTAGGCTCGCTTCACTCGCCAAGAAAACCTAAGCCTAGGCAGAGGGGGTTCAGCGAACGATTGTGGGCTTCGCCGGTTGATCGGCCGCAGGGTTCTTCTCGACCCCGATAAACTCAATGCCGATACCGTGATCGTGATGGCGGACGATACGGCCCGCCAACCCGGCGATCAGGACATATTCGCCCAAAGGCGGGCGCACATCGCTCTTGAGCGAGACCCCGCCCACGGAAATGTCCATCACTTCGCAATTGATGATCTGGCCGTCGGCGCGGGTGAATTTGGCGAAGCCTTTCTGATGGGTTCGGCCATGCCGGCGCAACAAAGTCTCCTCGCCCAGGGACTTGTTGAGGAATAAAGTGAGCTGCTCGGCGATACGCTCGCGCTTGGTTTGGGTGCAGACAAAGGCGATCCCGAATGTCTTGCCCCCGCGTCCGGCGACCGTGCCTTCGAAACGTCCGAAGCCGTCCACATAAAGCACCACCTGGGTGCCATGGGCGGGGACCAATTCGCACTCGACCGCCGCGCCGCCGGGGGAAAGGTTGGCGACCGTGCAGCGATCCTCCCTGCCGTCGGCGGGAATGAACAGCCTGCCGGGGAGGTCAAGGCGGACACGCCGGTAGCGCCGGCGTTCGGCCCTGGCCTTGGCCACAATCGGCTCTGCGTCCGCGTTGGACAGCGTCATGGATTCGCTCCGGATTCTGTCCCTTTTTAGCGCGGCGAGGGTCAATGGCTGGTTACCTCAAGGACCAAAATGCGGTTTTTGATTAAGCTTCGGGCTTAACGGCTTCGTTAAGGCGCGCTATATGGGAAATACTTTATTAAGGTCGGTCGGGCTGGGGCCCAGGCAGGCCTCCTGGAGTGAAGTGGCCATGCCGTTCCATGCCCGTTTTCGTAACATCCCTTTTTCTGGCCGCCGCGCGCTTGGTTTTGCCATGGCCGGCTCTCTTGTCCTCACCTTGGCTGCTTGTGGCGGAGACGAGGAGCCGCCTCCCGGGTCGCCTTTCTCCCAGGCCCTTTACAAGGACTATACCGATCTCGCCAATCAGGCGTCCGCGGCGCCCGCGCCTGAAAGCGATGCCAGTTTTTTTGACGATCCTTTCGGGCTGGTTTCCATGTTCTCCGGTTCCAGCAATCCCAACGAGCTCCTGGTGACCGCCTTCAATGACAAGGCCAGCCTGGCCGCACAGGGACAGGAACCCGCTCCCGAAGCCGCCGCGCCTGGTGATCAAGTCGCCGAGAGCATGCGGGGCCGGCTGGTTCGCGCCCTTGCTGTTGGCAAGGCCGCCGCTCCCGATCAGGCTGCCCGCGCCCAGTCCGACTATGATTGCTGGGTGTTGGAGAGCAATGTCGCCGCCATGACGCAGGCCGCCCAGACCTGCCGCACCGCGCTCGACGGATCGCTTTTGGCGCTGGAAAATGCCGCCCGCTCCGCTCCTCCGCCAGTCGCCCAGGCTCCGATCCTGCAGGCGCCCATCGTGCAGGCGCCGGTCGCACAGACTCCCATTCAGCCGCCGGTGACGCAGGCCCCAGTGACACAGGCTCCGGTGGCACAAGTCCCTGGAGCCCAGGCGCCAGTGGCTCCGGCGGCCGCATCCTCATCGCCAAGCTACACGGCCTATTTCGATTTCGATTCCTGGACCCTCACCGCCGAGGATTTGACCGTGATCACCGAGGCGATCAACACCGCGCGCGCCGGCGGCCAGTCGCGGATCACCGTGGTGGGCCACACCGATACATCCGGGTCGGCCGATTACAACCAGCGGCTTTCCGTCCGCCGCGCCAATGTGGTGGTGGAAGCGCTGGTGGACATGGGTGCGCGCCGTGCCGCCATCCAGGCTTCAGGCGTGGGTGAGACAGATCTTGCGGTTCAGACACCCGACAACACCAAGGAACCCAGGAATCGCCGGAGCGTGATTACGCTCATTCCCTAGAAGGGTTGCATCTAATTGTCATCGTTCCGGCCTTCCGCCGGCCCGGCGAAACACCTACATTCCATCTATGAGAAGGGAAAATTTCCGGAAGGCCGCGCCCGCCCTGCTTGCCATGTCCGTCCTGCCCCTGTTGCTGGCGGGCGCCCTGGCGCAGGGGGCCAATTATCCCGTGAAGTCCATGAATTTCGACATGTGGTGCCAGGAAGAGCAGCATCTCGACCCGGATCGCTGCGACAAGCGCCTGCCCGAGGATGAAAAGATTTTCGAGGCCTATCGCGCCACCATTGAGCGCTATGAGATTCCCTATCTCAAGGAAAAAGGAAACGCGGTCACCCTGGATCGAAACATCCTCAACAAGGATCCGGTCGACAATCCCATCACCCAGGATCCCCAGACTCAGCCGTTGCAGCAGCAGCGCTCGCCGACCATCGATTCCCGCACTCCGCGTCCCTGACCTGAAGAAAGTCAGGAAGAGCGGCTGAGTTCATCCGTGTTCGCCGGTGGGTGGGAGAAGGCATCCAGCAGCCCCAAGCCAAAGGCCGAAAGGCTGGGATGATCCTGGCTGATCACCAGCCGCAGATAAGGCGCTTTGGGATGCGCCTTTGTGGTGGTTGAGGGCGGAGGCGGAGGCGGAAGATTCCGGTCCTGATGGAAGTTTTGCTCGTCTTCCTGGACAAGATGCGAGGCGATCAGCCTTTCATAGGCGATGGCGCGGCCCAGAAGCGGCGTGGGATCGGACATCAGCTGCACCAGGCCGAAGAACCGGCTGGGCTCGCCGCCATTGAAGCTCACCGGCGTCAGCGTGGTTTCCAGCTCCGCCATGCCATTGTCGGCGGTGACGGCGATGGAGGAAAGGCAGACCGGCTGGCGCAGCTTCAGCGCCTGCCGCAACAGCGACGCCAACACAATGCCGGATTGGGATTCCCAATGGGCGAGGAAACCGGTGCCTTTGAGTTCAAAGCCGAAACGCTCGCACAGTCCGGTGCCCGCCAGGCGATAGACCGGGCGCCCGACCGTGTCGCAATCCAGGATGAAGGTATAGGAGAGAAGCCGTTTGATCTGGCGCGGATCGATATCGGTCTGATCGGGAACCTCCCTGCCCTCACGCAAGCGGCTCCAATACCCCACCAGAAGATGTGAATTCTTATGTTTCATGACACCGTCAGTCCCTTGGCAATCCTGGGGCCCTGCTCCACTTCGAAACGGCAGCGCCTCTTTCCGACCTCATGACGCAGAAGCCATGCCAACGGCGGCGCCGGGTGGCACGGGCCGGAAAAGGCCTGCGGCTTTGGTTAATCTGTGCCATTCGCGCACGCTGGCGACGCCCTGAGGGGAACGGGCGGAAGGGCCGCTTGCACCCAGGCTTTTGGCTGCTATTGTGCGCCGCGCTAAAGGCCCGGCAGCGGCCTCCAGTTGGGGTAACTCCATGAATATCCACGAATATCAGGCCAAACAGGTCCTGCGTGAATTCGGCGCGCCGGTACCCCAAGGAAAACCCGCCTTTACCGTCGAGGAAGCGGTTGCCGCCGCCAAGTCCCTTCCCGGTCCGGTCTGGGTGGTAAAGGCGCAGATCCATGCCGGCGGCCGCGGCAAGGGCGGCGGCGTCAAGGTGGTGAAATCCATCGAGGATGTGGAGAAGGAAGCCCGCCGCATGCTGGGCATGACGCTGGTCACCCACCAGACCGGGCCGCATGGAAGGCTGGTCAAGCGGCTCTATATCGAAGACGGCTCGGCCATCGCGCGTGAGCTTTATCTCTCCGCCCTGGTGGACCGCGCCACAAGCCGCATCGCCTTCATCGTCTCCACCGAAGGCGGCATGGACATTGAGGAGGTCGCCCATAACACGCCGGACAAGATCAAGACCTTCCAGATCGAGCCCGTCGCCGGCTATTCGCCCTATGTCGGCAATGAGATCGCCGCGGCGCTGGGCTTGAAAGACGATGCGGCCAAGCAGATGGGCCAGGTGGTGAAGAGCCTCTATGACGCTTTCGTCGCCAAGGACATGAGCCTGCTTGAGGTCAACCCGCTGGTTGTCACCAAGGACGGCAAGATCGTCTGCCTGGATGCCAAGATCAATTTCGACGACAACGCGCTTTACCGCCACAAGGATATCCAGGGCCTGCGCGACCTGGACGAAGAAGACCCGGCCGAAGTCGAAGCCGGCAAATATGACCTCTCCTATATCAAGCTGGATGGCGAGATCGGCTGCATGGTGAATGGCGCCGGGCTCGCCATGGCGACCATGGACATCATCAAGCTCTATGGCGCCGAGCCCGCCAATTTTCTCGATGTGGGCGGTGGCGCCAGCAAGGAAAAAGTCACCGCCGCCTTCAAGATCATCGTCAAGGACCCGAATGTGAAGGGGATCCTGGTCAACATCTTCGGCGGCATCATGAAATGCGACATCATCGCCGAAGGCATTATCGCCGCAGCCAAGGAGATTTCGCTCAAGGTGCCGCTGGTGGTCAGGCTGGAAGGCACCAATGTCGAATTGGGCAAGAAAATCCTGGCCGAATCCGGCCTTGCCATCACCTCGGCCGACAATCTCGCCGACGCCGCCGCGAAAGTCGTCAAAGCCGTCAGGAGCGCGCAATAATGTCCATCCTTGTCGACAAGAACACGCGCGTGATCTGCCAGGGCTTCACCGGCAAGCAAGGCACTTTTCATTCCGAACAGGCCATCGCCTACGGCACCCGTATGGTGGGCGGCACCACCCCGGGCAAAGGCGGCACCACCCATCTCGATCTTCCCGTCTTCGACACGGTGCGGGAAGCAAAAGAGAAAGTCGGCGCCGACGCCTCGGTGATCTATGTGCCGCCGCCTTATGCCGCCGATGCCATCCTGGAAGCGATCGACGCCGAGGTGCCCCTGATCGTGTGTATCACCGAAGGCATCCCGGTGCTGGACATGGTCAAGGTCAAGCGCGCCCTATCGGGTTCCAAATCGCGCCTGATCGGTCCCAATTGCCCCGGCGTGATCACGCCGGGCGAGTGCAAGATCGGCATCATGCCCGGCCATATCCACAAACGCGGCAGTGTGGGCATCGTCTCCCGCTCCGGCACACTCACCTACGAAGCGGTGTTTCAGACCACGGTGGCAGGCCTCGGCCAGAGCACCTGTGTCGGCATTGGCGGCGATCCGGTCAAAGGCACCGAACACATTGACGTGCTGGAAATGTTGCTGGCCGATCCCGAGACCAAATCCATCATCATGATCGGCGAGATCGGCGGCAGCGCCGAGGAAGACGCCGCCGATTTCATCAAACATTCAAAAACCAAGAAACCGATGGTGGGATTCATCGCCGGCGTCACCGCGCCCCCCGGCCGGCGCATGGGTCATGCCGGCGCCATCATCTCTGGCGGCAAGGGCGGTGCCGATTCCAAGATCGAGGCGATGAAGGCGGCCGGCATCCGCGTTTCGCCCAACCCTGCGGCCCTGGGCACCACCATGGTCGAGCTTCTGTCCGGCAAGTGAGAAGCGGCGCCCAAAGGGCGTGAGCGGGTCCAGTGGACCCGCGAGAGCGACGAACGCCCAGAGCGAAAGCGATGAGTCCACCGCCCGATTTTTGTGCATATGCGAACCGGTGAAAGCCGGCGGAGCCTCTGCTGCCATGCGCCGGGCGCGTTTGTTTCATGCCTGTAAAGGGGCGCTATTGAACCCATATTAACTGCATTGTCGTTGAATTAGGCCGGCAAAAAAGCTAACCACGGCGCCCAAGTTGCAAAGCTCCGGCCGCCCACGTCCAGGAACAGGGTACAGCCCAACAAGCACCCTTTAAGCTTCTGAAATGACAGAACAATCTCCGTTTGACCGGATTCAGCGTGCTTCCAATGCGATTCTGGACGCGACCAGCTTCTTGAACGGCGCCAACGCCCAGTTCATCGAAACCCTCTACGCGCAATATCTGGCCAATCCCGAATCGGTGGAGGAAGGCTGGCGCAGCTATTTTGCCGATCTGGGCGAACAGGGACTTTCCGCCACCCAGCTTGGCCGCGGCCCCGCCTGGCGGCGTGACGGCAAGCTCGCCCTGCCTGAGGATGAGATCACCCTTGCGCTGTCCGGCGCCCAGCCCGCCAAAGCCCCGGCGAAAAAATCCGTCCCACCGGTTGCCGCCACGCCGGAAGCAAGCAGTGACAGCGTGCGCGCCACCGCGCTCGATTCCATCCGCGCCATCCAGCTGGTGCGCGCCTATCGCGTCATCGGCCATCTCGAGGCCGATCTCGATCCCTTGAAGATCACCCCGCGCCAGCCCCATCCCCAGCTCGATCCCGGCTTCTATGGTTTCCATGACGCGGAGATGGACAAGCCCATCTATATCGCGGGCGTGATGGGGATGGAGACCGCCACCCCACGCCAGATGATGGACATCCTCAAGCGCACCTATTGCGGGCGCATCGGCTATGAGTTCATGCACATCAACGATGCCGAGCAGAAAGACTGGCTGCAACGCCGCATCGAGGGGCCGGACAAGGACATCAAATTCACCCCCGAAGGCAAGAAGGCCATCCTCAACAAGCTGATCGAGGCGGAAGGGTTCGAGAAATTCGCCGCCAACCGCTTTGTCGGCACCAAGCGCTTCGGGCTTGATGGCGGCGAGGCCACCATTCCCGCGCTGGAACAGATCATCAAGCGCGGCGGGCAATTGGGGGTGAAGGAGATCGTGCTGGGCATGGCCCATCGTGGCCGCCTCAATGTGCTGGTCAATGTGATGGGCAAGCCCTACCGCCAGCTCTTCCATGAATTCCAGGGCGGCGCCGCCAATCCTTCCGATGTCGAAGGCTCGGGCGATGTCAAATACCATCTCGGCGCCTCCTCCGACCGGGAGTTCGACGGCCATCAGGTGCATCTGTCGCTGACGCCCAATCCCTCGCATCTGGAAATCGTCAATCCGGTGGTGTTGGGCAAGGCCCGCGCCAAGCAGCATCAATTGGGCGACACCCAGTCACGCGCTTCCGTGCTTCCGCTCCTCATCCATGGCGACGCCGCCTTCTCCGGCCAGGGCGTGGTGGCCGAATGTTTCGCGGCCTCGGGCACCAAGGGTTTCCGCACCGGCGGCACTATCCATTTCGTGATCAACAACCAGATCGGCTTCACCACCGCGCCGGTCTATTCCCGCTCCTCGCCCTACTGCACCGATGTCGCCCTGATGGTGCAGGCGCCGATCTTCCATGTGAACGGCGACGATCCCGAAGCCGTGGTCCATGCCGCGCGCATCGCCACCGAATTCCGCCAGCTTTTCCACAAGGATGTGGTGATAGACATGATCTGCTATCGCCGCTTCGGCCATAACGAAAGCGACGAGCCGGCCTTCACCCAGCCCCTGATGTACCGGGTGATCAAGGATCACGCCTCCACGCTCACGCTTTATTCCAAGAAGCTGGTAGGCGAAGGCACGGTGACGGATGCTGACGTGACCGCCATGCAGTCCGGCTTCAACAAGCAGCTCGATGAGGAATTCAACGCCTCCAAGTCGCATCTGCCCAACCGGGCGGACTGGCTGGACGGCCGCTGGGCCGGCATGGCCGCCGCGCCCAAGAACAGCGACCGGCGCGGCGAGACCGGCGTGCCGTTCGATGTCCTCAAGAAGGTCGGCCGGGCGCTGGTGACGGTGCCGGAAGGCTTTCATCTCCATAAAACCATCGCCCGGCTGCTCGAGGCCAAGGCCAAGATGTTCGAGACCGGCGAGGGTTTCGACTGGGCCACCGCCGAGGCGCTGGCCTTCGGCACCTTGCTGGACGAGGGCCTGGACGTACGCCTCTCCGGCCAGGATTCCACGCGTGGCACTTTCAGCCAGCGTCATGCCGGCCTGATCGACCAGGAAAGCGAAGCGCGCTATTACCCGCTCAACCATGTCCGCGACGGCCAGGGCGAATTCGAGGTGATCGACACGCTCTTGTCGGAAGAGGCTGTGCTGGGCTTCGAATATGGCTATACCACCGCCGATCCCAAATCCCTGGTCTTGTGGGAAGCCCAGTTCGGCGATTTCGCCAATGGCGCCCAGGTGGTGGTGGACCAGTTCATCTCATCGGGCGAGATGAAATGGCTGCGCATGTCGGGCCTGGTGATGCTGTTGCCGCACGGCTATGAGGGCCAGGGGCCGGAACATTCCTCCGCCCGGTTGGAGCGCTATTTGCAGCTCTGCGCCCAGGACAATATGCAGGTCTGCGTCCCTACCACCCCGGCCAATTATTTCCATATGCTGAGGCGGCAGATGCACCGGCCCTTCCGCAAGCCCCTGATCGTGATGACGCCGAAATCGCTCTTGCGCCACAAGAAATGCACCTCGTTCCTGGTGGATATGGGGCCCAGCAACAGCTTCCACCGCGTGCTGCGCGACCAGGCGGAAGTGGTGCCCGGCGCCACCTCCGTGACACTGGTGCCTGACGACAAGATCGAGCGGGTGGTGCTCTGTTCCGGCAAGGTCTATTTCGACCTGATGGAGGAGCGCGAGAAGCGCAACGAAAGCCGTATCCAGATCCTGCGCATCGAGCAGCTTTATCCTTTCCCGGAAAATGTGCTGGCCCAGGAGCTGAACCGCTTCCCCAAGGCCGAAATTGTCTGGTGTCAGGAAGAGCCGATGAACCAGGGGGCCTGGTGTTTCGTCCGGCCGCGCATTGAAGAAACCATCGCCAGGCTGGGCGGCAAGAAAAGCGCGCGCTATGTCGGACGGCCCGAATATGCCTCCACCGCGGCGGGCCTGATGAAGCAGCACCTCGCCGAGTTGGCCCAATTCCTCAACGAAGCTCTCACTCTCTAAAGGACGCCGGAACAGGCATGAGCATCGAGATCAAAGTCCCCGCCATGGGCGAATCCGTCACTGAAGCCACGGTGGCGCGCTGGTTCAAGAAAGAAGGCGAGAGCGTCAAGCGCGACGAACCGCTGGTCGAACTCGAGACCGACAAGGTGACGGTGGAGGTCCCCGCCCCCGCCGATGGCGCCATCGAGACCATCTCGGTCAAGACCGGCGATACGGTCCAGGTGGGCGCCCTTCTGGGCTCCATCGCCGAAGGAAAAGCCGGGGCCGCGCCAGCTCCCGCACCCAAAGCCGAGGCGCCAAAACCTGAAGCGTCAAAACCGGCGCCAAAAGCGGAAACACCCAAGCCCGCACCTGCCGCTCCCAAGCCGGATGTCCCTAAGCCGGAAGCCATGCCGTCGGCCCGGCGCCTGGCCGAGGAAAGTGGTATCCCCGCTTCCTCCGTCACCGGCACCGGCAAGGATGGCCGGGTCACCAAGGGCGACATGCTGGCCGCGCTCGAAGCCCGCGCCAACAAGCCGGCACCCGCGCCTGCACTTCCTTCCGGCCCGCGCGCCAATGCGGCGCGGGAAGAAGTCGTGCCGATGTCACGGCTGCGCAAGACCGTGGCGCTGCGCCTCAAGGAATCCCAGAACACCGCCGCTCAGCTCACCACCTTCAACGAAGTGGACATGACGGCGGTGATGGCCGCCCGCGCCACCTATAAGGAGGCATTCGAGAAAAAACACGGCGTCAAGCTTGGCTTCATGGGCTTCTTCGCCAAGGCGGTGGTGGCGGCGCTGAAGGAACTGCCCAACATCAATGCCGAGATCGAAGGCGACAACATCATCTACAAGAATTATTACGACATCGGCATCGCGGTTTCGACCGAGCGGGGCCTGGTGGTGCCGGTGGTGCGCGATGTGGACCGGCTCTCGCTCGCGGGGGTCGAGAAGGCCATCGCCGATTTCGGCGGCCGCGCCCGCGACAACAAGTTGAAGTTGGAAGAACTGCAGGGCGGCACTTTCTCCATCACCAATGGCGGCGTGTTCGGCTCCCTGATGTCCACCCCCATCCTCAACACGCCGCAATCCGGCATCCTGGGGATGCACAAGATTCAGCCCCGCCCCATGGCAATAGGCGACAAGATCGAGATCCGCCCGATGATGTATCTGGCGCTGTCCTATGACCACCGCCTGGTGGACGGCCGCGAAGCCGTCACTTTCCTGGTGCGGGTGAAGGACAATCTGGAAGACCCGCAGCGCCTGCTGCTGGATGTCTGACAAGGCACAGCGAAATCTCCTTCCGGTTTCGGCCAATATTTCGTAAGCTCGCCTCTGTGATGCGTGTCGCGCCGGCTCTCTTGCTCTGGCTTGTTCTTGCGGGCTTCGCCCGGGCGGACGACGCCATCAATCCCGAAATCACGGATTTCAAACTCGTCACCGTACAAATAGCATCTCCGAACGATCCAAACTTCATTGATGGTACGGCGAACAAATACAAATTTATCCGTGTAATTTTCAGCAGCAGCGTGGATTTGGCGGCGCTTTCACATAGTCGCAACCGCGACGTCCATGTGGGCGCTTATAAATGTGAGGCTGGAAGAAATCCTCATGCTTCTTACGCAGCCGACCCGCCGGTGTACGACGCCTACGGTGCCGTCACCAAAGACCGATCCGTCAAACCGACCAGTGAATTGGAAAAATTTCGAGGACTCTATTACTTTTTCTTGCCGACGAGCGGTTCTTATAGCAGGGGAACCAGTTACGTCTTCCAAACACCATACGATTTGTACGACACGATGGAGAATATGTGTTTTTCCGTTTCGGGAAGCGCAGACACATTCTTCTCAAATGAAGTTTACATTCCGGCGAGTGTCATCAAACCCATTCTGGAAAGACCTCATTAGCAGTAGGCCTTATCTCCACCCTTGCCAATGCGGCTCTGTTTGATGGTTTCACAATCGGTTGGGCCATGCCCACCGTCGATCTCTCTTTACCGGTTCGATATAGCGATCCGAAGAATTTCACGAAGGCGGCCTTGCGGCCGCCTTTTTCTTTTGCCGCTGCCGGAACCGAATCGCTGCCATGTCCTTTGAGAGAAAACTCAAGGAGGCACTCCGATGGCATATATCGACGGTTATGTGGTTCCGGTTCCCAAAAACAAGCTTGACGCCTACAAACAGATGGCCCGGGAATCCGAAGCGATCTGGAAGGAATTCGGAGCCACCGGCTTTGTGGAATGTGTCGGCGACGATGTGCCCTATGGCCAGCTCACCTCGTTTCCACGCGCCGTCCAGGCGAAGGACGACGAGATCGTGGTCTTTTCCTGGATACTCTATCCGGACCGCGCCACGCGCGATGCCGCCGGCAAGAAGGTGATGGACGATCCCCGGCTGAAAAAGATGATGGAAAACGCGCCGTTTGACGGCAAGCGCATGATCTATGGCGGCTTCCGGCCCTTCATGGGCATGTAGGCGCGGCTCACCTGCTGCGCGGGTTCAAAGCGGCTCCGCCTAGGCGGTCCGCTTATCGAGCTGTTCCAGCTTGGCGAGTTCGACATGCGCCCTTAGCTCGATCTGGTCCAGCACATCCTGCAGCTTGGGATCGGCGAACACGTCGTGCCGCCGCGTCACCGCCACCGCCAGCCGGTTCAAGGTGGCGCGGGGAATGCCGCCTGCCAGCAAACCGTCGCGCACCGAGTCCAAAATCGCCAGCAATTGCTCGCCATGGGCCAGTCCCTTGGAGCGGCCGTCGGTGGGATTGCCCATGTCCTGCAGCGCCAGGATGGAATCCAGCGCCGCGATGGGACCGGGGCCGGCAACGATATGCGTGTGGGTCTCCGGCGCATCGGAGACGGTGAAACCGCCGCCGCCGGTGGCGGTTGCGGGCTTGCGCCGGATGGCGCTGGTCTCGATCCGGCCGGGGCCTTTGATTTCCATGAAAGTCCGCCTGAAGGCCTTATGGGAAACAGCGAAGCGTTAGCATGTACGAGACCCTGCATGACGCGGAAAAGTCCGCCTGTCCCAACACGACACAGAAGCATCGCGCATCATGGTTAAGGAAGTCTTATCCGGCTGGCACGGAGCTTGAAGCAGCTTTCCGGGAATGACCGGGAAGCCGCCATGATTGCCGAAGACCGCAGGAAATTCTGGCTGATTTTTCTTGCGCTGACCATGCTCCTGTCTGCAGCGCTGTTTTCGTCGCCAAAGTTCGGCTTTCATGCGCCAGGCGCCGCGCCACTCAGCCTCGATCTGGCGGGAAGCTGCCAGACCGTCCGGCCGCCTCCGCCATCCTGCGCCCGCGATGGCGGTTCATGCGCTCTTCAGATCAATATTTGCGCCTAGCATTCTTTTATTGGTCGCGGTTCCTGACGGAGTTGCCTGGCGACAGCGCAGCAACGCTTTTCCGGGAACCGCTCTATGGCCGGTGATACGGGTGCCCCGCCAATATGGTCATGGCGCGATAGACCTGTTCGCTCAAGAGCGCACGCGCCAGAAGATGCGGCCAGGTTTGCGGCCCGAAAGCCAGGCTGCGTCCCGCGTTCTTGCCCGGCAGCGGCGAGAGCCCATCCGGTCCGCCGATCACAAAGGCCAAGTCGCGCGTGCCCGCATCGCGCAGCGCCGCCAGCATTTCGGCGAAATCCTCCGACGTCATGCCTTTGCCGCGCGCATCCAACAGCACGATATGCGCGCCCTCCGGCAGGCGCGCCGCCAGCCGTCCCGCCTCGTCGGTCATCCGCAGCTTGGCGTCGCGCGCCTTGGCAACCGGCAATTCCTCCACATGGACGGCGGAAAAGCCGATATTGCGTCCGATCTTGAGGGCGCGATCGACATACTCCTCGCACAACACGCCTTCCGAGGTGCCGCGGGCTGATCCGATGGCGAATATCCAGAGACGCATGATCAGTTGATTATCACTGGACCGACCACATGCCTTCCAGGTCGTAATAGGCGCGCACCTCCGGGCGGAAGACATGCACGATCACATCGCCGGCATCCACCAGCACCCAATCGCCCTGTTGGGCGCCGGTCACCGGCCTGGTGCCATAGCCGTTTTCCTTCAGCCGGCGCGAAAGATGCTCGGCAATCGCCATCACATGACGGCTGGAGCGGCCGGAAGCGATCACCACCGCATCGCACAAGGACGACCGTCCTTCCATGGCGATGGTGACAATATCCTCGGCCTTGTCGTCCTCCAGCGAAGCCTTGATCCGCGTCAAAAGCTCGGATTGCGGCGCCGGCTTGGACTTAGCGGTTTTTTTGGAGGCGGTCCTCTTTTCGGGTTTGCCGGATTTTTTTGCCGTCTTCCTGGAAGATTTCTTGCCGGACTTTTTGGTGGCCGTTGCCTTGGCGTTTTTCGCGGGACTCAAGGGGTGGTGTTCCTCCGGTTCATGACCTGAATCTAGCAGGGCTGTCCGCGCCGACCAAGGCTCCTCAGCCGCGTGGCGCTTTCGGCATTGCGTGCCCCGTCCAGCACCAGGATGCATGGCGGCTTTTTCAGACGCCGGGAAAGGCCGAAGCGCCGGATCACGGCAGCATTGCCGCGGGCCCTCAGGCTTCCCGGCCTCTCGACCACCACCACGGGCAGACGCAAGGCGATCTCCCGCCAGTTCCGCCAGCGGTCGAAGTCCCGCAAATTGTCGCTCCCCATCAGCCAGACGAAGCGCACAGCGGGAAAGCGGCGCTGCAACGCCTTCACGGTGTCAATCGTGTAACGCGTGCCCATCTGGCGTTCGATATCGCTGACGGCAATGCGGGGATGGCGCGCCGTTTTGCGCGCCGCCTGAAGCCGCTCCGCGATGGCGGGGGGCGCATCTTTCAAAGGATTGCCGGGCGACACCAGCCACCAGACATAATCGAGGGAAAGCCGCTTCAGCGCGGTCAAGCTCACATGCAGATGCCCGGCATGCGCCGGATCAAAGGTGCCACCCAACAGGCCGATGGTGAGGCCGTCCGCCACCGGCCCCGGCGGTCTGATCCAGTTCAATGGAAGAACATCATGGGCGGGTCTGGCCCCTGCCGCGCACCACATATTTGAAGGTGGTGAGCTGCTCCACCCCCACAGGCCCGCGGGCATGCAGCTTGCCGGTGCCGATGCCGATCTCGGCCCCCATGCCGAACTCGCCGCCATCGGCGAATTGGGTCGAGGCGTTCCACAGCACAATGGCGCTATCGAGCGCATTGAGAAAGCGCTCCGCCGCGCCTTCATCTTCGGTGATGATGGCGTCCGTGTGGTGCGAGCCATACTGCTCGATATGGCGGATCGCCTCTTCCACGCCGCCCACGGTCTTCACCGCGATGACGGCGTCGAGATACTCGGTGCGCCAATCCTCTTCCGTGGCGGCTTTGGCGGCGGGAAAAATCCCCCGCACCGCCTCATCGCCCCGAATCTCGCAGCCCGCCTTGGCCAAGTCGTCCAGGATGGCGGGGCCTTGGGACTTCAAGATCTTTTCGTCCAGCAACAGGGTCTCGGTGGCGCCGCAGATGGATGTGCGCCGCATCTTGGCGTTCAACACCACTTTGCGCGCCATGGCCGGGTCGGCCTTGTCGTGCACATAGGTGTGGCAGATGCCTTCCAGATGGGCCAGCACCGGCACCCGCGCCTCATGCATCACCCGCCCGGTCAGGCCCTTGCCGCCGCGCGGGATGATCAGATCGAGATTGCCATTCAAACCTTCCAGCATCAGCCCCACCGCCGCCCGGTCGGTGTTCTTCACATATTGGACCGCCGCTTCGGGCAGGCCTGCCGCCTTGAGGCCTTCCACCATGGCGGCGTGGATCGCACCGGCCGAATGCACCGAGTCGGAGCCGCCGCGCAAAATCGCGACGTTACCCGCCTTGAGCGCAATCGCCCCGGCATCCGCCGTCACATTGGGACGGGATTCATAGATGATGCCGATCACCCCGATAGGGGTGGCGACGCGGGCGATGTCAAGGCCGTTGGGCCGCTGCCAACGCGCCAGCTCCCGGCCGTTTGGATCGGCTTGGCCGGCGACATCCTCCACGCCCTTGGCCATGGCCTCGATCCGCGCGTCGTTGAGCGCCAAGCGGTCCAGCAGGGAAGCGGCCATGCCGCCTGCCTTCGCCGCTTCCAGGTCTTTGGCGTTGGCGACCAGGATCTCCGTCTTGCGTGCCCGGATGGCGCGCGCCGCCGCGCGCAGCGCCGCGCTCT